>DASXBJ010000094.1:0-17669 GCA_036491755.1 Candidatus Dormiibacterota bacterium
TCCTCTATCACCGGCTCGGGCGCTGGACCTGGTCCGACACCCTGGCCACCGCCCTGGTCGGGATCCCGCTCGGGCTGGCGTTCTGGCTTCTGCCTGGACCGCCGTCCCTGCTAGGCATATCCCTAGCCCACATCGGCGCCACCTGCGGCTTCCTAGGCCCCGGCCCCTACGCCCTAAAAAAACTGCACCTGATCTAACAGCGCCAGGTGGAGCGGCAGGCCGGATTCACTCCGGCCGACCCATGCGTGTCACCTATAGCGCCTCCGTGCATCGCTGAACACCGGGGGTTCCCCACAAGGGGGGCCCGCCCCCCATGTGCCGTTCAGCAATGTGGAGCTATAGGCCGGATTCACTCCGGCCGTCCCATGCGCCGAACTACCAAGCGCCTCCATGCATCCAAAACACGGGGGGTTTCCCACAAGGGGGGCCTGCCCCCCATGTGCCCCGTCCCCGGGGGGTTTCCCACAAGGGGGGCCTGACCCCCTTGTGCCGTTAGACCTGGCGCCGCCGCACGGAGTAGTAGACGAGCACCGCGAAAAAGAGGACGGTGAACGCCCACCACACGATGTCGCCGGCGCCGGAGGCGGGCGGTACGCCGGCACCGGGGCCTGGACCGCCGCCCTGGGTCTGCAGCTGAGCTGACGCCAGGGCGACGTCCCGAATGGCGGAGCTGGACAGCTGGTGTGGAACGAGCCAGTACAACCCGTCGAAGACGTACTTGACGATGTCGTTGTTGATCACGCCCTGGTCGGTCAGCGTGTGGATGTAGCTGACGACCCCTTCCACCACGATGATGTAGACGAAGGCGATCACCGCGGCGACGATGTTGTTCACCCAGGTGCTGAGCGCCAGCACGATGAGCATCGCCACGACGCTGTTGGCCACGATGGCGAGCACCTCGAGCCAGAGCTCGTTCTCGAGTCCGCCGCCGAACAGGAACATCACGAACCTTGACTCGAGCGCGAGCACCCCGACGATCGCCACGAGGACGGCCACCGCGGCGATGACCTTGCCGGTGGCAAACGCCAATCGCGAAACGGGCTTGGAGAAGATGCTGACGGCGGCGCCGGAGTCGAGGTCGTGATAGATGGCCGTCATGCCGATGCCGAACGCGATCAGCAACGCGAAGATCGAGAGTGCGCTGAAGAGCTCCGAGACGAACAGCGTCTCGATGATCTTGTTCAGCTGGTCGGTGCTCAGCCTGGTGTCGCCGAAACCGCCCCTGCTCGGATTCGATGTGATGAGGCCGTACAGGATTCGCAGGCCGATCCCGAGCAGAGCGATGCCCAGCACGCCGATGATCGCGAAGACGAGCAGCAAGCGCCGGCGCGACAGCTCGAGCAGCGTGTACCGGGTGATCGCGAGCGTCCCGTTCACGGCTTGTTGCCTTCATCGCTGATGAATGACGGCAGGTCGTCGCGCTTCGGGCCCGAGCCCTGGATCAGCTCGACGAAGACGTCCTCCAGGTTCCGGCCCTCGGGCACGACCTCCGCCATGGTCCCTTCCTTGAGGACATGGCCCTTGGCCATGATCGCCACCGTGTCGCAGACCAGCTCGACCTCGCTCAGCAGGTGGCTGTTGAGCAGGATCGCGACGCCGCTCTCCTTGAGCCGGTCGATGAGCGCGCGCACGTCGCGGCGGCCCAGTGGGTCGAGGTCGGCGGTCGGCTCGTCGAGGATCAGCAGCTTGGGCCGGCCGAGGATCGCCTGCGCGATGCCGAGCCGCTGCTTCATTCCCTTGGAGAATTGGCGAACCTGGCGGCGCTCCTGGTCGAGGCCGGCGAAAGCGAGCGTCTCGGGGATCCTTCTCTTGCGCTCCGTGTCATCCAGGCCGAGCAGGCTCGCGAAGTAGTCGAGGACCTCGCCCGCGCGAAGGAACTTCGGGAAGTCCGGGTCCTCAGGCGAGAAGCCAAGCTCCACGCGAGCCGCCGGGTTGCCGGGGTCCAGCCCGAAGAGCGACACGCTTCCCCCGTCGGGACGGATGAGGCCCGCGATGACCTTGACCACCGTGCTCTTGCCGGCGCCGTTGGGGCCCAGCAGCCCGAACGCCTGGCCGGGCTCGAGCTCAAAGGACACACCATCGACAGCCCACGGGTCGTTGCGCCGGTAGCGCTTCCGCAGATCTTTGACGCTCACCACCGGGGCCATCGGTGATCCGGACTATACAGTGGCGAGTTATCGACCTCGATTCGCGGCAAAGGCGCACGCTCACATGGGCGGGACTGGCGGTGATCCTCACCGCGTTCGACGGTTCGGTGCTGGTGCTCGCCCTGCCTGCGATCGCCGCCGATTTTCACGCCCAGACACCCGCGCTCTCCAACCTCGGCTCAGCGCTCGCGCTGGGAGCGCTCGGAGCCTTGCCCCTTTCAACGCTGGCCGACCACTTCGGCCGCCGCAGGTTGATCGCCGTCGGCGTGGCGGGTTTTTCGATCGCCAACTTCGCCAGCGCCTTCGCGCCGTCCATCGGCGCGCTGGCGGCGCTGCGCCTGGTTGCGGTGTGCTTCGAAGCGCTGGTCGCCGGCGTGGCAACCGCGTTGATCGTCGAGGAGGCTCCGGCCACCCATCGAGGCCAGGCGGTGAGCGTCCTGGCCCTGCTGGCCGGCATCGGCACCGGGATCACGGTGATCGCGTACCCGATCATCGCCCCGCACTGGCGCTGGCTCTTCATGGCCGGCGGGGTCGGATTCCTGGCCGCCCCGGTGATCTGGTTCCGCCTGCCCGAGGGCAGGACATGGCTTGCGGTCAAGGTCGAAGGCTCGGCGCTCAACCTCTTGTTTCAGCCACCCTGGCGGCGAAGGATCCTGATCCTCGCTTTGATGACCGGCCTCCTGGCGATTCTGCTCGAGCCCGCGGGCCTGCTGTTCACCGTGTACGCGACAGACGTGCTGCGGATGTCCCCGGGCGCGATCAGCATCCTGATCGTCGTCTCGGGAGTGGCCGGGGCCAGCTCGTACCTCGCCGGTGGATACCTCACGGATCGATTCGGCCGCATGGGTCCGGCGATCGCGCTGACTGTGGCGACGGCGATCGCGACGAGCCTCAGCTTCGCGACCGCCGCGATCGGCTTTTTCATCGGCAACATCCTGTGGAGCGCTTTCGCCAGCGCGTCGACACCGGTCTTCGGCGCGTGGTCGGCGGAGCTCTTTCCGACCCGGGCGCGAGCCACAGCGGAGGCGCTGACCGCGGTGGCCGCGGCGGCCGGCAGCGTGGCTGGACTCCAGGTGGTGGGCGCGCTGTCGCAGTCGGTGGGCCTGGGCACCGCGATCGAGCTTGGCGGCATCGCCGCCGTCGCGGGCGCGCTTCTCCTGTTCTTCCTGCCCGAGACCAAAGAGCAGCCTCTCCCCGAATAGGGCACCACCGCGAGACTCGGCCTCTAGGATTGCAAGCCGATGCAGGAGGCCAGGGCCGTCGTGGTCGGCGGGGGGATCACCGGCGCAAGCGTCGCGTATCACCTGGCCAAGGCCGGCTGGCGCGAGACGGTGCTGCTCGAGAAGGATGAGCTGACGTCGGGCTCGACCTGCCACGCGGCGGGCCTGGTCACGCAGTTCAACCCCTCGCCGACCATGATGCGATTTCGCAGCTACAGCATTGAGCTCTACCGCGAGCTCGGCGTCTTCGAAACCGTGGGCAGCCTGCGTTTTGCGTCCAGCGCGGAATCGCTGCAGGAGCTGCAACGCGGGGTCAGCCGCGCCCGCGGGATCGGGCTCGAGGTGGAGCTCATCTCGGCCGAGGAGGCTTCGCGCCTGATGCCGGCGATCACAAAACGGTCGCTCCACGGCGCGGTGTGGGTGGCCGCCGACGGCCATCTCGACCCGCACACCGCGACGCACTCGCTGGCCACCGCGGCGCGAGGTTTCGGGGCCCAGGTCCTGACCCACACGAGGGTGGTGGGCATCGAGCTTTCCGAGCACGGCGCCGTCGCAGCTGTGCGGACGGATGCTGGCCGCATCGCGACGCAGGTCCTCGTCATCGCCGGCGGCATATGGGCGCCGCAGGTCGCAGCCATGGCGGGTGTCGCCGTGGTCTCGACGCCGGTCGACCACCAGCACGCCGCTCTTCTCGCCATGCCCGGACACGAGCTGCCTGGGGACATGCCCTGCTTCCGTGATCCCGACAACCTTGTTTACGGCAAGTCGGAGGCGGGAGGGGTCGTGCTCGGCGGCTATGAGTCCGACCCTGTGGCGCGATGGATCGACGGGGTCCCCTGGGACCACGCGGGCACGTCGATACCGCCCGACCAGGCCCGTTTCGAGCCGCTGCTGGCGGGCGCGGCTCGGCGTTTTCCTTTTATCGGCGAGGCTGGAATCGTGAAGCTCGTGTGCCACCCAGACGCCATGACGCCTGACTCCAATCCGCTCGTCGGCCCGGTGCCGGGAGTGCCTGGACTGTTCATGGCCGCGGGGCTGTCGCTGAACGGGTTCGGCGGTGCGGGCGGCATCGGCCGGTCGCTGGCGGAGCTCATCACCACCGGCGAATCGGAGCTCGACCTCTATTCGTACCGCCCGTGGCGGTTCGGTTCCGTGCACCGCGACCACGTGTACGCGGCAGAGCTGGCCCGCGAGGCCTACAGGTACTACTACTACCTCCGCTACCCGTACGACGCGGACGAGTGGGGCCGTCCGAAGCGCACCAGCGCGCTGCACGGGCGAATGCAGGATCTGGGTGCGGTCTTCGGCGCCAAGCACGGGTGGGAGCGGCCGGACTACTTCGAGGCGGCGGCGCCGTGGCGGCGCGCCGGCGCGGACCAGCGCAGGTTCGGGTGGAAGCGTCCCCCCTATTTCGACCTGCTCGAGCGGGAGCATCGTGCCTTCCGGGAGCAGGTGGGCATCATCGACATGAGCTCGTTCGGCAAGATCGAGGTGACCGGTCCGGGGGCGCTGCGCCTGCTCGAGCGCGTGGCCGGCAACCTGATCGACCGGCCCGCCGGCAGCGTGGTGTACACCCAGCTGCTCGCCAAGGACGGGGGCATGGCGGCGGATGTGACGGTCACCCGGCTTGGCGAGCAGCACTTCCGCGTCGTGACGGGTGCGGGCTACGTCGACAGCGACCTCGGCTGGCTGCGCATGCAATTGCGCGACGGCGAGGCGCCCGTGAGCCTTCGCGAGTCCTCAGACGAGATGGCGGTGATCGGCATGTGGGGTCCCCGGGCGCGAGCGGTGCTCGAGCAGGTGACTCGTGACGACGTGTCCGATGCCGGCTTTCCATTCATGAGCGCCCGCGAGATCCGCATCGGCGGGGCGAAGGTGCTCGCCCAGCGCGTCACCTATGTCGGCGAGCTTGGATGGGAGCTCTACGTCGAGCCGGCGTGGGCGGTGCAGGTGTGGGACCGGCTGCTGTCGGCCGGGGGCGATCACGGCATCCGGCCCGGCGGGTATCGCGTGCTGGACTCGCTGCGCATGGAGAAGGGATACCGCTACTACGGGACCGACCTCACGCTCCTCGACAACCCATATGAGGCCGGCCTCGGGTTCTGCGTCCAGCTTGACAAGGGCGACTTCAACGCACGCGAGGCGCTGATCGCCGCTCGCGCGGCGGGGATCAGGCGCAGGCTGCGCACGCTCGCGGTGGGAGACCAGGAGTACTTACCCATCTACGGCGGCGAGGCGGTGCATCACGACGGCCGCGTGGTGGGCCGGCTGCGAAGCTGCACCTACGGCTTCACGGTCAAGAAGAACCTTGCCTTCGCGTATCTGCCGGTCGAGCTCAAGCCGGGGAGCTCCATCGAGGTCGAGGTGTTCGGAGAGCGCGTCGGGGCCGTGGTGACCGCCGACTCGGTTCTGCCCAGGAATGCCACCGGGCCGGGCGCCGCGTGAACAGCGACGAGGCCGCGGCCCGGGTCTCCCTGTGGCGTGGCCGTGACATCACGATCACCGGGCTGTCGGGCGGCCTGACCAACGAGAACTACCTCGTCGAAACCGACGGCCGGCGCTACGTGATGAGATTGCCCGGCCGGTCCACCGAGCTGCTTGCCATCGATCGAGAGAACGAGGTGTACAACACCAAGGCGGCCGCCACCGCCGGCATCGGTCCCCAGGTGCTGGAGCACGTGCCGGGTCTTGATGTCATGGTCCTCGAGTTCATTCCCGGGCCGACCATGTCTGCGGCGACGCTCCAGTCGACCGAAATGGCTGCACGGATGGCCGTTTCATTCCACAGGCTCCACGCGGCCCCGCGCTTCCTGCATGACTTCAACATGTTCCGCCTCATCGAGCAATACCTGGAGATCGTCGCCGGCCACGACGTGCCGATCCCGGACGGGTACCGCGACTGGCTGCCGACGGTGGCGCGCATCGAGGGCGCCGTGAACGCGGGCGCCCTGACGACACGACCGTGCCACAACGACCTGCTGTGCGAAAACTTCATCGACGACGGGACCGCGCTGCGCATCGTCGACTATGAGCTGAGCGGCAACAACGACCCCTGCTTCGATCTCGGCAACACCGCGCAGGAGGCGGAGTTCGACCAGCGATTGCGGGCGGCCCTGTGCCTGGCCTACTTCGGCCGCGAGGATCCGCAGCAGCTGGCGCGGATGAACCTCTTTGCCCTGATGTCCGACATCGGGTGGACGCTGTGGGGCGCCATCCAGGCGAAGATCTCGGCTGTCGACTTCGACTTCCGCGGCTACTACAACGGTCGCTGGGAACGCGCACTCGGCGTCCTCGAGTCGAACAGCCTGGCCGTCTGGATGACCCAGGCGCAGTAGAGCGTCCGTTGACGGCGACCCGGTGTGGTGCTACGGTTCCCGCCGGTATATCGCCCGCATATCGGTCGGGCGCATGCGTTTGGGAGGGGTAGCCTGGGATGGTTTCCGCGACCCGGCCAGGGCCGGTCGTCGAGGCCGCTGAGGTCGCTCGATCGCAGAGCGAAGAGGCGTACCTGCGCATCCGCGACCGGATCATCTGCCTCGATATGGCGCCGGGTTCGGTGGTGAACGAGGGGCGCCTGCGCGAGGAGCTGCGGATCGGCCGGACTCCCATCCGAGAAGCCCTGCAGCGGCTGGCCCGGGAAAACCTGGTCCGGTCGGTCCCTCATCGCGGCACCTTCGTCGCCGACGTCAACATCACCGACCTGGCGCGCATCACGGAGGTCAGGGTCGTGCTCGAAGCCCACGCGGCACGGCTCGCGGCCGAGAAGCTCGCTGCAGCCGATCGCGCATCGGCAGAACAGCTCCTTGACGTGCTGGAACACGGCGGAGTGACCGACCAGCGCCAGCTGATGGAGCTCGATCAGCAGGTCCACCGGCTGGTGTACACCGCGGCGCGCAACTCGTTCCTCGAGGCCACGCTCGAGCGCTACCTCAACCTGAGCCTTCGGCTGTGGTTCCTGGTCCTCGACAGCGGCGTCCGCCTACGGGAGGCCGTCGACGAGCACGTCCAGCTCTTGAAGGCTGTGCTCGCCGGCGACGCACCGGCGGCCGAGGAGATCATGCGACGGCATGTGATCGGATTCGAGCGCGAGATTCGCAAAGAGCTGGTGGAGCGCTAGCCGTGCCGAAGGTGTTTTTCGCCACCGACCTGCATGGCTCCGAGGTGTGCTGGCGGAAGTTCCTGAACTCGGCCAAGTTCTACGGCGCCGAGGTCCTGATCTGCGGCGGCGACATGACCGGCAAGGCGATCGTGCCCATCGTCCAGGAAAACGGCCACTACACCGTCTCGCTGGGAGGCGAACAGCAGGCGGTGACCGCCGACCAGGTGGCCGACGTCGAGGCGAACATCCGGCGCAAGGGTTACTACCCTCTGCAGATGAGCGTGGAGCGCCTGCATGAGCTGGACGCCGACGCCGCCAAGCGAGCGGCGTGCTTCCAGGAGGTGATGCTCGCGGGAGTCGAGCGCTGGATGGGGATGGCGGCCGAGAAGCTGCGCGGCACCGGCATTCGGTGCTTCGTATCGCCCGGCAATGACGACGAGATGGAGGTCGACGACGTCATACGGCGGGCGGAGCTGGTCGAGCTCGGCGAGGGCCGGATGGTCGAGATCGACGGCTTCACGATGATCTCGACAGGGTGGTCAAACCCGACTCCGTGGAACACGCACCGCGAGGAGTCGGAGGCCAAGCTGACGGAACGGATCGAGTCGATGGCGAGCCAGGTCAAGGATCCCTCGCGCGCGATCTTCAATCTGCACTGCCCGCCGTTCAAGTCCGGTCTGGATGAGGCGCCGGCCATTGACGCGGACCTCAAGCTGCTGCACGGCGGCCGCGCCCTGCGACCGGTGGGCTCGACGGCGGTGCGCGAAGCCATCGAGCGCCATCAACCCCTCATCTCGCTGCACGGTCATATTCACGAGAGCAAGGGCGCGGTGAAGATCGGCAAGACGCTCTCGATCAACCCCGGGAGCGCGTACGAGGAAGGAATGCTGATGGGAGCGATCGTCCAGCTCGATCCCAAGAAAGGCATCAAGAGCTACCAGCTGGTCAACGGATGAAGAGGTAGGGAGGAAGAACATGGCCGATACCACGTTGGGCACGCCGGGGGCAGCCGTCAGGCCGGGGCTGTTCCTGCGCAACGCGACCGGGCTGGTCAAAGCCTGGTCGACGTTCGACGCATTCATCTACTCGTTCTGGTCGATCAACCTGATCACGCTCGGGCTCTACGGCATGTCGTTCGTCTACACGGTGCCGGACGGCCAGCTTCTCGCGGCGATCCTTGTCTTCGGCGTGCTGGTGACTTTCATCGTGATCACGTACGCCATGTTGGTCAGCGTCATGCCCAGGACGGGAGGCGACTATGCATGGCAGAGCCGTGTCCTGGGCGGCGGCCTGGGTTTCGTGCTCTCGATCACCGGTTGGTGGTTCACGCTGTTTCTCTGGGCCCCGATCTACGCCAACATCCTGGTCGTCCAGTTCTTCTCGCCGCTTGGTTATACGCTCGGCTGGACAGGCCTCGCGACATGGTTCACGAGCCAGACGGGCATCTTCGTCTCGTGCCTGATCGTCCTGGCTTTCGTCAGCATCGTCGTGACCGCAGGCATGGAGGTCTATGCGCGGATTCAGAAGATCTGTTTCTGGATCGGCCTGGTCGGCCTGGCGGTCGTCGTCCTGCTGCTGCTCTTCGCGAGCCCGGGCGATTTCCAATCTGCCTTCAACCGCGAAGCGACGAAAATCTTCGGTGCGCCGGCCAACGCCTACCAGGCGACCATCGACGCCGCGAGCAAGGGCGGTTTCGCCGGCAAGGACTTCGGCTACTTCGCGCTGGGTCCCATGTTTCTTCTGCTTCCATGGCTGGCGTTCTACCTGCTCTGGCCCAACTGGGGGGCGACGCTCTACGGCGAGGTGCGCGGCGCCAAGGACATCCGCAAGCCGTTCTGGAGCATGTTCTGGGGCCTGTGGGTGACGGTCGCGCTAGTCGCCGTGCTCGTGCTTCTCATCGTCAAGACCATGGGCTGGAACTTCTACCAGTCCGCCAATGCGGCTTACTGGAATAGCGTCTTCGCGGTCTCGGGCGCTCCCGCTCCACCCGTTCCGGTCTGGCCTTACCCGGTCATGTTCGCGGGCTGGCTCGTCGACAACCACCTGTTCCAGGCTGTGCTGATCATCGTCATGGGCCTGTGGTTTTTCGGCTGGGCGGGAACCCTCTTCCTCTCCTCGACCCGCGTCATCTTCGCCGCGGCTTTCGACCGAGTGCTGCCTTCGTGGGCGGCCAACATCTCGGCCAAGCGCCGGGTCCCTTACGGAGCGCTCGTGCTGATGATCGTTCCCTCGATCGTGATCAGCGCGATCTACGCTTACAAGCCGAGCTTTGCGAGCGTCTTCCTGGACGCCACGGCGGTGCTTGCTTTGACCTTCCTCGCCACGACGGTCGCGGCCATCATCCTGCCCTGGCGGCGCAAGGACCTCTACGACGCGTCGCCGATCGCCGGCTACAAGGTCGCCGGCATCCCGGCCATCAGCATCGTCGGCGTGATATCCGCGTTGTTTCTGCTCTTCATGTTGTGGGAGTGGTCGTTCAACTCCGCCAACCTGTATGGCACGTCATTGCAGTCAACCGCCAACTCGGTCTACTACTTCGTGGCAACCTACGTCGTGGCAATCGTCATCTATGTCATCGCGCGCGTGGTGCGGAGCCGGCAGGGCATCGACCTTCGCCGCATCCACCACGAAATTCCGGTTGAGTAGCAGCCCAACCAACTCGGCCGCCGGGCCTCGCGGGTCCGGCGGCCTCCACCACTAAAGGACCCAATGCTCGAATACACGCTTCGGACCTACCAGAGTCCCACGCGCCTGGTGCAGCGCCTCGGCGCGATCAAAGAGCTGGGCAACGAGGCCGGCCAGCTCGGCATGCGCCGGCCGCTGCTCGTCACCGACGCCGGGGTCAAGGCGGCGGGTCTGCTGGACACCGCTCTCGAGGCGCTCCGGGGCTCCGATGTCGAGCCCGTGGTGTTCGACAAGGTGCGCGCCAACCCGGGGGTGGAGCTGGTCGACGCCGGCGCCGCGGAATACAGGGCGCAGGGCTGCGACGGCCTCGTCGCGATCGGCGGAGGCAGCTCGATGGACACGGCCAAAGGCATCGGCGTCGTCGCCGTGCACGACGGCAGCATCGTCGACTACGAGTGGGGGCACAGCCCGATTCGCTCGCGCATCCCGCCCATGATCGCGGTGCCCACAACGGCCGGCACGGGCAGCGAGGTCACGCTGTGGGCTGTGATCACCGACCCCAAGCGCAAGATCAAGTTCAACGTCGGCGGGACGCCGGACATCGCGTCCTGGGTCGCGCTGATCGATCCCGAGCTCACGGTCAAGCTGCCCGCCGCGGTCACCGCCGGCACGGGGATGGACGCCCTCGCCCACGCGGTCGAGTGCTTCACGATGTCGTACCACCAGCCGTTCACCGACGCGGTGGCTCTGCTCGCGATGGAGTATGTCGCGCGCTACCTGAGGGTCGCCTTCTCGCAGGCCCAGAACCTCGAGGCGCGCTACCACATGAGCGCTGCCGCGATGCTGGCGGGACTCTCCTACGGAACCGATTCCGCCGGCGCTGCGCACGCGATGAGCCAGACCGCAGGCGGAGTCCACGATGCTCCACACGGCGCCCTCACCGCCCGCCTGCTGGGACCGGTGATGGAGTACAACCACGCTGGCGAGCCCGAACGATTTGCGCGAATGGCGCAGGCTTTCGGCCTGGACACTCGCGGCGTGTCCACGTGGCGCGCCGCGGAGATGGCGGTCGAATACGTGCATGAGCTGACTCTCGACGTCGACATTCCCAGCATGCAGGAGCTCGGCTTCAGCGAGGAAGAGATCCCGATGCTAGCCGACAAGGCCTTCGCCGACCCGCAGACGATCGGCAACCCAAGGGACGTCGATGCGGCCAACTACCGCGTCATCTATCAGAAGGCATTCGACCTGGGTCGCGGCCGCGCCTCGGCCAACGGGGCGTCGAGGTGACAATCGATGTCGCCGGCACGATCAAGAAGATGTTCGTCGACGGCAGGTGGGTGGAGTCGGAGAGCGGCGAGCTCTTCGACGCGGACAGTCCGGCGACAGGCGAGCTCATCGCGCAGGTCCCGAGGGGGACGCGCGCCGACGCCTCGCGAGCCGTCGAAGCCGCGCACAGAGCGCGCTCGGCGATGGCGGCGCTCAAGGGCTTCGAGCGTGCACGACGCCTCCACCGCATCGCGGACGCGATCGCGGCGCGGCGAGAGGAGCTCGGCCGCCTGCTGACGCTCGACCAGGGCAAGCCGCTCGTGGCGGAGGCGCTGGGCGAGGTCGACGAGGCCGCGGAGTATTTCCGGATCGCAGCCGAGGACGTCAAGCGTCTCGAGGGCCGCGTGCTTCCGTCCGCCAGCCCGAGCAAGCTCGTCCTCGCGCGCCACTACCCTCGCGGCGTCTACGGCGTCATCACCCCGTGGAACTGGCCTCTGACGATGGCCGCCGAGCTCATCGCCCCAGCGCTGGCCGCCGGCAACACGGTCGTCTGGACCCCGGCCCTGTCGACCAGCGTCATCTCGGTCGCGTTGATGGAGTGCATCGCCGAGGGCGACCTACCGCCGGGTGCGGCAAACCTGGTCACCGGTCCAGGCCCTGAGGTCGGCGACGAGGTTGCCGGGCACCCGCTGGTGGACGGCGTCGGCTTCGTCGGATCGACGGTGACCGGCGCATCGGTCGCGCGGCGTGCGGCCGGCAAGCACGTGATGCTCGAGCTGGGCGGCAACGGTCCCATGATCGTGTTCGCGGACGCCGACATCGGCCGCGCGGTCGAGGGCGCCATCGTCGGCTGCTACCTGTGCGCCGGCCAGAGCTGCACCGCGGGGGAGCGAATCCTCGTCCAGGAATCTGTGCGCGACGAGTTCGTCGCCCGCCTCGCCGACGCGGCGCGAGCCCTGCGGCTGGGCGACCCGTTCGACCCGCAGACTACGCTGGGACCGCTCAACAACGAGGGCGTCGCCGCCAAGATGGACCAGCACATCGCGGACGCCGTGCAACGAGGCGCGAAGCTCGTCCTCGGTGGTGAGCGCGCCGAGGGTTTTCCAACCCGGCTCTACTACCACGCCACCATCCTCGACGGCGTAGAACCCGGCATGCGAGTGAGCGAGGAGGAGACCTTCGGGCCGATCGCTCCGATCATCAAGTTCAAGGACGAGCGCCAGGCGCTGGCCATCGCCAACGACTCGCCGTATGGGCTGCTCGGGTCCGTGTATACGAAAGACCTGTCTCGCGCGCTTCGGTTGGCCGACGCCCTGGAGACTGGCTGGGTGAACATCAACGAGTCCACCAACTACTGGGAGGCGCACCTGCCTTTCGGGGGCCGGGCGGGCAAGAAGAGCGGCATCGGCCGCGTCGGCGGCAGGTTCGCTCTGGAGCAGATGACCGACCTCAAAACGATCGTGATCGAGATCGAGGCCGAGTGACGACCCGACCGCTTGACGACACCATCGCCGAAGCAACACGAGTCGCCGAAGCCGCCGAATCGGAGATGCTCGGCGTGAAGCTGCTCGGCGGCGCCGGCATCCACATGCACTCGCCGAGCGCCGCGCGGCCGCCGCTGCGGCGCAAATATGGCGACCTTGACTACGCGATGCCGAGTCGCGACCGCAAGCGAGTCCTCGCATTTTTTCCTGATCTCGGCTACGAGTCCAACGATCGCTTCAACCTCATGCAGGGTGACCGCCGGCTCTACTTCTACGACTCCCTGCACGGCCGCCAGGTGGACGTCTTCATCGACATGATGCGCATGTCGCACGTGATCGACCTGCGTGGACGCCTCGGTCACGCGGGCCCGTGCGCCAGCCCGTCCGACCTGCTCGTCAGCAAGCTGCAGATCTACGAGGTCAACCGCAAGGACCTGGTCGACCTGACCGCGCTCCTGCTCGATCATCCGATCGAGGGCAGGAGCGACGAGGCCATCGACCCGGCCTACGTGTCGAAGCTCGCGGCCGAGGACTGGGGCCTCTACCGAACCCTGCAGGCCAACGTCGAGAAGCTGCGGGAGGCGCTGGACGAGCTCGACGTCGACCGCGAGCTCGTGCGCGGGCGCCTGAATGAGCTGTGGGCCGCGATCGAGTCTCAACCCAAACCCCTGAAGTGGAAGGTGCGCGCCCGGGTCGGCGACCGCATGCCCTGGTACGAGCTGCCCGAAGAGGTCCGTTCGCCGTACGTGGCGGAGTAGCTGTGAGCGCCATGCCGCGGCACGCGCGCGCTGTGGTGATCGGCTGTGGGATCGTCGGCAACAGCGTCGCCTACCACCTGGTCCGGCTGGGTTGGACCGACCTTGTCCTGCTCGACAAGGGTCCGCTGCCGAACCCCGGAGGGTCCACAGGGCACGCGTCGAACTTCATCTACCTCGTCGACCACTCGAAGGAGATGACCGCCCTCACCGTCGACAGCGTGCGCCAGTACCGCGAGCTGGGGGTCTTCACGCAGTCGGGCGGAATCGAGGTCGCGCGGACCACGGAGCGCATGCAGGAGCTGACGCGGCGCATGGCGTCGGCGGAGTCGTGGGGCATCGAGCCCGTGTCCCTGCTGACGCCCAAGCAGGTGAGGGAGCTCGTCCCCTATCTCGACGAATCGATCATCCTGGGCGGTTTCTACACGCCTGGGGTCGGCGTGGTCGACTCGCTGCGCGCCAGCACCCTGATGCGCGAGAAGGGCCAGGCCGCAGAGGCGCTGCACGTCTCGCCGAAGACCGAGGTGATCGCGATCGACGTCGCGCACGGCCACGTCCGCGGGGTGCGGACCACGCAGGGCGACATCGAAACCGAGACGGTGGTCATCACGTGCGGAGTGTGGAGCCCGCGCGTGGCGCGCATGGCGGGTGCGCACATCCCGCTGACGCCGGCCGTGCACCAGATGATCGACGTCGGTCCTGTGCCCCGATTCAAGGGCGCGAAGAGCGACATCGAGCACCCGATCGTGCGTGACATGGACACCAACATGTACGAGCGGCAGGCCGGAGGCGACCTCGAGATCGGGTCGTACGCGCACCGGCCAATCCTGTACGACCCTGACGACCTTCCATCGGTGGAGCAGGCGGCCCTCTCGCCGACCGAGTTCCCCTTCACGCAGGCCGACTTCGAGGTGCAGATGCAGCACGCGCTGGAGCTGATGCCCGAGATCGTCGGCGACGAGTCGGTGGGCGTGAAATACGCGATCAACGGGATCCTCTCGTTGACTCCGGACGGCATGCCGGTGCTGGGGGAGTCGCCCGACGTCAAGGGCCTTTGGTCGGCGGCGGCGGTGTGGGTGAAGGAGGGGCCGGGAACCGGAAAGGCCCTTGCGGAATGGATGGTCCACGGAGAGTCGGAGATCGACCTGCATTCGTCGGACATCGCGCGATTCCACGAACATCAGAAGACACGCGCGCACGTGCGCGCGCGAGCCGCCGAAGGATTCAACAAGACCTACGGGATCGTCCATCCGAGCGAGCAGTGGGCATCGAACCGCGGCGTCCGGCTGGCTCCGTTTCACGATCGCGAGCGCGAGCTCGGCGCGGTGTTTTTCGAGGCGGCCGGCTGGGAGCGCCCCCAGTGGTATGAGTCGAACGCCCCGCTGCTGGACGAGTTCGGCGACCGCGTCACCAGGCGCACAGCGGAGTGGGAAAGCCGCTGGTGGTCACCCATCATCAACGCCGAGCACCTCGCGATGCGAGCGCGGGCAGGCATGTTCGATCTGTCCGCCTTCACGATCTTCGACATCGTCGGACCCGGGGCGCTGGCGACGGTGCAGTGCGTCGCGCTGCGGCAGATGGACGTGCCGGTGGGGCGCGTCGTCTACACGCCCGTGCTGGCCCACAACGGCGGCTTCAAGTCAGACCTGACGATCATGCGGCTCGGCGAGCAGCGCTTCCGCGTCGTCACCGGCGGCGCGTCCGGCATGTCGGACCGGAAATGGTTCGCCGACCACCTTCCGCCCGACGGCACCGCCCAGCTCGCGGACCTCACCACATCGATGACGACGATCGGGCTCTGGGGACCGCGTGCGCGCGAGATCCTGGCGAGCGTCACATCCGATGACATCTCGAACGAAGGATTCAAGTTCGGCACCTGCCGCACCATCGAGGCGGGGACGCTGCGCGTGCTCGCGTCCCGCATCTCATACGTCGGGGATCTCGGCTGGGAGCTGTACGTCTCCATGGAGCAAGGCATGCGCCTCTGGGACGCGCTGTGGGAAGCCGGCAGGGCGCTCGGCGTCGCGGCCTGCGGGATCGGCGTCTACGGAACCACCGGCCGCCTGGAGAAGAGCTACCGGGCGCACGGCAACGAGCTCGAGACCGAGTACAACGTCATCGAGGCCGGCATGCAGGCGCCGCGCGTCAAGGACGAGGACTTCATCGGCAGGGCTGCCCACCTGAGGCAGCGCGAGGAGGAGCCCGCGGCGATCCTGTGCTCGCTGACGGTGGACGATCATCGCTCCCAGGCGGGAGAGGAGCGCTACATGCTCGGACGGGAGCCGATCCTCACGCGCGGCGGAAAGCGAATCGTGGATCGGCGCGGGCGCGGCTCTTATGTGACGAGCGCCGGCGCGGGCCCGTCGATCGGCAAGCACATCCTCATGGCGTATCTGCCTCCCGAGCATGCGGTCGGCGGCAACGGCCTCGCTGTCGAATACATGGGCGAGCGCTACCCCGTGACCGTCGCGGTGGCCGGCGCGACGCCCCTCTTCGACCCCGAGAACATACGAATCCGTTCATGAGGGCGCGGCGCGCGGCATCCTGATGCGAATCGCGGTATGCATCAAACGAGTGCCGATCACCGGTGGCCGTATCGCGCTCACCGAGGACCGGCGGGCGATCGACACACGACACCTCGGCTTCACGATGAGCCCGCACGAGGAGTGCGGCGTCGAGGAGGCGGTGCGCCTGATCGAGGCCGGCGGGGGAGACTCCGTGGTGATCACGCTTGGTCCGCCTGAGGCGCAAGAGCAGATCCGCGACGCGATGGCGATCGGCATCGACCGCGCGATTCACCTCCTGACGGATGGCGAGGAATGGGATGGCGAGGCAACCGCGGCGGCCCTGGGCGACGCGATTCGAGCGGACGAGCAGGCATCGGGGCCCTTCGACCTCATCTTCTTCGGCAACGAGTCGGCCGACTCGGGAGGCTTCCAGGTCGGAATTCGCGTGGCGCGGGCGCTCCGCCGTCCGTGCGTGACGGGCTTGAAGCGCGTCGCTGTCGACGGAGCCGCGGTCCGCTGCGAGCAGGAGGTCGAAGGCGGACGCGACGTCTACGTGGTGCCCCTGCCGGCAGTCCTGACCGTGAAGGAAGGCTTGAACCTTCCGCGCTACCCGTCGGTGCCGGGCCGCATGCGAGCCGGGCGCAAACCGGTCGCCGTGAGCAGTCCGCAGCGTCCGCCGCCGCGCCTCGAGCTGGTCCGGTTGGTCGTCCCTGAGGGGCAGGGCAGGCGGGCCGAATCGCTCGGCGCCGGCCCGTCGGCCGCGCCGGCGGTGGTGGAAATGCTGCGCAGGGCAGGGGTGCTGTGACGGTCCTGGTCCTGGTCGAGAAGGGCAACGACGCGTCACGCCAGGCGCTCACCCTGGCGCGAAAACTTGACGGCGATCTCCGCTCGGTAGTCATCGATGACCGGGATCCTTGGGCGCCTGACGCCTGGGCGTCGATCCTCCAGCAGGCCTGTGATGAGCTCGATGCCTACGCGGTCGTGGCCGCCGGCACAGATCGCGGCAACGATGTCATGGCCCGGCTGGCCGCGCGTCTGGACCTTCCCCTCGCCGCCAACTGCACCGCCGTCTCGCCAGGCGACCCCGTGACCGTGACGCGGCACAGGTGGGGTGGCAGCCTCCTCGAGGAGGCCAGGCTCCACAGCCGCCGGCCCCTCATCACGGTCGCGCCGCATACCGTCCCGATCGACGGCGGACCGGAGCCCGCGGAGATGGACATCGCGCCATTCATCGCCCGGCTCGAGCCTCAAGACCAGGTCGTCCGCGTGGTCGACCGCATCGGCAGATCGGGTGGCGGCGTCTCGCTCGGCGACGCGAAGGTGATCGTCAGCGGCGGACGCGGAGTCGGTTCGAAAGAGGGCTTTGCCATGATCGAGGAGGTGGCGGGGCTGCTCGGCGCCGCCGTCGGCTGCTCGCGCGCGGTGACGATGGCGGGCTGGCGTCCGCACTCCGACCAGGTCGGTCAGACGGGGACGAAGGTCGCACCTGACCTCTACATCGCCTGCGGGATCAGCGGCGCCACGCAACACATCGCCGGCTGCCGCGGCTCGAAGAAGATGCTC
>DASXBJ010000095.1:0-3230 GCA_036491755.1 Candidatus Dormiibacterota bacterium
AACTGCGCGAGCTCGACCGAGGCGTTGCGCATCACCATGCGAAGGCCGCCCTTCGCAGCGCAGTAGGGCGTGAAGCCCGGAAATGGCACGTCCTCGTGGATCGATGAGATGTTGACGATCGATCCTCCCCTGCCGGAGTCACGCATGACCCTTCCGCAGGCCTGCGCGCACAGGAACGCGCCCTTCAAATCGACGTCCAGCATGAGGTCCCACGTCGCCTCGTCGATGTCCAGGAACGGCATCGACCGCTCGAGTCCCGCGTTGTTGACGAGGATGTCGAGGCGGCCGAACTGCTTGATGGTCGCATCGACCATGGCCTGTACCTCGGCGGCCTTCGAAACATCGGTCTTGACGGCGATCGCTTGCGGGAGCTTCTGTGCCAACGCTTTCGCGTCATCCTCATACCCGAGGTAGTTGACGCAGACCGCGGCGCCCGCGCCCGCGAACCTCTCGGCGATCGCGTAACCGATCCCGCTGCCCGCCCCTGTGACGATCGCCACCTTGCCCGTCAGATCCACGTCTTTTCACGGCCTCCACTGCTTGCGGATGATCAGGTCGGCGACCAGGCCTGTCCACCCGGTCTGATGCGAGGCGCCCAGCCCCGCCCCGGTGTCCCCATCGAAATATTCGTGGAAGGGGATGAGGCCGTGCCACGCCGGGTCCTTTTCGAAGCGCGCCCGGTCGCCGAACACCGGCCGCCGGCCGCCCGCGTCGAGAAAGATGCCGACGAGGCGGCCGGCGAGCTCGTCCGCGACCTGCGACAGGTCGAGCATCCGAGCCGAGCCCGACGGAAAGGCGACCTTGAAATCCTCGCCGAGGTAGCGGTGATAGACGCGCAGCACCTCTACGAGCAGGTAGTTCACGGGCATCCACACCGGGCCTCGCCAGTTCGAGTTGCCACCGAACAGGCCGCTCGTCGACTCGGCCGGCTCGTAGTTCAGCGTCGCCATCACGCCGCCGAGGTCGATCTCCAGGGGATGGTCGAGGTGGTACCTCGACAGCGCGCGGACCCCATGGTCCGATAGGAACTCCGACGCGTCGAGCATGCGGGCCAAAATTCTCCGGAGACGGTCGGGCGTGACGATGGAGAGCATCCGCCAGCCGGAGTGAGCCGGGTCGTGGATGTGCTGCACCACGGCGGCCAGGTCACGGCGGTGATGCAGGAACCATTCCGTGCGCGCGGTGAACTCAGGCAGCCTGGCCATGGTGGCGGGACCGATCGTCGAAACCGCGAACAGCGGCACAAGCCCGACCAGCGAGTGCGCCCGCAGCGACTCCATCCGGCCGTCGGCGAAATGGAGGACGTCGTAGTAGAAGCCGTCCTCGTCGTCCCACAGGCCCTTCTCATTCAGCGCCGACCCGATCAGAGCGAAGTGCTCGAAGAACTTGATCGCCATGTCCTCATACGTCGGGTCCTGCTCAGCCAGCACAAGCGCGAGCTCGAGCATGTTCTGGCAGTACATCGCCATCCAGGCGGTGCCGTCCGACTGCTCGATGTGGCCGGCCACGGGAAGGCTCGAGCGATCGAAAGGCCCGATGTTGTCGAGACCGAGAAACCCGCCCTGGAAGACGTTGTTGCCCTCGCTGTCCTTTCGGTTCACCCACCACGTGAAGTTCAAGAGCAGCTTGTGGAAGACCCGCTCGAGGAAGTCATGGTCACGCCGGCCGTCGATCTCGAACACGCGGAGTGCCGCCCACGCGTGCACCGGCGGGTTCACATCCCCGAGTGCCCATTCGTAGGCGGGCAGCTGGCCGTTCGGATGCATGAACCATTCCCGGCAGAGCAGCACGAGCTGCGCCTTCGCGAGCTCGGGGTCGACCCACGCCAGGGCGACGCAGTGGAAGGCGAGGTCCCAGGCGGCGTACCAGGGGTACTCCCACTTGTCGGGCATCGAGATCACGTCGCGATTGTCGAGATGCGTCCAGTCGGCGTTTCTCCCGCCCAGGCGATCGGCGGGCGGAGGCGGCCCCGCCGGGTCGCCTTCAAGCCACCGCTTGACGTCGTAGTGATAGAACTGCTTCGACCACAGCATCCCGGCCAGCGCCTGACGGAGGACCATCGCCTCGTCAGCCGAGGCTGCGGCCGGCGTGAGCCCGCGGTAGTACTCGTCAGCCTCGCGCTCGCGAACCGCCATGAGCTGGTCGAAATCCTGGCCGCCGGGGCCGTGCGGGCTCAGGCGCACGCGCACGGTCGCCGTCTCGCCGGCCGGGATGACGAGGTGGTGGCGGAAGGCGGCCTTCGTGCCCACCATCGACGGGTTGACGGTCGCGGCGCCATGCACCACGTGGTCGTTGATCCCGTCCTTTGGATAGGCGCTCCTTCCGGCGACGCCCCACAGCCGAATGGTGTTCGTCTCGTTGTCGCAGAAGAGCAAATCCGGCGACCCGTCGGACTGAAGAAAACGCTGACCCAGCTCCTCGTGCTGCGCCGCGAGCGCTCCCTCCTGTGCACGGATGACCGGGACCGAGCCTTCGAGACCCCAGGACCAGGTGTTGCGAAACCACAACGTCGGCAGGACGTCGAGAGTCGCGGGCTCGGGGCCGCGATTCAGGACCGAGATCCTGACCAGCACGTCCTCCGGGTCGGCCTTCGCGTAGTCCGCTGTGATCTCGAAGTAGCGGTCGCCATCGAAGATCCCGGTATCGAGCAGCTCGAGCTCGGGGTCGGAACGCCCGCGCCGCGCGTTCTCGTCGACCAGCCGCGAGTATGGGAATGCGCCCTGGGGGTACATGTAGCGCCAGCGCATCCATGAGTGGGTCGGGGTGGAGTCGAGGTAAAACCAGTACTCCTTGGCGTCCTCGCCGTGGTTGCCCTGCTTGCCGGTCAGGCCGAAGATGCGTTCCTTGAGGATCGGATCCTCGCCGTTCCAGAAGGCGAGCGCGAAGCAAAGGGTCTGCCGGTCGTCGCAGATGCCGCCCAGGCCGTCCTCGTTCCAGCGGTAGACCCGAGACCGCGCATGGTCATGGGGGAAGAAATCCCAGGCGTCGCCATCCGGGCTGTAGTCCTCCCGGACCGTGCCCCATCCGCGCTCGCTCAGGTAGGGACCCCACCTCCGCCAGGGGGCCCGGCCCTGGGGCACCTCGAGCAGGCGGGCCCTCTCAGCTGAGGCCATGGCCATAGTCTGGCGCGATGTTCACGCCCGCTTCACCGATGAGTTTTACTGTTGGCCGGAGTCATCAGTCTCATCAGCCGGCCACACCGTTTACCGAGGGTAGCGCCATGAGCAGGG
>DASXBJ010000096.1:0-10438 GCA_036491755.1 Candidatus Dormiibacterota bacterium
TACGGCTGGAGCCTGGACACGTACCGCCGCCGGGTCGAGTCGTTCGGCTGCTTTCCGATCGTGATCGACGGCCACGACGTGACGGCAATCGACCGGGCCTACGGCCAGGCCCTGTCGGCCAGCGACAAGCCGACGATCATCATCGCCAAGACGATCAAGGGCAAGGGCTTTTCCGAGATCGAGAACAAGAACGGCTGGCACGGCAAGGTGCTGCCCCCTGACATGGCCGAGCGGGCGATCAAGGAGCTCGGCGGCATCCGCCACCTCAAGGTCAAAACTCCGAAGCCGGATCGCGACGGCTCGGGGAAGGTCGCCCCGCGAGCCGAGCCCGTGGTCACGCTGCCCACGTACACGCAGGAGGACAAGGTCGCCACGCGCAAGGCCTACGGCGACGCCCTGCTGGCGCTGGCCGCCATTCCGGCGGTGGTGGCGATGGACAGCGAGGTGTCCAACTCGACGCACGCCGACGAGTTCGCGCAGGCTCACCCCGACCGATTCTTCGAGATCTGGATCGCCGAGCAGCAGCTGGTGGCGACCGCGGTGGGCATGAGCGTGCGGGGTTACAAGCCGTTCGCGTCGACGTTCGCCGCCTTCTTCTCGCGGGCCTACGACTTCATCCGGATGGCCGGCATCTCGCAGGCCAACATCAGGCTCGTCGGCTCGCACGCGGGCGTCGAGATCGGCCCGGACGGACCCTCGCAGATGGCGCTGGAGGACCTCGCATCGATCCGAGCCGTCCACGGCTCGACCGTCCTGTACCCGTGCGATCCCAACCAGACCGCCAAGCTGACCCGCCTCATGGCGGACACCGACGGCATCGTGTACATGCGCACGACCCGCGGCGCATACCCGACCCTCTACGGCCCCCACGAAAGCTTCAAGGTCGGCGGCTCCAAGGTGCTGCGCCAGAGCCCGAAGGATCGCGTGACCCTCATCGGAGCCGGCGTCACGGTGCACAACTGCCTGGCCGCGGCCGACCAGCTGGCCGCCAAGAAGATCCCGGTTCGAGTGATCGACCTCTACTCGGTGAAGCCGGTCGACGTGAAGACCCTCCGCGAAGCTGTGAAGGCCACCCGGGGACGGCTCGTCATCGTCGAGGATCACTACCCCGAAGGCGGAATTGGCGCGGCTGTCATGGAAGCGCTGGCCGCAGACGGGATCGCGCTGAAAATAACGCACCTTGCCGTGAAGGGCCTGCCGACATCGGGCAAGCCCGAGGAGCTGATGAACGCGGCCGGCATCTCGAGCAGGCAGATCATCGCGGCGGCGACCAAGCTGGCGCAGGCGAAGTAGATGGAGACGCGCTCCCCGAGCCCGATCAAAGAGCTGAAAAAGGCCGGCCAGTCGCTGTGGCTGGACAACATCCGGCGCCAGCTGATCACGTCAGGCGAGCTGGCCCGCCTGCGAGACGAGGGGCTGACCGGCGTGACTTCGAACCCGACCATCTTCGAGAAGGCGGTGAGCGGCTCGACCGACTACGACGAGGCGATGGTGCGGCTGGTCAAGGAGAGGGCGACGCCCTCGGAGATGCTTTGGGGCCTGATGGTGGAAGACATCCAGGCGGCCGCTGATGTATTCCGGCCGGTCTACGAGAGGACCAAAGGCAAGGACGGGTACGTCAGCATCGAGGTGTCGCCGGCGGTCGCCGCGAACACTCGCAGCACCATCAAGTTCGCCGAAGACCTGCGCGATCGGACGCGCCGGCCCAATGTGATGGTCAAGATCCCCGCGACCAAAGAGGGGCTGCCGGCGATCTTCGACCAGATCTCCCGGGGCCACAACATCAACATCACGCTGATCTTCGCCGTCGAGCGGTACGCGGAGGTCGTGGAGGCATACCTGTCGGGACTGGAGAAGCTGCACAGGCAGGGCGGCGACCTCAGCCAGGTGGCGAGCGTAGCCAGCTTTTTCGTGAGCCGAGTCGACACCAAGGTGGACAAGCTGCTGGCCGACAGGATCCAGGCTGCCGCTGACCCTGCCCAGAAGCGCGAGCTGGAGCGCCTCTACGGAAAGGCGGCGATCGCCAACTCGAAGCTTGCATATCAGACCTACAAGGAGCTCTTCAGCGGCCCTCGCTGGGACAAGCTGCGCAGGGCCGGCGCGCGCACGCAGCGATGCCTGTGGGCCAGCACGTCGACCAAGGACCCGCGCTACCCCGACACCTACTACGTCGAGGAGCTCATCGGCCCCGACACGGTCGACACGATCCCGCCCGCGACGCTCGCGGCGTTCCGCGAGCACGGCGAGGTGCGGCGCAGCCTCGACGAGAACGTCGACCTCGCGAAGCGCCAGCTCAAGCTGCTCGCGGCGGCAGGCATCGACCTTGACCAGGTCACGCAGGAGCTGGAGGTCGAGGGCATCGCATCCTTCACCAAGTCGTTCGAGACCCTGCTCGAAGCGCTGGCCAAGACTTCGAAAGAGATCAAGGCAGGGAAGGGGCCACGCGAATGGCACAGCCTGGGGGCGCTGCAGCCCGCCGTCGACGCGCAGGTGGCGGCACTCCAGAAGGAAGACGCGCCTCGGCGCTTGTGGGCCAAGGACTCGACTCTATGGAGCGCAGACCCCGCCCACCGAGAGGAGATTCGCGATCGCCTCGGGTGGCTCACGGTGGCGGAAAAGATGCTCGAGCGCGCACCGGAGCTGCGGCGGCTGGCGAAGGACGGGCGGGCTTTCACGGACGTGGTGACGCTCGGCATGGGCGGGTCGAGCCTGTGCCCCGACGTGCTGCGCAACACCTTCGGACACGTCAAGGGCCACCCCCAGCTGCACGTGCTGGACACGACCGATCCCGCCACGATCCTGGCGACGCGCCGCAAGATTCGCATCGAAAAGACGCTGTTCGTCGTCGCGTCGAAATCAGGCGAGACGACGGAGACCCTTTCGCATTTCGCCTATTTCTGGGACCAGGTCCAAAAGAGCTTGACGAAAGGTAAGCCGGGCATGCAGTTCGCCGCGATCACCGACCCAGGCACCTCGCTCGAGAAGCTGGCCAGGGACCGCGGCTTTCGCTGGATCTTTCCCGGCCAGGCGGACATCGGCGGACGCTATTCCGCGCTGAGCAACTTCGGGCTGGTGCCGGGCGCACTGATGGGCGTCAACGTGGAGGAGATGCTCGAACGTGCCACGGAGATGGCTGCCTCGTGCGCCGACTCCGTGCCGGTGGAGGACAACCCAGGCGTGTGGCTGGGCGCAGTGATGGGACGCCTCGCCTTGATGGGGCGCAACAAGCTGACGCTGATCGCATCGCCAAGCGTCGCAACGTTCGGCTACTGGGTCGAGCAGCTCATCGCCGAGAGCACCGGCAAGCAGGGCAAGGGCATCGTCCCGGTCGAAGGCGAGCCGGTGGGCAAACCCGCCGTCTACGGCAAGGACCGGCTTTTCGTCTATATCCGGATGGACTCGGATCCGGTCAACCGCGCGGTCCAGGCGTTGGAGAAAGCCGGCCAGCCCGTGGTGACTCTGACGCTGCGCGACACGCTCGACCTGGGAGGGGAGTTCCTGCGCTGGGAGATCGCGGTCGCGACCGCTGGATCGATCCTCGGCATCGACGCCTTCGACCAGCCCAACGTCCAGGAGTCGAAGGACAACACGAAGAAGGTGCTGGCGAAGTTCAAGACCGCGGGCAGGCTGCCTGCGGCGACGTCCACTCCCGCGTCGAGGGCGCGCTCTGCCGTCAAAGCACTGATCGGCCGGGCCAAGCCCAGCGCGTACTTCGCGATCATGGCTTACACGACGCGGACGCCGGTCTCGACCGCTGCCATCGCGGCCATCCGCACCGCGGTGCGCGACAGCACGCACATCGCCACCACCGCCGGTTACGGGCCCCGCTTCCTCCACTCGACGGGCCAGCTGCACAAGGGCGGCCCCAAGACCGGGCTTTTCCTGCAGGTCGTCCAGGACGACGCCCGCGACGTGCCCATCCCGGGCGAGCCATACAGCTTCTCGATCCTGAAGCAAGCCCAGTCGCTCGGCGACCTGCAATCGCTGAGCTCGCGCCGCCTGCCGGTGCTGCGCGTGACCCTTGGCAAAGACCCGGCGGCGGGCTGGCGAGCACTCGCGGCCGCGGTCAGGGCGGCTGTCCGCTAGTGCCGGCTGCCATCCCTCACACTCAACCCGCCCCCGTCCTGAGGGGGAGGGAAATCAGCAAGGAGACTTAGTCCAGTGGAAATGGGGATGGTCGGGTTAGGACGCATGGGCGGCAACATGGCCCAGCGGCTCATGGCGCGCGGGCACCGCGTGGTCGTGTTCGACCTGGCGCCGGATGCCGTGAAAGGGCTGGCCGCGAAGGGGGCGATCGGTGGACAGTCATGGGAGGACTTCGTCGCCAAGTTTCAGAGCAAACCCCGGGTCATGTGGATCATGGTTCCCGCCGGCGACCCGACGACGCAGACGATCAACAGGCTGATCGAGCTCGGCGAGCCTGGCGACATCATCATCGACGGCGGCAACACCAACTGGAAGATCGCCATGGATGACTGCGCCCGCATCAAGGCCAGGGGCATGCATTACATGGACGCCGGCACCTCAGGCGGGATCTGGGGACTGGAGTACGGCTACTGCCTCATGGTGGGTGCCGAGCAGGACATCTACGACCACTGCCTTCCGCTGTTCAAAGACCTCGCTCCAGACGGAGGCGGCCTGGTGCATACGGGGCCCGAGGGCTCCGGCCACTTTGTGAAGATGGTCCACAACGGGGTCGAGTACGGCCTCATGCAGGCCTACGCAGAAGGCTTCCAGGTCATGAAGCTCTCGAAGACCTTTCCGGACATGGACATGCGGGCGATCGCCGAAGCCTGGCGGGATGGCAGCGTCGTTCGCTCCTGGCTCCTCGACCTGATCGCACGAGGTCTGACCGAGGATCCCGAGCTCTCGACCATCAAGGGATACGTCGAGGACACCGGGGAAGGTCGGTGGACCATCGAGGCCGCAATTGACGAGGCGGTCCCGGTGCCGATCATCGCGGAATCGCTGTTCGCCCGCTTCCGTAGCCGGATGGAAAACACGTTCGGCGATCGCATGCTCGCCATGATGCGCAACCAGTTCGGAGGGCACGCGGTGGTGAAAGAGCCCCCTGGCGGCTCGGCGCCGAAATGAAGTGTCAGCCAACGTAACGGCGGCGCCCAACCCTCTCGCCGAGGGGCTGCACGACTACCGCGTCGCCGACCCCGCGGCCATGGTCATTTTCGGGGCGACCGGCGACCTGAGCGGACGCAAGCTGCTGCCGGCGCTCTACAACCTCGCCAAGCAGCGGATGCTCCCGGCGGGATTTGCCGTCGTCGGTGCTGCGATCGACGACATGAACGACGACTCGTTTCGCAAGCACGCCACGGACAAGATCAAGGAGTTTTCCCGCACGCAGCCGATCGACGCCCAGGTCCTCGACGCCTTTCTGCGCAGCGTTTTCTACATCAAGGTGGATTTCGGCAAGCTCGACGATTTCAAGGGCCTGCAGCGCAAGCTCGAGGAGCTCGACACGGCACGCCACATCGGTGGCAACAGAATCTTCTACTGCGCGACGCCGCCTCCGACCTACGAGACCATCACCGAACAATTGAAGGCCGCAGCGATGACAGCCGGCAATGGCTACCACCGCATCGTCGTCGAGAAGCCGTTTGGCTCAGACCTGAAGTCGGCACGGGAGCTGACCAGGGTCCTGCAGCGGGTCTTCCACGAGGATTCCGTCTACCGCATCGACCATTACCTCGGCAAGGAGACGGTCCAGAACATCATGGCGTTCCGCTTTGCCAACTCGATCTTCGAGCCGGTCTGGAACTCGAACCTGATCGACTCAGTGCAGATCACCGCCGCCGAGGAGATCGGCGTCGAGCTGCGCGGCGCCTATTACGAGCGCGCGGGCACGCTGCGCGACATCGTGCAGAACCACGCCATGCAGCTGCTGGCCCTCGTCGCCATGGAACCGCCACTTGCCTTCGAGGCCAACGCGGTCCGCGACGAAAAGGTCAAGGTCCTGCGCTCGATCAGGCCCATCACCGACGAGGAGGTGCCTCACTCCACGGTGCGAGGCCAGTACGCGAAGGGCTGGGTCCTGGGCGAGCACGTCGTGGGCTATCGGGAGGAGAAGAACGTCGCGCCCGGTTCCCTCACCGAGACCTTCGCCGCGCTGCGCCTGTTCGTTGACAACTGGCGCTGGGCCGGCGTCCCGTTCTACATCCGCGCCGGCAAACGGCTGCCCAAGCGCGCCACCGAGATCAGGATCCAGTTCAAGCGTCCCCCGCATCTCACGTTTGGGCGCCAGGCCACGCAGGAGCTCGATCCGAACGCGATCACGCTGCGCATCCAGCCGGAGGAGGGCATCTCGCTGAAGTTCGGCGCCAAGGTGCCCAGCGCCGGGCTGCGCATCCGCAGCGTGAACATGGACTTCGAGTACATGACGTCGTTCCTGGTCGAGACACCCGAGGCGTACGAGCGCCTCCTGCTGGACTGCATGATCGGCGATCCGACCCTCTTCACGCGCGCCGATGAGGTCGAGACTGCCTGGGCACTCATTGACCCGATCGAGGCCGCGTGGCGCGACGACCGGCCGCCCCTCGGTTTCTATGCGGCCGGGACATGGGGGCCGCCGGCGGCCGCCAAGCTGCTGCAGAACGACGGCAGGGAATGGCACCGGCCGTGAGCTCGTCGTCCGGGCACGAGCCGACTGTGGTCTGGCACGGCAGCAGCACCTCGATGGGCGACGTGCTGGACGCTCTGAAGGCGGTCCGTGGCAAGTTCGCGCGCGAGGAGGCCGGCGACGACGAGCATCCGCACCCGCGCAGCTGCGTGATGACCCTCGTGGCCGTCGCTTCCGACGACGCCGAGGAGCGGCGCGCCCAGCGAACGTGCCGGTTGATCGCGGCGGAGCACCCCGCGCAGCTGATCGTCGTGCGCGACGAGGTCGAGCTGCGCGGCAGCAACATCGAAGCCTGGATCAGCACGGAGACCCAGAAGAGTTCCTCGTGCTCGACCCAGTGCGAGCTGGTCACGCTGCACGTCCGAGGGGCGGCGGGGGATCACCTGGCCGCTCTCGTCGACCCGCTCCTGGTGAGCGGCCTCCCCACGTTCCTGTGGTGGGTCGGCACGCCCCCGTTTGGCAAGGTCGAGATCACGGACGCGGTTCGCATCGCCGATGCCCTGGTGGTCGACTCGGCTCGCTTCGACTCACCGTATCGCTCGTTCATCGGGCTCTCCGAGCTCTTTCAGAACCGGCATCACAAGCTTGGAGTGGCGGACTTTCAATGGTCTCGCCTGCGGCCATGGCGTGAGAACGTCGCCCAGTTTTTCACTCCGCCCGAGCGGCGTCCTTTCTTGGGCGGAATATCCGAGGTGGGCGTCGAATACGCCGGCGATGGGCGCGGTAACCGAATCGCCGCGGCTCTCTTGACCGGCTGGCTCTCGTCGGCGCTCGGCTGGAAGCTGAAGAAGGCCGCGGCCGGCGGCGGCGGCGTGGTGTCCGCTCATTACACGGCTGAGGGATGGAGGCCGGTCGAGGTGGCGTTCAAGTCGGTGCCGAGGGCACAGCTCGAGGCCGGCGAGATCGCCGCCGTCCGAATTGGGGGAGCTGCCGGCGGCGCCACCTTCCACCTTTCGGTGCAGCGCGACCCGGAACGCGGTCGCGGCGAATCGGGAACCGCCTTCCAGTCTCTGCACCCGACGAGCGGCGAAGACGATGCCGGACTGGAGCTCGCCCAGCGCAAAGCAGAGCGGCACCGCGACGTGCTCAACGGGTCCCGGGAGGCGCTGCATCACACCGCGACCGGCGACGCGCCGGGCGAGAGCATCCCCAAGCACCCGGTCGTCTTGACGCGGGAACGCCGGCGCCAGGACTCCGCGATGGTGCTGCTGACCTTGATCGAGATCGGCGGCGGCGAGGCGCTGCGCCACGTCCAGCGCCTGGACCCTTACGACGAGGCTTCGCTGCTCGTCGACCTGCTGTGGAGCGGAACGCGCGACGCGGTGTTCGTCCGCTCGCTGGCGGCGGCAGCCGAGCTGATGCGCGCGGTCTGATGCAGCAGTTCACGGTCCTAGACACGGCTGAGGATGTCGCCGCGGCCGCCGCGGCGGACACGGCCGAGGCCCTGCGCGAGGGTGCACGCACCCTGGTGCTGGCCGGCGGCACCACGCCGCGTCGGTGCTATGAGCTCCTGTCGCACCTCGACGTCGAGTGGGGCCGGGTCAGTGTTCTCTTCGGCGATGAGCGCTGCGTTCATCCCGACCACCCCGACAGCAATTACCGAATGGCGCGACAGGCCCTGCTGGATCGTACGTCGCCGGCAACGGTCCACCGCATGCCGGCCGAGCTTGGCCCGGACGAAGCCGCAGGCCTGTACGCGCACATCGTCGCGGCTGTCGCGCCGCTCGACCTCGTGCACCTGGGGGTAGGGGAGGACGGGCACACCGCATCCTTGTTCCCGGGACACGCGGCGCTGCAGGCAAGCGGGCTCGTGGTGGGCATACGCGACTCGCCCAAGCCGCCTTCCCAGAGAGTCACCTTGACGCTGCACGCCCTGCAGGCGGCGAGGCGGGTCATCATCCTGGCCACCGGCGCGGGCAAGGCGGAGGCTGTGGCGAAGGCCAAACGGGGCGAGGTGCCATCGGGGATGATTCCCGGCGCAAGATGGCTGATCGACCGAGCCGCCGCCGGAGAAATCCCCTCTCCCCATCGGGGAGAGGGCTAGGGTGAGGGGCGTTCCCCTCTCCCCATCGGGGAGAGGGCTAGGGTGAGGGGCGTAAACAAGCACTGCCCTTCCCATCGGGGAGAGGGCTAGGGTGCGGGGCGTAGACAAGCACTCGCGCATCAAAATCGTCCCCTCCATCCTGTCGGCCGACGTCGGACGCCTCGCCGACCAGGTTCGCGAGGCCGTCGAAGGTGGCGCGGACCGCATCCAGGTCGACATCATGGACGGCCATTTCGTGCCCAACCTGACGTTCGGCCCTCAGGTCGTGGAGGCCGTTCGCCGGGCGACCGACCTTCCGATCGAGGCGCACCTCATGGTGGAGCACCCCGAGATCTTCATCGAAGCGTTTGCCAGAGCGGGTGCGAGCCTCATCGAGGTGCAGGTGGAGGCGACGACCTCGCTGTACCGTACGGCGACCGCGATCAGGGAGATGGGCGCCAAGGCCGGCGTGGCCATCAACCCCGCGACGCCGGTGGAGGACCTGCGCGAGATCCTGCCCTACATCGACCTGGTCAACGTCATGACCGTCGAGCCCGGTTTCGGAGGCCAGAAGTTCATCCCCCACAGCCCCGAGAAGATCCGGCGCCTTCGAGCCATGTCGGCTGACGTCGAAATCGAGGTCGACGGAGGAATCGATGCGCGCTCGGCGCCGCTCGTGGTGGCCGCAGGGGCGACCGTGCTGGTCGCCGGGAGCTCCGTCTACGGCTACAAGGGCGGCGTCGCCGCCGGGATCAAGGCCATCCGAGACGCTCTTGACTGACGAGCTCAAGAGAGCAGCCGCGGACAAGGCGTTGGAGCTGGTTCAGGACGGGATGCTCATCGGCCTGGGCAGCGGATCCACGGCGCGGTTCTTCACCGAAGGGGTGGGCCGCCTGGTTATGTCCGGCGTGAAGGTGCGGGCTGTCCCGAGCTCGAGGGCGACCGCGGAGCTGGCCGCGGAGCTGGGGATCCCAATCGTCACCGAGCTCGTGGGGGCGATCGACCTCGCGGTGGACGGAGCCGATGAGGTGGACGGCAACCTCAACCTGATCAAGGGTCGCGGGGGGGCGCTGTTTCGCGAGAAGCTGGTCGCAGCGGCCGCCAGGCGCTTTGTCGTGGTCGTCGACGAGTCGAAGCTCGTCCAGCAGCTGGGCGTCGGGGTTCTGCCGGTCGAGGTGCTGCCGTTCCTCTGGCGCACCACGGCCGATCGCCTGACCAGCCTTGGCGTGAGCCTAGTGGTGCGAGGTGGGGAGGAGACGCCGTACATCACCGACAATGGCAACCTGATCCTCGACGTCACTGTCCCGGCAGGCATCAAGAACGCCGGCGACTTCGGTCGGGAGCTGAAGATGCTGACCGGCGTCGTGGAGCACGGGCTGTTCGTCGGCATGGCCGACACGTGCATCGTGGCGGGCCCCGACGGCGCCAGGGCCGTCGGCAGGGCGCCGCATAGCACGTAACGCGGCCCGGGAAACCCCGTTCGATACCAAATGAGGGTGGTTGTCGCCGGGCTCGCCATCGTGATGCTGGCTGCCTGCACGAACCCGAGCGATTCGGCGGGTGGCGCTTCCGCGGCGAGGAGCGCGCCAAGCAGCGCGTCCGCGGCCTCGGCGTCACCCAGCGCAGCCCAGGGGTCCACGAGTCCGCTGACATGCACGCGGCCTGTCACTGCCACCCACGGGCTCGCGCTTTTCGAGGTCGCTGCCGTCCCCCTGCTGGAGGTGCTCGACGTGTCGAACCCCGTCAAGCCGGTGCTCCTCTGCATGGTCAACCCGGCGGAAGGG
>DASXBJ010000097.1:0-6545 GCA_036491755.1 Candidatus Dormiibacterota bacterium
CTCATCGAGCGTGATTCGCGTGCCGATCAGCGTCAGTAGGCATCCCCTGGTCGCGGACTGTCTGCGCGGTCTGCGCGACGCCACGACCGAGCCCGAGGAGTTCAGGGCGCTGGCGCGCAACATCATCACGCTGCTCCTTTACGAGGTCACGGCGGACCTCGCCGCGAGGCGCGTGACGGTGAAAACGCCATTGCGGGACGCCGACGCGCTGGAGCTCGAGCGCGAGGTGGTCGCCATCCCCGTCCTCCGGGCGGGCCTCGGCCTGCTCGGCCCCGCCCTCGAGCTGCTGCCCCGCGTCAGCGTGGGCTACATCGGGCTCGAGCGAGACGAGGCGACCGCCGTCGCGCGCATCTACTACCAGAAGCTACCGAGCCTGATCGGCAAGGTCCCGCTCCTGCTGGACCCGATGCTCGCCACCGGCGGCTCGGCGGCGCAGGCGCTCGATTTGATCAAGGAGGCGGGCGGGACCGAGCCGAGGATGGTGTGCATCGTCGCGGCGCCCGAAGGCGTTCGCGTCCTCGAGGAGAGGCACCCGGAGGTGCACGTCTACACGGCGGCGCTGGACGAGGGCCTCAACGACAAGGCATACATCGTCCCCGGCCTGGGCGACTTCGGCGACCGCCTGTTCGGCACGGGGACCTAGCGTCCCCCACCCAGCCGTCGAGCGCGCACGGTTCGGGACCGTGAAGCCCCGGGTTCAAACCAAGGTCGAACTCACCATACTCACCGGAATGCCACGACAGCGAAAAGCAGCTAACGGCGGATTTATCCGAGCAGTTGAGGTCACTGTGCCGCTCGATGGTAGAAACAAATATCCGCTGAATCTCGCGGCGATCCGCAACGTTCAGTCCCTGGCTCTCGACCCACACATGACCATCTTTGTGGGTGAGAACGGCAGCGGTAAGTCGACACTCGTCGAAGGTATCGCGGTCGCTGCCGGTTTCAACGCCGAGGGTGGCTCGGCTAACTTCAACTTCCGCACCCAACGGCACACTCCCGAGCTGGCGACTCACTTGCGCCTGGTTCGGAACCCGGCGCGGCCGAGAACGGGATTCTTCCTGCGAGCGGAGAGCTTCTTCAACGTCGCGACGGAAATCGAACGCCTTGATGAAGAGCCATCGAAGGCGTCGAGAATCGGTCCGGCATACGGCCCGCAACCGCTGCACGAGGTGTCGCACGGAGAATCGTTTCTTGCCCTCGTCATAAACCGTTTTGGTCCCGGCGGACTGTACGTGCTCGACGAGCCTGAGGCTGCGTTGTCACCCACCGGTTGCCTCGGGTTGGTGCGCAGATTTCACGAGCTTCTCGACCAAGGCTCGCAATTCATCATCGCGACCCACTCACCGATCCTCATGAGCTTTCCGCGCGCGACGATCTATCTGTTGAACGAATCCGGGCCGGTCAAAGCCACATGGGAATCACTCGATCACGTCCGAATCACGCGAGAGTTCCTCAACGATCCGAACGCAGTTCTCGAAGTATTGCTGACGAATAGAACCCAGTCAGAAGGCGAGACAGTGTGCTGAGGAGCTGTGTCGCGCAAATAACGCTGCCCGTCAAAAAACTGTTGCGGGCGCGCGCATCCATCGAGCTGGGGAGGCGAGCGGGAATGCTTATTGATGACCGTTGGCGAAAGCGCGCCACCTATGTGAAAGCGCGGGACCCACTCGCAACGGTAATGGGCAAGCGCCTTGTGGGCTCAGTGTTCTTCGTCACGATGCACCTGTACGCGTGAACGTCAAATGTGTGACTCCGCTCGGCGACGAGACGGTCTCGATCCGATAATCGCGCTCGAGACCCTCGAGTCCGTCCCACAGGCGCACGCCGCGGCCGAGCAGGATCGGGACGACGACGATGTGCATATGGTCGACGAGTCCGGCCGCAACGAAATCACGGGTGACCGTGACGCCTCCGCCGATGCGGACGTCCTGACCCGCCGCAGCGTCGCGGGCGGTCGCGAGCGCCCCCGCAGGTGAATCGTCGATGAAGTGGAACGTCGTGCCGCCCTCCATCTCGAGCGGCGGGCGCGGGTGATGGGTGAGGACGAACACCGGAGTATGGAACGGCGGGTTCGGGCCCCACCAGCCCCTCCACTCCGGGTCCTCGTGCCATCCGGGGTAGCCGAACTTCAACGACCCCATGATCTCGGCGCCGATCCCAGGACCGTGCAGCCGCGCGAAGGCATCGTCGACGCCACCAACGCCCTCCGGCTGGCCGGCCATCTCGTGAAACCACGGGGTGGCGATCAGCCAGTCATGCAGCCGTTGGCCGGCGTGGCCAAACGGCGCCTCGAGGCTTTGACCCTCGCCAGTGCCGAAGCCATCGAGCGAAATCGAGAAGTTGTTGACACGTACCAGTGACATCCTTGGTCCTCCATCGGTGATCAGTAGTCGGCCGCCACATCAAGAGACTCCGTGACGCCGATGAAATCATCGATGCAGCGCAGGTCAGCAGCAGGGACTGTTGGGTGGGACGACCGCTTCGAGCCATGTTTACCAGCCTTCAGTCAAAAGATGATCCGCTCGCACGCCTTTTCACCCGCTGCGAATTTCTCGGGTCTGACAGTTGCTGGAGCTGAATCAGGCCGCCCAGGTGATCGCTGGTAGGGTTCGGTACTGTCCGTCCCCCGACCACTTCTGAATCCGAATCGGATCTGGTCGACTCTCACGGAAAGGCGCCGGCACAGCCGGGTCACAATTTCCTGGGGAACTATCAAGGACGGTGCAATGGTCGCCGAGGCACAGAGCGGCGTCGCCGATTCGGTAAGTGGCGAACCCGTGTCCGCTCGCGTACTTCCCGCCATCCGCCAAACCCCGAGGAGAAAGCAAGTGATGACACCCCGCACGGAACTCGACGCCCGCTTCAGCGAGCCCGGAGCAAAGCCCACCAGTTGGGAGGACACGCTTGAGGCGATCAAGCGAGCCGACATCTTCTGGATCTCGACCGTCCGAAGGGACGGCCGACCACACGTCACTCCGCTCGTCGCTGTCTGGCTCGACGACGCCCTGCACTTTTCCACGGGCCCCGACGAGCAGAAGGCGCGCAACATCGCCGGCAACCCGCGCGTCGTGCTGACCACCGGCGTCAACGGCTGGCAGAGCGGCCTCGACGTGGTCATCGAAGGCGACGCCGCCCGCGTCACCGACTCACAGCAACTCGACCGCCTCGCCGCAACCTGGGCGCAGAAGTGGGACGGGCGATGGCAGTACGAGGTCAGCCAGGATGGCTTTCGACACGACGCCGGGACCGTGCTGGTGTTCGCGGTCCGCCCGGCCAAAGTCCTTGCCTTCACCAAGGGCGGTTTCTCCCACACCCGGCATCGCTTCTGAGGCGCTAACGCCAGAGAGGAGGCAGGCCAGCCGTTTGAAAGACGCGAATACAACCGCCGGGACGTTCGCGAGCGCGCACATTACAGGTTGTCGGCGAGCGTCCAACGAAGGTCCGCAGCCCAAAAACGAGCGGTGCTTGGAAGGCCTTTCTCGTTGGTCAGGTTGACCGTGCACCTGAGCGCACTGCCGCCTTGTTCCGACTGCTTCACAAGAGTCGGATCGAGGCCCTCGAGCATCACCTTGCCGCGCCGGAACAGTCTCAGTTGGCCGTCGGCCTCGCGGTTGAACCAGTTCAAGTAGACGTGGCGATCACCGGGCTTCCCATCGACCTGCGGACCACGAAAGTCGGGCTTTCCGTCCCGCCAGACGATTCGGACTGAGACGTGCCAATCCACGCCTTGCGTATCGCCGGCAACAACGCCGATTGGGTCGGTGAAGCGACCGACTCCCACCTGCACGTCTTCATAAGGACCGTGCTCCGGGGAGGGGTTACAGCGTCGTCCCGGCCCGTTGACGCCTTTGATTTCGAGGATCACATCGCCGGCAGCCTACATTGGCGAACTGAGACGCGGTCCGGCCGGCTGCGCATCAGATTGGCCAAATAGTGATGATGGTTTATGACTCGAAATGATGTGCTCGACGTGAACCTGCACGAGGACGTGGCCCGGTCGCCGGCCGAGATGGCACGTCGCAGCACCGCTCGATGTCTCGCGTCGCCAATGATCTCCTCCGGGCGGGGCTGCAGGCAGGGCAGAGGAAGCCCAAGGTGACGCTCTATGAGCCGGAGGTCTTCGATACGGGAGAGCCGCTCGTCGAGGTCACGGACGCCGCGGCGGCGCTCGAGCTTCTCGAACGTGGCTGAGGCCGCCTGCCATTTGATCGATGGATTGGCCAGGGCAGTCCGGTTTGACTGATCGGGCTACCGCGCCAACGCGGATCGAGGCCACTACCCTCGGTGAGGCGTGGCTCGCGGTCGCGGGCGCGATTCTCAGTGATGGCGTGGCCGGGAGCTGGGAGGGACGGCCAACGGTCGAGCTGCTGCTCGCCACGCTCGACGTCAGCTCGCCCGCGGTGGATGACCCGATCATCGCCCGGCTCGGCGATCCCGAGCGGCTGGCCTGGATGCACGCGAACTTCACCGACCATGCGCGAGTCGCGGAGCTCGGTGACGCCGAGAGCTACGCGACCCGCCTGTACGACTACGCCCACGCCGGGCGCGACCAGATCCGATGGGTCGTGGACCGGCTGGCCGCCAACCCGTCGGCGAGGGACGCGACGGTCACCACGTTTGAGCCTCTGACAGACACCGATTACATCCCCTGCGTCAGCCTGCTCGACTTCTGGCTCGCCGGCGGGGCGCTGCAGCTCGCCGTCTACGCCCACTCCATCGACTTCGGCACAAAAGGCTATGCGAACCTGGTCGAGCTCGCGGCGGTGCAGGGACGCGTGGCCGGCGACCTCGGGGCCGGGGTCGGAACGCTGACGCTGATCGTGAAGTCTGCCCACCTCTATGCGGCCGAGCTCGATCTCATGCGAGGGGTCATCGCGACGTCGCGCTGACCACCGGGACGATGTGGGGATGGGCGTCAGTCGAGCTTCTGAGCCAGCTCGACGATGATGCCTTCGGGGCCGCGGATGTAGCAGACCCGGTAGCTGTCCTCGTACCGCACTAACTCGCCGACGAGCACGGCGCCGTGGGCCTGAAGGCGGGTTAGCACGTCCTCGACGTCTTCGACCTCGAATGTGACATGGCGAATGCCCAGCGCGTTAGGCGCCGCATCGCGCTGGGGGCCGGCCGACTTCGGCGTGTGGAACTTCGAGAGCTCGAGCCGGCTCACGCCGTCCGGCGTCCGCATCATGGCGATGTCGGATCGAACTCCGTGGAGCCCGACGACGCGGTCCACCGACCCTCCCTCGAGTGACGCCTCGCCCTCGAGCTCGAGGCCCAGCTCGAGAAAGAACGCGATCGCCGCCGCGAGGTCTTCGACCACAACTCCGACGTGGTCCATACGCCGGACGGTCACGGCTTTCAGGGTAGTCGGCCCGGCTCCGCCGCTTAGAGGCGAAGAGGCTTGGCCGGATGATCGCTCGCGATGAATAGACTTCAAACGTGACCGGTGTCGATCGGCCGCCGCCCGATCTGGTTGACGTGCGCGCCCTCACATTTGATGTCTTCGGCACGACCGTCGATTGGTTTTCCGGAGTCGCCGCCGCCGCGCGGAAGCTCGGCGGCAAAACCGGCGTGCAGGCCGACTGGGAGAAGCTGGCGGTGGCCTGGCGCGCCTTGTACATACCTTCGATGAACCGGGTGCGAAGCGGCGAGCTGCCATGGACCAATTTCGATCGACTCCACCGGATCTCGCTCGACCAGGTCCTCCGCGAGCTTGGTGTGGAGGGATTCTCGCCGGCTGATCGAGACGAGCTGACCCTCGCCTGGCAGCGGCTCCCGCCGTGGCCGGACTCCAAGGGGGGCCTTGCGCGCCTGGGCGGTCGGTATGTCGTGTCGACGCTTTCGAACGGCAACCGGTCGCAACAGGAAGCCCTGGTCGAGTTCGCCTGCCTGCCGTTCCAGCGCCTGCTGTCCGCCGAGGACTTCCAACACTACAAGCCGGACCCGGAGGTCTACCTGGGTGCGGCCGCGGCTCTGGGCCTGGCCCCTGGGCAGGTGATGATGGTGGCGGCGCACAAAGGCGACCTGCGCGCCGCCCAGTCGGCGGGCTTGCGGGCGGCGTTTGTCGAGCGTCCGCTCGAGAGGGGCGACGCGGGAGGGGCGGATCTCCTGCCTGATCCGGAATCCGACGTGCAGGCGACCGACTTCATGGACCTGGCCGATCAGCTGGGCTGCTAGCGCGGTCCGCCTGGAGCTAACCTGACGCCCATGCTCGAGGGCTCCACGCTCGGAACCCTGGTCGAGCTCATGGTCGAGGCCGAGATCCTGGCCGGATCAGCTGGACGCCTGATTCCGTCCCGGATGGAGCCCGACGTCGATCACCGAGACCTTGTGGTCGCCGATGTCGGCGGTTTCGGCGCGCTATGGATCCAGGTGAAGGGAACGACTCACCCTGACCATGAAGGCCGGGTCGTCGCTTTCGCGAACTATGCGGTGGACGCGATTCCCGAGAGCTCTCGCCTCCTCTACCTGATCTGCCTCGTGGATCTCCAGCAGCACCTGCTCGCGAGGCTGTGGCTCGTGCCTTCCGCGGATTTCAACCGCCT
>DASXBJ010000098.1:0-7274 GCA_036491755.1 Candidatus Dormiibacterota bacterium
ACAACCACTCGCACGCCGTGGGCGACCAGGTCCTGTGTGACCTGGCCGACATGCTGGAGGAGGCCGCGGGCGACTCGGGCATCGCAGCCCGGATGGGCGGCGAGGAGTTCCTGATGGTCTTCCAGGGCTCGGGCGCGGTCATCGCTTTCGAGGAGCTGCGCCGGCGGGTGGAGACCTACGACTGGAGCTCGGTGGCCTCCAACCTGAGCTTGACGATCTCGATCGGCGCGACGCGGCTGCGGCCGGGCCGGATCACGCAGGCAGCGCTGCTGGGCGAAGCGGACAGGCACCTGTACGCGGCGAAAACAGGTGGCCGCAACCGGGTGGTTCTCGACCCCGATTGAGCGACGCCTCAACCCTGAGGTTCGACACGCGCTCCCCGGGCCAGGCGATGGAGTTCCTGGTGTGGACGGCACTCATCCAGCAGTCGCGCGGGTTGCTGCACGTTTTCCTGCCGCTGCTGGACAACGGGCTGGACGGTGTCGTGCACAGGCTGACGGATGGTGCGTATGTGCCGCTCCAGGTCAAAAGCCGCGACCGGCTGGATCGAGGCAAGGTGCAGATCGTCGTGCCGGGGCACAGCCTCGTCGACGATGGAGCACTCCTCATCGCGGGGCTGCTCACGGATGACGGACTGGGCGAGACGCTGCTCGTGGTCGAGGAAGGAACGTTCAAGCAGCTCGCGGCGCACGAGGTCGTGGATGGGATCGATGTCTACGAGGCCGAGTTCAGCCTCCACCCGACCGAGGCCACCCGCTGGCATGCGTACCTGGTGGCGCGTGAGAGGCTGGCGGAACGGATCATGGGCGGCCAGGTGCCAGGCACCGACCACGAGGCGACGGCGCTCGATGAGGTTCGGTCGCCGGACGATCGAGCGCGCGACCGGCTGGGATTCCTCGGCGAATCGGAGGTCATCCGCCGGCTGGCGGAGAACCCCCAGCTTGACCTGTTCCGGCCGTTTCCCGACCTCGAGCTCGTCGAGGTGCTGGCGCGAGACCACGTCAGCCTCGATTTCATCGGCCTGCAGATCAAGACGGCGACCCCGGAGCCAACGGGCAAGGTCCACTTCCGGATCCGCAAGGCAACATTAAGGAGTACGTCCTCCACCGCGATGGTTGGCCTGGCCTGGCTGCCGGATCGGGCTCGCTTCGCGAACGAGTGCCTTCTGATCCCGGCCACGGATCTGGCGCAAGTCGCGGTTGACAGCGGCGACAGCCTTGATGTGTGGTTCCGACCGGAAAGCCCTGAACGGACGCGGCTCGACCCCTACCGCAAGCAGATTCCAGACCTCGCCCAGCTCATCGCCGGCAACGCTGCGACCCGGGCGAGCTAGCTAGCTCAGATTTCGACATCCAGGTCGGAATCCGTCAGGTGTTCGGCAATTACGAGCCGAGCCGGATGGCCGGCGTAATCGACGAGGTGGGATGTGATCAGCACCTGAATGATGGTTCCGTCATGCAGGAGCTGGCGCCATGGACCGGTCCGATCGAAATGTGGCAGCTCCCTCGTCAGCTCGAGGAACTTGGGCACATCCTCCTGCGGTACCAGGTCTTGGAGGTTGAGGCGGAGGAACTCTTGTCGCGAGCTGCCGTACCGCTCCGTTTCGGCGTCATTCACGTCGAGGATCCGACCAGTTCCCAGGTCATAGATCGCCATGGGCAGCGGATTGCCAATGAACAAAGAGGGCCAGCGCTCGCCGCTGGCGCCTCTTGGGCTCTCCGCGCCGATCGCCTCCATGAGTCGGTGGCGCTCTGACGGCGACGTCCCAGGCTCAGATTCGGTGCTCATGGAAGCATGGTCGCAAATGCCGGGATCAGATTGACGCGATAGCGTGATCGGCGGCGGAGGTGCCGCCAGCTGAGGCGACCCTCCTCTACTTGGGCACGGCGAATCAGACCGATAGGCCGAGAACAGTCGCGAGAGCTTCGTCCAGCTCCTGCAGCTCGCTGAATTTCAACAATCCCTCTGACTCCCCAAGCCGACTCGGATCGACAGCGCCGAGCTGCTCGATCAGCACGCGCGTCCGCTGGCCTCGGATGATCACCTCCGGTCTAAAAGAGGCGGGCAAGGCGCGAGTGCTCGTCGGCGCCACGACCACGGTCGACAAGGCCAGCAGCTCATCGCCCTGGACCACCACGCCATATCTCGGCCCAGCCTGTTCGCGTCCGCGGATACCGCGCGGAGCGCGGAGACGAAAGACTTCACCGCGCTGCACGCAGCGACTCCATCAACTTCTCAACGGCACGCTTTTCCGTCCGGTCGACCGAATCCGCATTGAGCCGCGCCACCTCAGCCGCAAGATCGCGGCGGTGACGGCGGCGCGCCGTGTCGATGATGGCCTCGCGGATCGCATCTGATCGGGAGCGGCCGGAGCTCGTCAGCGACTCAAGCGCTTCTTGAGCGTCCTTGTCCAGGCGGATGGAGATTGCACGCCCCACTGCCGAACAATGTATCACCGGTGTATCACGTCCCCCGGAAGGGCTGTAGGGCTTGGTGCACGAATCATCTCGGTGCGGCTCCAGAAGCATCGAGGGCACGCCTCACGATCGCGACGACCGATGCCGGATCGTTGAGGACATCCGACGCGCTGAACCGCAGGATGCGATAGCCCGCGTCGACCAGTCGATTCTGGCGCCGGTTGTCCGCGGCCAGCCTCTCACGGTGCGTGGCGCCGTCGTACTCGATGACAAGGCGCCGATCGGGGTAGTAGAGATCTGGCCGAGCCAGAAATAGCCCGGACGCGTCGCGAAGCGACACCTGGACCTCAGGCCGCGGGAGGCCGGCCAATACAAGGGTGACGCGTAAACGCGTCTCCATCGGACTCTCTGTCGCCGGCTCTGCGAGCGTGATCGCCCGGCGAAGACGTGCAATGCCGCGAAGGCGTTGGTGTGCGTCCACCCATCGGGTGAGCTCTGTCAAGCTGACCAACCGCCTATGCAGCGCCATGTCGAGAATCACGACAGATTCGATCAGCTCCGACCTACGGCCTAGATCTGCGACCGTCTGAACGCGCGAGGTGACGGGGAGGCCCTTGGCGGTCGAACCCTCGAATTCGACGCAACGACGAATGGACAGGCCGAGCCGCCTGGTGACGAGGCATGAGATAGGCACCGTCACCTCGATTGGGCTGCACGGCGCCACGTCCAGACCGTGAAGCCAGGCGGCGGTTCGCCCCGAGAAGACTGCATCGCCAGGGAGGCGAGGCATCGCGGCCTGAAGCCTCACCATCGGCTGCTCAGCGATTCCGTGCCATGCGAAGACGCCGCGGCCGAGGCGTCGCCAAGCGGATCCCCGCAGGTGGTCCTCTGTCACGCCGTAGCGGCGAGCTTCCGCCAGGGTGAAAGGCGCCTTCCGCAATGCGGCAGGGACAAACGGTGAGCGACCCACCCCGACGATGTTCACTGACGCGTCAGCTCGTTGGAACCCAGCGTGTTAATCGAGTGTGCGCTCTGCGGGCTTTGCGAGCGGTTGAATGCCCACCTAGCTCACAGTCGAGCCGCAGCGAGGGCGAAGGTGGAGCGGGAGACGGGCTTCGAACCCGCTACCTCGACCTTGGCAAGGTCGCGCTCTACCAAGTGAGCTACTCCCGCTCGACCAGAGGACGATTTTACCCGGCGCGGGTCCGGGGGGAATCAGGCGACCGGTTCGGCCCTGCAGTGGGTGAAGCGGCGGCCCCACCTGTCTCGGAGGGCGTTGACCCTCAACGCCGAGGCGTGGATGGCCGCGCGGCTCAGGCGTCCTGAGGTCACGGCCGAGCTCACGGCCGACACGGCGGAGAGCTCGTAGGAGGGGTCGCTGTTGCCCAGGAGGACCAGGTCGTTGCCTGCCTGCAGGGCGAGCACCGTGGCTGCCGGCAGAGACCAGATGGCGCCGATTCCCCCCATGCTCACCGAGTCCGAGACGATCACGCCGGTGAAGTTCAGCTGCGTGCGAAGGCGGCTCACCACCGGTGCGGAGAACATCGCCGGCGTGCTGCCGCCGCCCAACCCTGGGACGTAGACCGCCGTCGTCATCACCGCATCCGCGCCCGCTGCGATGCCGGCCTGGAACGACGGCATCTGGACCGCCTCCCACCTGGCGAGCGATTCCGGGTCGGTGGGGATCGCGACGTGAGGGTCGCCCGCCGCTCCGCCCAGGCCCGGGAAGTGCTTCAAGGTCGCCCCCACGCCTCCGTCGTGCAGGCCCGTCACGGCCGCGGCCACCAGCGGTCCGACCGTCGACGGATTGGAGCCGAAGGAGCGGTCGAGGATCACCTGGTCACGCGAGTTGGTGCGGACGTCCGCGACAGGCGCCAGGTTCAGGCCCACGCCCAGCGAGCGCAGGCCGGCGCCCGAAGCCCGCTCCACCGCCGTCACGTGCGCTGCTCCGCCATGGCCCACGACCAGCTGTGAGGGCGGCGCAAACGACGCCTGCACACGGTTCACCTGGCCGCCTTCCTGGTCGAGCATGACCAGGATGGGGTGGTCCAGGCACGACCTCGCCGCGATCGCGGTCAGCTGGTCGCTGAGGGCGCGCAGCTGAGCCTGGCTGTTGAAGTTCGAGGCGAACAGCAGCACCCCGCCGACGCGGCCGTCTTCCAGGGCCTGGACCAGGAGGGGCGGGATCACGGTCCCGTACCAGGAGACGACGATCGTCGCCCCGATGTCGTCCTGAAGGCTGCCGGGGTCGGGAGTCGGTGCCGGACTTGGCCCCTGGGCGACTGGCGTGACCCGGACCGGGATGGCGATGGTCGGCGTTGGCTGCGGGGCCGCTGTCTGCGGCGCGCACGCCGCGAGCAGGATGCCTGCCAGGGCAACTAGGGCGATAGACCGCGTGCTCAGCACGGAAGGCTGAACGGGTCAGGGCTAACGGCGGTAACGCTGCTTCAGGGCCAGCGTCCCGAGGCCGACGGCCCACAGGACCGCGATCAGGGGGAGGACCAGGGTGAAATTGAGATGCGGCAGGCCGACGCTCTCCAAAAAGCCATATCCGAAGGTGAGCAGCGCCGTCCCGCACAAGGCAAAGCCGAACGCCTGGAGCTGGGTGCGCTTCTGGAGCTCGTCCATGGTGGCCAGCGCGCGCACGAACAGCCAGACCATCACCGCGGTCGGGATGACGGGTAGCAACGCGATGTAGTAGCGCCAGCCCGCGTCGCGGTTGGCCTCGACGATCGTGGTCGAGCCGACCACCACCATCAGGTAGGCGAGGAACGTGAGGGCGAAATAAATCTGGGTCTTGTAGTTCACCCACGTGGCGGACAGGTTCGGCGCCCCCGCCGGGGGCGAAGCGAAGGCCACGGGCGTGTTCACCTCGGTCCGCAGGAAGGGCGCGGCGGCATGCGTGAAGGCCGGTTCGACCGGCGCCTCGGCGGGCGGCGCGGGATTCTGTTCAGCCACTGCCACGGGATAGTAAACCGGCGGGCGGGTCATTCAGGCTCCCTTTCGGCTTATGTGCGCCGCCGTCTCCCCACCTTTACCACGTCACGAAATCAAGAACGAACGCTTAAGGACCATTGGTCGCAGCGACTTCTTGAAATCACACAGGTTTTTGGTTGACGGCTCAATGCCCCGCGGCTATAAAGGCTCCGGCGCCGGGCGCCGTGCAGTCCACGCGGCCTTTGAGAGGAAGGACAATTTGATACGTCGAAGCCTTCGATTCAGCCTTTCCGGACTCGCAGTTAGCGCCCTGCTGCTGGCGAACGCGGGCAGCTCCTCCGCCCACGTTCTCGGCGGCACCCACGTCATGAAGGTCAACGCCCTCCACGGCGCCCACAAGCATAGCGGCGGCGGCGCCAACCTCTTCTCGCACGGCGGCGCGATCGACCAGTCGGCGAAGGTCTACCTCATCTGGTGGGGCCCGCAGTGGTCTTCCGGGTTCACGACGGGCGGCTACACCAGCGGCCAGGCCCAGACCTACGTCCAGGATTTCTTCTCGGGCGTCGGCGGCAGCTCGTGGGCGAACTCCACGACCCAGTACTGCCAGGGCGTCGCCTCGGGCACCGTTACGTGCGGGACGAGCGGCGTGCACCCTTCCAACCCGAAGGGCCAGCTCGCCGGCACTTGGAATGACACCTCGGTGCTGCCGTCAAGCATCACGCAGAGCGCCATCGCGGCAGAGGCCGCCAAGGCCGTGGGAGTGTTCGGCTTCAGCGCCAACGCGAACTACATGGTGTTCACCCCAACCGGGCATTCGCAGAGCGGCTTCAGGACGTCGTGGTGCGCGTACCACGGCTCCACCGGCTCTTCCGGCGGCACCATCTCCTTCTCCTACATGCCCTACCAGCCGGACGCAGCCGGCAACTGCGGCATGAACTTCGTCAACGCCGGCAACGACGCCTTCGGCAACGGCTACTTCGACGGCTTCTCGATCGTCGGCGGGCACGAGTACGGCGAGACGATCACCGACCCGTTCCCCAACAGCGGCTGGCTTGACGGCAGCGGCGCCGAGAACGGGGACAAGTGCGCCTGGATCAGCGCGGGCCAGGGCGCCGCGTCGAACATCTCGCTTGGCGGCAACAGCTTCGCCGTCCAGTCGCTGTGGAGCAACGCGTTCAACGGCGGCGCGGGAGGCTGCGTCCTCTCCTACTAGGTCTGGATTGCCCGATCGGCCCTCCCCCCCGCCCGGGGGAGGGCAACCCTAATCGTTCGGGTCCGGTGATTCGGCGGGGTGTGACTTGCCTGGTTTTGGACTCTTCTTTGGCTTCGGGCTGTGGGCCGGCTCGTTGTCCTGCTTTTCGGATTCGCCCGGCTGAGATGACGAGGAGCTCACCGTCCTGGCCTGCTCCAGGCGGTGGACCACCACCCCGCCCCCGAGGAAGGCGAAGACGACGAGTGCGCCGAGCAGGATCAGTCCAGTCGTTCCGAGCTCCTTGAGGGCGCGACCGATCGGGTCTCTCATGTGGCCTGATCAACCCTCAGGTCGATCCGAACTTGCGTTTTGGGTTCGGAGATCAGGGGCTTTCAGCTTGGCTCGCGGGCGAGCGAGGTGGAGAACCGGTCCACGTAGTTGCCGTCTCCGATCTTCTTGAGTGCCGCCAGGGCTGCGTCTGTTTCCGCACTGTCCCCCACGAGCAGACCGTGCTCTGCCCGGCCGCGGTGAAGGTGCGTTGGCGCGCCCACCAGCTCCCAGATCTCGATCGCTTTGTGCATCTGCGGGGCGTCGCGGCGGCCCAGGGCGATCGCGCGCCGGACCTGGGCTTCGAGCAGCGGCACCCGCACGCGCATCGCCTTGCCCAGGGCCTGCTCGAGGAGCGCGTCCGGCAACTCCTCCCGGCGATCGCACGCCAGGCAGAAGCG
>DASXBJ010000099.1:0-7420 GCA_036491755.1 Candidatus Dormiibacterota bacterium
ACCCGACCTAGATGCAAACATGCCGTGGCAACTCTGCCGCTCATGCGCCGATGCTCTCGGGGCCGATACGTCTCGAAGCTAGGCTGCTCTTGGGTGTAGCTGTTGCCATTTCTGTTGCCTAACTCATTGCACTTGGTTGTACCGGGCTACCATCCCCCCCTTCGGTCCGTATTCAGGGTGCCCCCCGTTGTACCCTGTTGACTAGCCCGCCCAAATCTGCAAAACCTCCATCCCCAGTTCGATTCTGGGCGTGGCCTCCAGATCTACATCCGACTGCCGCTATAACACGCTCGGCAACAACCAGCCACCCTGCAGTCCGCGTTCCGATTGGCCTCAGCTAAACTCGATTCTCCAGCAGACCAAGATCGAGGAGGAGCCGGCATGGGCCTGGCGCAGATCAAGATGCCCCAGCTCGGTGAGTCTGTCACCGAGGGCACCGTCGACAAGTGGCTGAAGCGCGAGGGCGACTTCGTCAAGCGCGATGAGCCTCTCGTCGAAGTCGTGACCGACAAGGTCAATGCCGAGATCCCATCGCCCTTTGAGGGCAAATTGGTGAAGATCTCCGCCAGCGAAGGCGAAACGGTCCGCGTGGGAGCAGTCATCGGACAGATCGAGACCGGCCCCGCGTCGACGTCCACCACGCCCGCCGGGCCGGCCGCCGGCACCGCCCAGGCCGAAAAACCGGCCGCGCGAGCGGGTGGCCAGGCTCCTGCTCCGGCGCCTGCGCCCACGGCGGATGGAGGATCCGAGCCCGCCCGCCTCTCGCCCGCCGTGCGGAAGCTCGCCGCCGAACACGGCATCGACCCCTCCTCCCTGCGTGGCTCGGGGATGGGCGGCCGGGTGACCCGGGACGACATCCTTGGTGCGGTCGGCTCGGGCCAGACCGCGTCCGCCTCAGCTCCCACGGCGCCCTCGACTTCGAGAGTCGACGGAACACGTGAAGAGGTCGTGAAGCTGAGCGTGATGCGCCGCTCGATCGCCGAGCATATGGTGCGCAGCCTCGCCACCTCGCCGCACGCGTGGACTCTCCAGGAGATCGACGTCACGAACCTCGTGCGGTACCGCGAGTCGGAAAAGGACAACTTCAAATCTCGCCACGGCGTTTCGCTCACCTACTTGCCTTTTGTCGTGCAGATCGTCTGCGACGCGTTAAAGCAGTACCCGTGGCTCAACTCGACCTGGACCGACGAGGGAGTGGTGCTGAAGCGCTATATCAACATGGGCATCGCCGTGTCGATCCCGGACGGCCTCATCGTCCCGGTGCTCAAAGACGCGGACACGCTCGGCTTCACCGACATGGTGGGCACGCTGAACGACCTGGTCGAGCGCGCTCGCAACAAGAAACTGAAGACCGAGGACGTGCAGGGCGGCACCTTCACGCTCAACAACACGGGAGCGACGGGCTCGGTCGCGAGCCAGCCGATTATCAACCAACCGCAGGCCGCGATCCTGACCACCGAATCGATCGTCAAGCGGCCCGTGGTGATCAACGACGCGATCGCCGTGCGCCACATGATGAACATGTGTCTCAGCTTCGACCACCGCATCGTCGACGGCATGATGGCCGGACAGTTTCTGTCCTCCATCAAGAAGCGGCTCGAGGAATGGACGCCCGGTAGCATTCGGCTGTGAGCATCAAGGCGCCCATGAAGCCCGAACCGATCCCGGAGTGGATTCGGGTGCGAGTCACCGAGGGCGAGAATTTCAAGGATCTCAAACAGCTGGTCCAAGCCAGAAACCTTCACACGGTTTGCGAGGAGGCCCGCTGCCCCAACATTTTCGATTGCTGGAACCGGCGCACAGCCACCTTCATGATCCTCGGCGACATCTGCACACGCGCCTGCCGATTCTGCGCCGTCACATCGGGGCGCCCCGCCGAGCTCGACCTCGGTGAACCGCTTCGCGTCGCCGGCTCCGTCGCTCAACTTGGTCTCAAGCACGCGGTTATCACCTCGGTCGACCGCGACGATCTTCGCGATGGCGGAGCCCAGATTTTCGCCAGAACGATCCGCGCCATCCGGCGGCAAAGCCCGGGGACCACGATCGAGGTCCTCACCCCGGATTTCCAGGGCGACTTCGAAGCGGTTCGCACAGTGGTCGAGGCCGGTCCCGACATCTTCAACCACAACACCGAGACCGTGCCACGACTGTATGCGAGCATCCGTCCCAAAGCCGTTTACGCCAACAGCCTCGCGCTCCTGCGCCACGTCAAGTCGCTGGCGCCCGACATGGTCACCAAGTCCGGCTTGATGGTCGGCCTCGGCGAGACCGAGGACGAGCTGATCGAGGTCTTCCGCAACATGCGCGCGCACAACATCGACGTCCTGACCGTCGGCCAGTACCTGAGGCCGTCGAAAAAGCATGCCGAAGTGGTGCGCTACTACAGGCCCGAGGAGTTCGTGCGCATCAAAGACCTCGCGCTCGCGATGGGCTTCGGCCATGTCGAGTCCGGCGCCATGGTCCGCTCCTCCTATCACGCCGATGAGCAAGTTTCCGCGGTACGTAAGAACCAGCTGGCTGGGTAGGGTTCCCTACCGGCAGGCGTGGGAGCTCCAGGCCGAGAGCGTCAAGGCGCTCGGCGATGGAGCGGCGCCGCCAACTCTGCTGCTCCTCGAGCACCCTCACGTTTTCACCATGGGCAAGGCGGCTGCTCCCGACCACCTTCTGTGGAGTGAACCCGAACGGAAGCGGCGCGCCGTCGACGTCATCTGGTCCGACCGCGGCGGCGAGGCGACATATCACGGTCCCGGCCAGCTCGTGGGTTACCCGGTGCTGGACCTCAAGGCGTTCGATCTCTCCATCCCTCAGTACCTCGCCACGCTGGAGCAATCGCTCATCGACTTCCTGGCCGAGCTCGGCATCGAATCGCAACCTGGGGAGCCGGGATTGACCGGCGTTTGGGCACAGGGCGAGAAGCTGGCGGCCATCGGCATCAAGCTCAACCAATCCGTGGTGAGCCACGGGTTCGCGTTGAACCTCACCACCGACCTCGGATATTTCGATGGGATCATCCCTTGCGGTCACGCCGACAAGCGCCCCACCTCGGTCGAGGCGATGACCGGACGCAAGCTCGATATCGAAACTGCCGCGCGCGATTATGCGCGCTGTTTCGAACGCGCATTCGACGCGAAGCTGGAATGGGTTCCCCCTGAGAGATTGCTGAGGATCGCAACCACAGCGCCAGGCGCCACCAGACCGACCCGGTAGCACTTTTCTATCGGGTTCGGAATACCAAGCCCCACCCGTGGGTATTGGTTGGTGTGAGAGTGATCTCGGCGTTCGCACTACTGGGTGCCGGCGCTGAAGCGTTACCTGGTTTGGTACTGCCCGTTATCGGGTATTTGAGATATGAAAATGACTAACCGCAAAACTGCAGAAAGCCCCTCGACCCCAGCGGAGCTGGTGCGCCTCGACAGCGTGTCGATGGACGAAGACGACGAGATCCTTCCCGACTTCGAAGCCGAGGTGGATGGCCGGCGCGTGTGGGTCACAGCGGTGCTCGAGCGCACCGCAGTTGTGGAGCCCGCCCCGGGCGAGCCCAAGGTGCTGGTCAACCGCCGGCGCTTGATGGTCAACCCATCCCACCTTCGCGTGAGGCACCTCGCGAGCAAGGAAGCCGCCCGACGTGGTCGGGAAGCGGCCCGTGCGCTTCGCATGCAGGAGAGCTCAGCAGCTTAAAGGCGTAACAGCCTTTTCGTTTCTGGGAATTTTCGGGGACTCTGGTAACATTCGCTGCTACCGATTTCTCGGCCCTGCTGATTTCCGCGGCTGAACAGCTGCCGCCTACCCCGGGGGAGCCAACCACATGAGCAAGATCGTCGACTTAGTTTCGCTGGCCAGCATCGTTCCACCCCCCAATCACGAGGTCAGCGGTGGCTTCAACGCCGTAGTCGACGGCAAACAGGTCCGCGTTCGTGCCGTGCTCGAGCGCACGGTCGTGATCGAGCACCAGGAGGGTGGCGAGCGCAGCGTCGTCCGCAAGGACAACTGCATGGTCAAGCCCTCCGCGGTCGCTTTCGTCCCCGGTAACCCCAACAACGGGGTTGGCCCGCGTCAGTGGCGCCGCCTCCCCGGCAAGCCGCCCGCGACACCCCGCCCGACGCCCTAGCGCCGGAGCAGCGCGCCCGCAGGCGCGCTCAGTCGATGTGCGCTTGCGCCGCCAGGGTGAGGAACGCCGGGAACGTGGGGGCCAGCGCGACCTCTTCAAAGACAGCTCGCGCCTCATCGAACCGGCTCTTCGACCACGCTTCGACACCAAGCCGCCGGCGAAGGTTCGCCAGCTCATCGTCGGCAATCTCGCGAATCAGGTCGGCGCTGATCGCTTGACCGTCGTCGAGCTTGGATGAGTGCCGCACCCATTGCCACACCTGCGAGCGTGAGATCTCCGCGGTGGCCACGTCCTCCATCAGGTTGTTGATGGCCGCCGCGCCCACGCCGCGCATCCACGACTCGATGTACTGGATGCCAACGCTCACGTTCATGCGCACGCCGCTCTCGGTGATCGTGCCGCCGGGCACCCTCACATCGATCAAAGCGCTCGCGTCAGCCACCACATCGGGTCGCTGCCGTTCAAGCTGATTCGGCCGATCGCCCAGCACGCGATCGAATGCCTCGGTGGCGGTGGCGACGAGGTCGGGATGTGCGACCCACGTCCCGTCGAAGCCATCTTTCGCCTCGCGATCCTTGTCCTCTTTCACCCTCGCCAGGGCGACGCGGTTGACCTCGGCGTCGCGGCGCGACGGTATGAAGGCGGCCATCCCACCCATCGCATGCGCGCCGCGTCGGTGGCACGTCTTGACCAGGAGCTCCGTGTACGCGCGCATGAACGGAACGGTCATGGTCACCTGCGCCCGGTCGGGCAGAACGAAATCCGGCCGGTTCCGAAACTTCTTGATGATGCTGAAGATGTAATCCCAGCGCCCAGCGTTCAGCCCGCTCGAGTGCTCGCGCAGCTCGTACAGGATCTCCTCCATCTCGAAGGCAGCGAGGATCGTTTCGATGAGCACGGTGGCACGGATGGTCCCGCGCGGAATGCCCAGGTCATCCTGCGCGAAATTGAATACGTCATTCCACAACCGTGCCTCGAGGTGGCCCTCCAGCTTGGCCAGGTAGAAGTAAGGGCCGCTGCCCTTCTTGACCAACCGTTCGGCGTTGTGGAAGAAATACAGCCCGAAGTCGAACAGGCTTCCCGAGATAGGCCTGCCGTCCAGCTCGACGTGGCGCTCCTCGAGATGCCAGCCACGAGGCCGCACTAGCAGCGTCGCGACCTTGTCATTGAGCCGATACTCCTTGCCCTCCGGGCTGGTGAAGTCGATACGTCTCTCGATCGCGTCGATCAGGTTCACCTGGCCTTCGACCAGGTTGGACCACGTCGGCGAGTTCGAGTCCTCGAAGTCCGTCATGAACATGCGAGCCCCCGAGTTCAACGCATTGATCACCATCTTGCGATCGGTCGGACCGGTGATCTCGACCCGGCGGTCCTGCAGGTCACTGGGCGCCGCGGCCACCTTCCAGTCCGACTCGCGCACCGAGCTCGTCGTGGTCAGGAAACGCGGCAGCTCGCCCGCATCGAGTCTGGCCTGGCGCTCGTCCCGCAGCCGCAGCAGCTCGAGCCGCCGATCGCCGAACTCCCCCTGGAGGCGCGCCACGAACGAAAGCGCCTCAGGAGTCAGGACTTCGGCGGCGCGACCCTCGACCGGGCCCCTGAGCTGGACTTGCCGAGTGGTGGCCATGGCCACCAAATCTACAGGAGCCCGTTACCCGCCCGTGAGACTCTCGACCACGGGCGCCGGCGAAAGCCGCGGGCCGACGCCCCGGGCCGATCGGATAACATTCGCCCGCCGATGGCCGCCGTCCTGCGTCTGGCCCGCGAGCGTGCGTGGATGCCGTTCCTGCCGGCGGCGGTCAGCTGGGCCGTGCTATTCGGTTACCAGTGGGCGTTCTACTTCGCCTATCACGGTCACCAGCGCACGGTCTTCCAGTATTACTCGGGCGTCTTCGGCGACGGGTTGCTCCTGCCCGCCGTGAACGTCATGGGGTTCGCGATCATGCGCCAGCTTGCCCCGGGCATCCCGTGGAAGCGGTTGCCCGTGTATGCGCTGCTCGCCATCGCGACGGCCACCGCCGTCTACACCACTCAGGCCAACCTCAACCTCGTCAACTGGTCGATGCCCATCCCGTTCCGGTGGAGCGACATTGGGCAGTTCCACTTCTTCGTCCTCTCGGCCGAGCTCACATACCTGTATCTGGTGTTCGCCACGGCGATCAACAGCTGGTCGGCGCTGCAGCGCGACCTGTTGGCGTGGCGAAGCTTCGGCATCGGGCTCGCCGGCGTGGTCCTGTTTGGAGTCTCTCTGGCTGCCGACTACGTCCGCTAGCCGCTCGATGGGGCCATGGTCTCGGCGTGCTCGTGTTGCCGTCCTGGCGGCTCTCGCCGACCTTGCCCTCTACAACGCGTTCCAGGTCCTCCACTCCCCCACCCGCTGGCCTGACTTCGCGTACTTCTACTCCTTCGCCAGGGCGGGCCTCACCTATGGCGACCCTCGGATGTACGAGCCGGCCGTCCAGCGCGCTGCGGTCGATGTGCTCTTCCCGGGCTCCCCGTTGCTCGTGGTCGTCAACCCGCCGCCGTTTGCCTGGCTGCTGACCCCGCTCACCCTCGTCCCCTATCCCGTCGCGCTGTGGATATGGACCGCCTCGATGATCGCCGCCCTGGCGATCAGCGCCCTCGTGCTCGCGCCCCCGGAACGCTACTGGCAGGTGCTTTTCACCGCCTCCTGGCTGGGCTTCCTGCCCGCTTATCTACTCTTCGTCTCGGCCCCCCTGGCTCCCCTCGTCGTGCTCTCCCTGGTGCTCGCCTGGAAGCTCGTCAACGACAAGCACGAGATCGCGGCCGGCCTGGTCCTGGCGATCGGGCTGCTCAAGCCGACGCTGGCGATCCTGGTGCCATTCGCGCTGCTGGCGGCAGGCCACCGCCGGCTGTTCGTCTCCTGGCTGGCCGCCGCGGCGGTGCTGGCCATCTCCTCCGCAGCCGCGCTGGGGGTGAGCGGAATCAAGTCCTACCTGGCACTGTCGACCAGCTTTGCAGCCAATCCCTACTACCTGCGATGGTCGCTCGTCCCCGTCCTCGGCGACGGCATGGTGTGGGTCGCCGCGGTGGCGCTGCTCGCAGCCGCCACAATGCTGGCCGCCTGGCGCCTACGGCACAGCGGCGCTGAGCAGGTGATCGCGATCGGCGTGATGGGGTCGGTGCTCATCAACCACCACATGACCCCGGGCGACCTGATGATGCTGCTCGCGCCGATCTGGCTGCTGCTGCGATGTCAGGGCGGAGCGCTCCGCAACACGCTCCTCGGCTTGACGTGGGTCGCCGGGTGGCTGGCGCTGATCTTCCCCATCCTGGCTTTAGTCGTCGCCGCCG
>DASXBJ010000100.1:0-2706 GCA_036491755.1 Candidatus Dormiibacterota bacterium
GCCGTGAACCTTGGCGTCGTGCTGCGGCGCGAGCGCGAGGCGCCCTGGTCGTCGCCGCTCTTCCCCTACTTCGGCTGGATCATCTTCGGCTGGGTTCTCGCCTGGGCGGGCGTCGAGCTCCACATGCTCCAACGCCTGCTCGACACCGAGTCGCTGACCGGCGCGCAGTGGGCGATCGTGCTCGGCTTGTCCCTGGTCACTCCGACGCTGGTATGGGCCGACAAGACCATCCAGCAGCGTCGCCAGACGCAGGCCGCCGCCTAGAGGCTTTCAACCTGCCGCGGTCGGATACGGCGGTACCGGCTCCGGTTGGGTCATGTGCCGCCGCGTGTTCAGGTAGACGGGGATCCCGGCCAGCATCGCGGCGCCGGCTAGCAAGAACGGCGCCCAGTAGACCCAGAAGCTGTGGCCGGTGTTGCGCGAATAGACGATGAAGAGGATCGAGAACACGAGCGCAAGGATCGCGACGACCATGTCCCGCAGGAATCGTGGCGTCTTCAGGCTGCGCTGGTCATCCCGGCGCCACTTGATCTGGGCCAGGGCCGAGAACCCATAGGGGATCGCGGCGGTGATCCCGGTCATCAGCACCAGCGTGGTGAACGCGGTCGCGCCGCTCGACCCGAGGTAGTTCAGGAGAATGGCGGCCGACGCCACCGAAGTCGAGGTGAGGATCCCGAACGCGGGCACGCCGGCCTTGTTCATCCGTTTGAACCGCGCGGGAAAGAGTCCGTCCTTGGCGGCAGCCAGCGGCATCTCCGCGCAGATCATCGTCCACCCGTTGAGCGCGCCGATGCCGGAGATGATGACCAGGATCGCCATCACGTCGCCGGCCCAGGTGCCACCGAACATCGCGTTGGCGGCGGCCGAGAACGGCTCCGTCGAGTTGGCGAGCTGATCGCTCGGGAGGATCCCGAACACAGCGATGAGGGAGAGCATGTAGACCACTGCGGTAGCCAACGTCCCGTACAGGGTGGCGCGCGGGACGTTCCGATCCGGATCGCGGACCTTGCCGGCGGCGACCGCCACGCATTCGACGCCGACGTAGCTGAACAGGGCGATCGCCATCCCGCCGCCGATAGCGGTCAGCGCTCCCTCGCCGCTTATGTTGAACGGGGTGTAGTTGGCGCGGTTGATGTAGAAAAGGCCGACGGTGGCCATGAAGCCCACCGCGAAGAACTTCAGGACGGTCGTCACCACCTGGATCGACCCCATGTTCTTCACGCCGGAGAGGTTGACCCCCGCCGCGCCCCAAAGGCCCGCGAGCACGAGCACGATCGTGATCGCCTTGGTGTGGCCTTTGTTGATGAAGTGCTCGACGTACAGCACCCATCCGACCGCGATCGCCGCGTTGCCGGCCCACGCGGTGATCCAGTAGGACCAAGCGTTGGCGAACCCGACACGGTTCCCGAACGCCACGCGCGCATAGGCGTAGGGACCTCCGTCCGCCGGCAGCCGCCTGGCCAGCGACGCGAACAACAGGGCCAGAGCAAGTGCGCCGACAGTCGTGAGCGCCATCGAAACGAGACTGATCGGACCAAAGGCCGCCAGCGAGGTCGGCAGGTTGAAGATCCCGACGCCGATGATCGTGCCGACGATCAGCGCGGTAGCCGTGGTCAGGCCAAAGCGGGGCGCGGTCGCGTCGGCCGCGGACTGCTCCCGCCCACCGGCCGCGTCGCTTGCCTTGGTGGCCACGGCGGGAATCATGCGGCCCGACGCTTCGGGGTTCCTCATCCGAAGGGGATGAGGATCGCCCGACGAACGAGAGGCCAGCACCCCGGGGCAACACGGGCGCGCCTCATTGTCGAGCCGAGCCTGGAGCGCCAGAGTGAAGCGGCGCTAGAACAGATCGGACCAGAGAGGACCACAGTTGAGCGTAGCTGTGACGGGCCCAGAGACATTGCGCCTCGGTGAGGACAATCGCGGCGTTGGTTGGGCCCAGGGGCTGACCGGAGTGGCGGTTCTGGTCAAAAACCAGTTCGCGCGATGGCTCGGAGTGGCGTTCGCGTTCAGCAACGCGCTGGCGCAACTGCTGATGATCCAGGCGTACCCGTTCTGGTCATTGGCCCTATTGAGCCTGGACATCCTCGTGATGTACGGACTCGTCGTCTACGGAGGCCGCACCTATCGCCCCGTGTGAACGTCGCGTGAACATCGCGTCACGCCAGGGCCTGGCTTCACCCGATTCGGGCGATGTGCCGACGCCCGTGCAGTGGAGACTGAGGCCGAGTCCCGGACCGACGTTGGTGTCGAGCAAAGGAGAACGAACATGGAAGCCGTAACCGCACCGGCCATCGGGGCCTACTCAGAGGTCGGGACCCTGCGCACGGTGATGGTTCACCGCCCCGACCTGGCGCACGCGCGCCTGTCGCCGCACAACTGCCACGACCTCCTGTTCGACGACGTCATCTGGGTGCGGCGCGCGCAGGAGGAATTCGACGCGTTCGTGGAGGTGATGACGGGCCGTGGCGTCGAGGTCCTGCTCTTCCACGACCTGCTGAACGAGACTCTCGAGCGCGACGACGCGCGCGAGTGGGTTCTCGAGCGGCGGCTGCGCCCCGAGGAGGTGACGGCGCTGTTCGCGCGGGAGATGACCGAGTGGATGCGCGGCATGCCGGCGGACGAACTCGCGACGCGGCTGACCGGCGGTGTGATGGTGCAGGAGCTGCCCGATGACATGGTCAAGGTCATCGGCCGGGCACTGCGCCC
>DASXBJ010000101.1:0-10239 GCA_036491755.1 Candidatus Dormiibacterota bacterium
CGTACCCAGAGCCTCACTCACCCTGATTCGTTCGTCGAGATCCTTTTCCTGATGGTGGCCGTCATGCTCTTAAGCGCTGCGGACGTAAGGCTCGAACGCGGCCACCTGACGCTGTCCGGTCTGGCCATCGGAGCGGGTGCCATCACCCTCAATCCGATCGATGCAACGATCCTCGGTCTAGCGCTCACAATTGCCACGCCCCGACGGGGACGGTGGCCAATCGCTGCAAACGCCGTTATGGCTGCTGCTTACGTATCGCTTGGAGCGGCGGTGGCGAGTGTGTTCCGCCATGACGGTTCGTTATCGCTAAGCGTTCGCTTGCTCGTTCTCGCGACGTTGTACCTCAGTAGCTGGGCAATGGTTTCGATCGGTCTTTGGATTCGGACGGGAGAGTCAGTGCCAAGTATCGTGCGCCACAACTTCACCGCGTCCTTCTATGTAGCGTTCGGCTACGTTGCGTTGGCGTCACTGCTCATCAGTTATGTATTGGACGGCACCCTTCTCGGCTACTTTTTGGCAACGATCGTCTGCGTGCTCTCTCTTGCGCTTACGGATACGATCGCGGGACGGCGTGTTCGCCGGGTTCTGGAGTCGGAGCTCTCGGACGCTGACCGCCACCTGTTCCACAGCCGGGCGGTCGAAGGTGTCGTGCACAACCTCCGTAACCACATGGCGACGGCGGTCGGCTACCTGAAGGAGATTGATCCGCGCCGGCTCGACCCTGTTGACCGCGAGAGCATTGAGACGGCCACGGCGGCCGCGAACGATGCGGTCACGGTCCTACACAGCCTTTCGCAGGGTGCGACTCCACGAGTCAGCTACGCAATCGAGCCGGTCGACCTGAACGAGCTTGTCTCACGGGCGGTCGGCATGGCCCGGCCTCGAGCGCGAACCAAGGAGGTGCAGGTCGCGGTCCGGGAGTCGCCGGAGGATGTCCGCGTCAAGGCCGATCCGCTTCTTCTCCGCGAGGTCCTGACCAACCTGGTCAACAACGCCATCGACGCGGCACCTCCCAACGGCCGGGTCGAGTTGAGCACCGGACGGCGCAACGGCTCGGCCTATTTCACCATCGCCGACAATGGGCCGGGGATCTCAGACGATCACCGCCACCGTCTCTTCGAGCCACACTTCACGACCAAAGAAGGAGGCACCGGACTCGGCCTCTTCATGTCGTACGGCGTGATCAGGGAACATCAAGGACAGCTGCTGTTCGAGGGCAACCGGCGCGGGGCCGTGTTCACAGTCATCCTTCCGCCTTTCAGTCGCTGAACGACCTGACGTTTTAGGCTGGCGGCTCCCATGGATCCATCGAAGGCAGACCGTGCATGCCGAGGATGAGCGATGCCTCGCCGCAGTGAAACGAGTCGTGCATGACCAGACGCGTCAGTACTGAGTGCCGTGAATGGAGCTGCAGCGCTCCGTCACGAATGCGACTGAACGTCACGTCCAGAATGTCGGGAGTCCATCGCTCGAGGCAGGACTCAACGATCCGCCACGTACTCTCTGCCGCGAGCAGCAGCTCTTGCGGAGAGCGCGGGACATCGAGCCGATCCTCCCAGCCCTCGCCAAAAGGATCTGAAAACGGCGTGGTCTCGGCGCCTGGCTCCTGGAAGACGCCGCACAGCCAGTACACGCGCGCGCTCGTGAGGTGTCCGACCATGGCCCAGATCGGCCACCCGTCGGGCGACGCCTGCAGCCGAACCTCCTCTGGGCCGAGCCGCTCCAAGACATGGACGAGGCGCGCCTGGCATCGGGCCCAGCCCTCGTAAACCGCCGTTACGCTCATCGACCCTCCCCGATTCGCCGCGCTACCGCTGCGGCGAGGTCGTCCAACTCGACCGGCTTGACGAGATATTCGGCGGCATCCAGGGCGGCGGCCATTGCGCGCGCGGCGCTGTCCGTGGCCCCGGTCACCACGATCGGCCGCGCCGACTTCAGGAGAGCCATCTCTTCCGCGCCGAGGCCGGCCGTCAACCCCAGGTCGAAGATCACGATCTCGCGCGGGCGCAACGACCGCAGGCTCCGGCCCGATTGCGCGTCATAGCCCAGCCGTCGGAGGCTTCGAGCCGTCAGCTCCGCAAGCCGCTCGTCATCGTCCAGCACCTGGATCGGCGCCAGGCCGAAGGCCGCATCCTCCAGAGCGGTCAGTGATGCCAGGGCCTCCCGCAGGCCCACGATCAGGGCCTGCACCGGCGGGGCCACGCCATCAGCCTCCGCCAGCTCGAGCTCGGCTTTCAGCCGCGCCAGCGTCGAGCGCAGCCGGTGAGCGGCCGCCGAGACTTCAGCTCTGGGCGACGAATCGATAGCCAATTCCACGCACCGTCTCGATCCAACCAGGCTCGCGCAGCTCCCGGCGAATCTGGTGGATCGCCTGCTCGAGCCTGTGCTCGAAGCCCGTGTAAGAGCTTCCCCACACCTGATCGAGCAGCTCCGACCGAGGCACCGCCTCGCCCGAGCGCCCAGCGAGGAGCTGCAGCATGAGAAGCGGCCGTCTCTCCAGCTTCAGCGGGCGGTCTCCGAGCCGAGCCTCGCCATGGGTCGCATCGACCTTCAACCGTCCCCGGACGACCGCGCCCGTCGGCGGCCGACGCTCACGCAATGCCCCGCGAATCCGGGCCAGCAGCACCTGCCGGTCTGTGCCCTTGACGATGTAGTCCGTCGCGCCCCGCTCGATGCCCAGCACCTGGTCTCCCGGCGCGTGCCGGGCACCGGTCAGGATGATGACCGGAAAGCCGATGCGCTCGGCTCCCGAACGCAGCGAGTCGAGGACCTCGGGCGCATCCATGTCCGGCATCTCGTAATCGAGGAGCATCAGGTCGGGCGTCGCCGCGCGCACACGGTCCAGCGCTTCGCCGCCACTGCGTGCGACGTCCACCGCATAACCTGCGCGGCGCAGCACCTCCGCGGTGAGCTCCGCCGTGCGCGGCTCGTCGTCAACGACCAGCAACTTGGCCGTCACACTCCCAATCCCCAGCGGCAACCTAACAGGTTCAGGGTTTCCTGAGGAAACGGTGAACCAGTCCTGAGGCCAGACCGTCGAGCGGGTCATAAGCTCGCGTCATGGGCCAGCTCCCAGACCTCCAGGAAGCCAGGCGGCGGCTGGGACTGGCCCTCGACGCACTGTCCCACGACCGCTGGGTGCTCGGTTACGTGAGCAATGGCTACCTCCAGCCGATCGCGGCCTCCGAGGTCAACAGGCGCTTCCTGCAGCGCCGGCCGCTCATGCCGCTTTCGCGCCGCGCCCTCTACGAGAAGCGGCCGATGGTCGTGAACTCGGTGATGGAGAATCCCAACCCTTCAGACGGCTATGACTGGGAGCTCGATTGGCCGGCCGTGCTCTACGGACCCGTGGGCGAGATGGGCCGCCGCCCCGTCGGCTTGCTGACGCTCGGCTGCAGGCACGACCACTGGTACACCGAGGAGGACGTGGCGTACGTGCACAGCCTGGGAGTGACGCTCGGCCCGATGGTCGCCGCCCTGCGCGGGCCGCTGGGCCACCTGAGCGATAGCGAGAACGAGGTCACCCAGCTGTTGAGCTACGGCCTTTCGTCGCCCGAGATCTCGCGAGCCATCCGACTCGACGAGCGGCGTACACGCGCACTGGTCGACTCGGTGGCGAAAAAGCTGCGATCGGTCAGCGCAGACCAGCTCGCCTTCCCACTTGTGCCGATGAAGCGGAGAGCCTTCCGGCTGTGACCTGGCTGTAGAGGCGCCTCTGGCTCTCTCAGTTCGGGCCGAACAGGAAGACCGTGGTCCCGCGCCCTTCCGTGCTGACCACCTCGAGGCGGCCACCGATTCCTGCCGCCCGCTCGCGCATTCCCATGAGCCCGTAGCCCGAGCCGGTCCTCGATGCGAAGCCGCGTCCCTCGTCGGCCACCTCGATGAGGAACGGACGCGCCGCAAAAGCCATCTTGACCCTGCAGATCGACGACCCCGAATGCTTGCGGACATTGCTCAGCGCTTCCCGCACGACCTGCGCCACCACCTCGCGCTGCTGACCCGAAATCTCGCCTTCATCTCCGTTGCTCGACAGCTCGACGCGGATGCCGTACAGTCGCGCGAATTCCTCCGCCTGGCGGCGAAGGTCGCCCACGAGCCCGTCCGGGCCGATCGACGCAGGTCGGAGGTCGGCGAGCGCCTCGCGAACGTTTTTCAGGAGCCGCTCGAGGATCTCGAAGACATTCCTGAGGTTCTGGTCCGGCGCACCCTTCTTGCCCTCCAGGTACACCTTGAACAGCGAGATGGCGCCGGCGAGGTCGGTGGCCACGCCATCGTGCAGCTCACGGGCGATGCGGGCCCGCTCGCGCGCCAGCGCGTCCTCGATCGCCTGGTGGGCGAATCCCTCCGATGAGCCGGACGGAGATGGCTGCGCCATCACGACGCGTGGACCTTGCGGCGCGCATATGACTCCAGCAAGGCGATGGTCAACGGGTGCCTGTACCAACGGAGAACCCGCGCATACGGGCGCCATAGGACTGCGGTTTCCCCCAGGGCAAGGGCCAACCGCGCGAGCTCGCCTTGGACCAATGCGTTCTCCTCCGCCAGTCGTGCGCTGAGCTCGCGCGAGCGCTTGGCCACCTTCCACGTCCACCACGCCGCAACCGCCAGCTCGACGGCGATCGCAATCACGCTGAACACCAGGAGCCAGACGCCGATCCAGCCCAGGGACTCCCTCACTCTTTCGCGTCGCCCTCTTCGATGGCGGCGACCGGCGCGATGGCGACGATCTGGTCGTCCGGCGCGATGCGCATGACGATGACGCCCTGTGTCTGGCGGCCGATCTGGGAGATGGCGCCGACCTGGGTCCGCAGCACCATTCCGCTCGCGCTGATCACAAGCACCTCCTCCTCTGGATCGCTCACCACCCGCATCGCGGTGAGCTTGCCGACGCGATCGGTGATCTTCAAGGTGAAGACGCCCTGGCCCGCGCGGTGATGCATCGGATATTCGGAAATCGGGGTGCGCTTGCCGTAGCCGCGCTGGGTGATGACCAGCAGGTCGGCGCCCGGAATCACCGTCGCCATGCCGGCCACCGCGTCGCCCTTGCCCAGCTTGATGCCGATCACGCCCTGGGTGTCGCGACCCATGGCGCGCACCTCCGATTCGCTGAAGCGGATCGCCTTGCCCAGCTCGGTGGCGATCAGGATTTCGTCGTTGCCGGTGGTGGGGGTGACCCAGTCGAGCTCGTCACCCTCCTGCAGGTTGATCGCGATGAGTCCGTTGCGACGCACATTGGCGTACTCCGCCATCGCCGTCTTCTTTATGTATCCGTTCTTGGTGACCATCAGCATGTAGTGCGCCTCGGTCTCCGTTTCCGGGCGAACGAACACTGAGGTGATCCGCTCGTTCGCGCCGATGTCGATGAGGTTGTTGACCGGCACGCCCTTGGCCTGCCTCTCGCGCTCCGGAACCTCGTGCACGCGCAGCGAGAACACGCGCCCGCTCTGCGTGAAGAAGAGCATCGAAGCGTGTGTGTGCGTGGTCAGCAGGTGCAGCGCGTAGTCCTCCTCGCGGGTTCCGCTCGGCGCGTCGCTTCCCGCCGTCGGCTTTGCCCCTTTGAGGCCCACACCGCCACGCTTTTGCGCGCGGAACACGCGGAGCGGTTGGCGTTTGACGTACCCGCGATGCGTGAGCGTCACGACGACCTCTTCCTTGGGCACGAGGTCCTCGGCCGAGAGCTCGGTCGCCTCCGCGTCGGTTATCTCGGTGCGCCGTTCGTCGCCGTATTTCTTGACCACGTCGTCCATCTCGTCCTTGATCAGCATCCGCACCTTCTGGTCGCTCGCGAGGATGCTCTCGAGGTAGGCGATCGTCTTGATGACCTCCTCGTACTCAGCGTCGATCTTGCCGCGCTCCAGACGCGTCAGCCGGCCCAGGGTCAGCGCCAGCACCGCCTTGGCCTGCCGCTCGCTGAGCCCGAACTTCGTCTGCAGCTCAGTCGATGCGGTGTCAGGGTCCGCCGCCGCGCGGATGGTCTGGATCACCTCGTCCAGGTGGTCGAGGCAGATCTTCAAACCCTCGAGGATGTGCGCGCGCTCCTGCGCCTTCTCGAGGTCGAAGCGGGTGCGGCGGAGGATGACGTCGCGGCGGTGATCGATGAACAGCTGCAGCGCCTGCTTGAGGCTCAGCACCATCGGGCGGCCCTCGACGATCGCGAGCATGATCACGCCAAAGGTCTGCTGGAGGGTCGTGTGCTTGTAGAGGTTGTTCAGGACCGTGAACACACGAGCCTCACGCTTGAGCTCGATGACCACGCGCATGCCCTGGCGGTCGCTCTCATCCCGGAGATCCGCGATCCCTTCCAGCTTCCGCTCTGACACCAGGTCGGCGATCTTCGCCACCAGTGTTGCCTTGTTGACGGCGTACGGCAGCTCGTCGATGATGATCCGCTCCCGGCCGTTGGCCGCCTGCTCGAACGTGTGCCGCGCGCGCACGATGATCCGCCCGTGCCCGGTGGCGTAGGCGGCCTTGATGCCGGCGGTGCCCATCACGATTCCGCCGGTCGGAAAGTCGGGACCCTTGACGAAAGCAAGGAGGTCCTCGCCGGTCGCCTCGGGATTGTCGATGAGGTGCTTCACGCCGGCTGCGATCTCGCGCAGGTTGTGCGGCGGAATGTTCGTGGTCATGCCGACCGCGATGCCTGTCGCGCCGTTCACCAGCAGGTTGGGGATTCGCGCCGGCAGCACGTCGGGCTGCATCTCCGAGTTGTCGTAGTTCGGAACCATGTCGACGGTCTGCTTCTCGATGTCCGCCATCAGCTCGCCGGTGATCGCGGACAGGCGCGCCTCGGTGTATCGCATGGCTGCCGGCGGGTCGCCGTCGACGCTGCCGAAGTTGCCCTGGCCGTCGATCAGCGGGTAGCGCAGCGAGAAGGGTTGCGCCATGCGAACCAGGGCGTCATAGACGGCCGTGTCGCCGTGCGGGTGGTAGAGCTTGAGCACATCGCCGACGAAGGCGGCGCATTTTCGGTAGCGGCTGCCCGACGTCGCGCCCGCCTGGTGCATCGCGTACAGAATCCGGCGCTGCACGGGCTTCAGTCCGTCGCGCACCTCGGGCAGTGCGCGGCTGATGATGACGGACATCGCGTACTCCATGTAGGAGGTCTGCATCTCCTCCTGGAGGTTGCGTGAAAGGACCGTGCCTATGCCGTCGTGCGGGGGCGTGTCTGCCAAAGCGTTACTCCTGGAACCTGCCGAGCACCACGACCGCGTTGTGCCCGCCAAAGCCGAATCCATTCGAGATGGCGATGCGTACGTCCTTGCGCCGCGCCTGGTTCGGCACATAGTCGAGGTCGCACGCGGGGTCGGGGTTCTCGTAGTTGATGGTCGGGTGGATGATGCCGCGGTTGATGGTGAGCAGGGTGGCGATCGCCTCCACCGCGCCGGCGGCGCCGAGCAGGTGGCCAATCATGGATTTGGTGCTGCTGATCGCGACCTTGTGCGCCGATTCCCCCAACGCGATCTTCAGCGCCTTGGTCTCGCCCGCGTCATTCAGCTGTGTGGACGTGCCATGCGCGTTGACGTAGTCGATGTCGCCCGGCTCGATGCCGGCGTCACGCAGCGCGAGGACGATGGCTTGCGCCGGCGCCTCGCCGGTACCGTCCGGCGCGACCTGGTGGAAGGCATCGCATGTGAGCGCGAATCCGAGCACCTCGCCGTAGATGCGAGCGCCGCGGCTGATGGCGTGCTCGCGCGACTCGAGCACCAACGTGCCGGCACCCTCGCCGGGGACAAAACCGTCCCGGTCGCGGTCAAACGGCCGGCTCGCCTTTTCCGGCGCATCGTTGCGCGTCGACAGAGCGCGGATCGCGTTGAACGATGAGATGCCGACCTCGCAGAGGGAGGCCTCCGTGCCGCCGGCGAGCATGATGTCGGCGTCGCCGTGCTGGATCATCCGCGTCGCATCGCCCAGCGAGTGCGTCGACGCCGCGCAGGCCGTGGTGATGGTCGTGTTCGGGCCGCGCAGGTGAAACGCCATCGCGACCGAGGCGGCCGCCATGTTGGGGATGATCATGGGCGCATATAAAGGATTGAGGCGTCCCTTCGTGGCGTACGAGATGGCGCCGTTGGTCATCTCGATGAAGCCCCCGATTCCGGTCCCCATGTCGACACCGACCCGGAAGTCGTCCTCCTTCGCGAGGTCGAGGCCTGAATCGGCGAGCGCCATGGTTGAAGCGGCCACCGCCATCTGCGAGAAGCGGGCCATCCTCTGTGCCACCTTGCGGTCCATGAAATCCTGGGGGTCGAAGTTGGCCACCTCGCACGCGAACTTGGTGGTGAGCTTCTCGGTGGCGTAACCCTCGGCGAACCTGGCCGTGCTGCGGCCCTCGATCAGGCCATCCCAGTACTCGTCCAGGTTCTTGCCGAGCGGGTTGACCGTGCCCATGCCGGTCACGACCACGCGCGTGCGGCCATTTTTCATCGCTTTCCCACCTCAGCCCGAATCTTACCGACGAGCTGATTCTGCACCGCATCACGGGTGACGCGGATGGCGTTCTTGATGGCGCGCGCGTCGGAGCGCCCGTGGGCAACGACCGCCACGCCGTCAATGCCCAGCAAAGGCGCGCCGCCGAACTCGCGCCAGTCGATCCGCGCCCGGATTTGGCGCACGCCGGGCCTGATCAGGATCCCGCCCAGCTTGCCGAGCATGGTCTTCGGAATTTCTTCACGGAGGTTGCGGAAGAGGAAGTCGGCCGTTGCCTCCGCCATCTTGATCGCCACGTTGCCGACGAAGCCGTCCGTCACAACCACGTCAGCTCGAGCGTTGTAGATGTCCTTTGGCTCGACGTTGCCGATGAAGCCGGGCAGCACGCTCTTGAGCCTTTGCCCGGTCTCCAGCACACGCTGATCGCCCTTGCCCTCCTCCTCACCATTGCTCAGCAGCGCCACGCGCGGGTGGGGGCGGCCCATCATCTCGCGCGCGTAGACGGCGCCCATCTCAGCGAACCGCACGAGGTACTCCGGCTTCGTGTCCACGTTGGCGCCGACGTCGAGGAAGTAGGCGAAGCCCTCTTTCGTCGGCACGATGGAACCGAGCGCGGGCCGCTCGACCCCTCTGATGCGACCCTGGATGAAGATGGCGGCCGCCATCACCGCACCCGAGTTGCCCGCCGACGTCCACCCGTCCGCGCGGCCCTCCTTGCAGAGCCGCGCGCACACGCAGATCGAAGAGTCGGGCTTGGCGCGCACCGCCTGGGCCGGGTGCTCGTTCATCGCGATGACCTGCGTGCACGGCACGATCTGCAAACGCGGATGGTTGTCGAGCAGCGGCTGCACCGCAGGCGGAAGGCCGACGAGCGAAATGTCGATTCCGTATTCGGAGGCCGCTTGCGCAGCGCCCAACACGACCTGCGCAGGCGCGTGGTCGCCGCCCATGGCGTCCACTGCGATACGCACGCGAGAGCTCTTTCAGTGGCTCCGCGCCACTAGATGTCGAGGTTGCGGACGCTCTTGGCGTGCGCCTGGATGAACTTCTTTCGGGGCTCGACGTCGGGGCCCATCAGCTTCTCGAAGGTGTCGTTCACAGCGGCGGCGTCCTCCACCGTGACTCGCAGTAGCACGCGCGTTTGCGGGTTCATGGTGGTGTCCCACAGCTCCTCGGCGTTCATCTCACCAAGACCCTTCATGCGCGAGGCTTCCGCGTTCTTGCCGAGCTGGCGGGTGGCCTTGTCGCGGTCACCCTCGGAGTGGCACCAGATGACCTGCTTGCCCTTGAACACCTTGAAGAGCGGGGGCTGCGCCATGTAGAGGTAGCCCTTCTCGATGACCTGGGGGAAGTACCGAAAGAAGAATGTGAGCAGAAGGGTTCGGATGTGGCTGCCGTCGACGTCAGCGTCCGTCATGGTGATGATGCGGTGGTAGCGCATCTTCTCGACGTTGAAGTTGTCGCCGACGCCCGCACCCATCGCCGTGATGAGGTTGCGGATCTCATCCGAGGTCAGGACCTTGTCGAGTCTGGCCTTTTCGACGTTGAGGATCTTCCCGCGGAGCGGAAGGATCGCCTGCGTGCGGCGATCGCGACCGCCTTTGGCCGTGCCACCGGCGGAATCGCCCTCTACGATGTACAGCTCGCAGAGCGCGGGATCTTTCTCAGAGCAGTCGGCCAGCTTGCCCGGCAGCGTGCTCGACTCGAGGAGGCTCTTGCGCTGCACGAGGTCGCGGGCCTTGCGAGCGGCCTCGCGCGCACGGGCGGCGGTGAGTGACTTCTCGACGATGCGGCGGCCCTCGGACGGATTCTCCT
>DASXBJ010000102.1:0-45738 GCA_036491755.1 Candidatus Dormiibacterota bacterium
ACCACCATCACCGGCAGGTGCATGAGGGTGGCTGGCAGGTGGTCAGGGCTGGGCGGGAGTTTCGCTTCTTGCCGCCGGAGCGGGTGGCGATGCGGCGAATGAGACTGCCGCGCGGACCGGGGCTGCGATGGGCGGCGTAGCGTCGGATCGGCTTCGCCTGCCCGTCATCCGTCGCCGTGCTCCCGTCCGCGGACGTACGTAGACTGGTTCAGTCCTACAGAGAAATCAGGAAGGGGGTTCCCGCCATGCCACTTGAGCTGCCACCGCTGCCATACGCCTTCGATGCGCTTGAGCCACACATCGACGCCAAGACGATGGAGATCCATCACGACAAGCACCACGCGGCTTACGTGAACAACGCCAACGCGGCGCTGGAGAAGCACCCCGAGTGGGCGAAGAAGACCGTGGAGGACATCCTCTGGGGGATCAACCAGGTACCTGAGGACATTCGCAACGTGGTTCGCAACAACGTCGGCGGTCACTCGAACCACTCCATCTTCTGGACGATCATGGGTCCGGGTGGGGGTGGCAACCCCAACGGCCGGGTTGCGGATGCGATCAAGACCACCTTCGGCAGCTACGACGCATTCAAGGAGCAGCTCTCCAAGGCGGCCGTCGGCCAGTTCGGGAGCGGATGGGCCTGGCTGGTGGCGGACAAGGGCGGGAAGCTCGCGATCAAGGGTTACCCCAACCAGGACAGCCCGTACATGGACGAGCTCACTCCGATGATGGGCGTCGACGTCTGGGAGCACGCCTACTACCTCAAGTACCAGAACAAGCGCGCGGACTACGTGACCGCGTGGTTCAACACCTTGAACTGGGACGCGATCAACGCCCGGTTCGGGTCGGTTTGGAGCTGAGTGGCGCCAGGCCACTAGCTAGAATCTCCCGGTCCCATGGCTAGAGTCCAGAACGCGCTCGTTATCGTCGAGGCCGTCCTCTCGGTCCTGTTGATCGCGAGCGTGCTCGTGCAGACGCCAAAGGCGTCGGGCCTGGGCGGCACGATCGGCGGTGGTGGGGACGGCCTCGGCGGCGGCTACCGAACCCGCCGGGGCCTCGAGCGTCAGATCTACTGGACGACCTGGGTGCTGGCCGCCGCCTTTCTTGTCTGCTCGATCGCTCTCACGTACATGCGAGCACATAACCTCGCGTAGCGGCCTCTTCGCCGCCGCGTTTGCGGCGGCGCTGGCGCTGGTTGCCTGCCAACCCGTGGCCACCGTGCCGAAGCCGGCCCGTGGCGGCACGGCCGTGGAAGCGCTGGTCGGCTCGGCCGCCGTGCTCAACCCGCTCTTCGAAACCGACGACAGCACGAGGGATGTCGACGGCGTCATTTACCAGGGCCTTGTCACCGTCGATTCGGAGCAGAATCCGGTCGGCCTTCTGGCCGCCGGTTGGGCAGTGTCTCCCGACCACCTGACCTACACAGTTGACGTCCGCGACGGGATCAAGTGGGCGGACGGGCAGCCATTCACCGCCGATGACGTGCTTTTCACGTACCACGTGCTGCAGGACCAGGAGTATCAGCAGCCTGGCGCCGACTTCTGGCGCCAGGTCGGAATCGCTCCCGGCGGCCCGAGGCAGATCGTCTTCACCCTCAAGGCGCCCACCTCCTCGTTTCCGCTGGCGCTGCGGATCGGGATCATCCCCAAGCACATCTTCGAGGGCATGGCGCCCGCCCAGATCGCCGACAGCCCATACAGCGGCGTCCGCGCGTTTGGCACCGGCCCGTTCAAGGTGGCGGCGATCAACAAGCTCGCCATCACGCTCGACCGCAACACATATGCCAACCCGCAGCCATATCTCGATCATCTCGTCCTGCGCACCTACCCGGCGACCGATCCCCAGATGGCGATTCGCGCCGTCCTTTCCGGGGCCGCCGACCTGGTCGGCGGGTTGGAGCCCCAGGAGGTCGCTGCGCTGCAGGGCCGGACAGACCTGACCGTGCTCGATTCGCGCATGTTCACGAACTCCTTCGTGGCCATGAACGCCGAAGGCGACGGCAAGACGTTCTTCGCCGACGCCAAGGTCCGCCAGGCTCTGGTCCAGGCAGTGGACCGCCAGAGCATCATCGACCAGGTGCTGTCCGGCAAGGCCGACGCCGATCCGACGCCCATCCCGACGGCGGATTGGGCCTATTCGGTGGCGGCCGCCAACCTTCATCCATACGACCAGCTCGCAGCCGCCAAGGCGCTGGACGCGGCGGGCTGGACTTCGCAGCCCGGAGCCAAGCTGCGGTCGAAGAACGGCGCCGACTTCAAGGTCGGCCTTGTGGTGGCTGACTCCTATCCCAACCGGCAGATCGCCGATGCGCTCGCCCAGCAGCTCCTGCAGATCGGTGTGGAGGTCGACGTCAAGGCGGTGCCGGCGTCGCAGCTGGTCCAGAACTACCTGATCGGGCACAAGTATCAGATGGCGCTGGTCGCGTTCGACGTCGGCTCGGATCCAGACCAGTACTCGCTGTGGCACTCGGGCGCCGACTCGGGCGCCTTGAACTTTGCCTACTCGCGCGGCTGGGGTCTGATCGACAAGGACCTGGAGGACGGGCGGGCCGCCCTCGACCCCGCGTCGCGCCTGGCTTCGTACATCGACTTTCAAACCCTGATCGCCGACGCTGCGCCGGCCATCTTCCTTTACTCCGGTCGCTACGACTACGGGGTGTCCCAGCGTGTGCACGGGGTCCGGATCGACAAGGTCATCGAACCGGCAGATCGGTTCCAGCACGTCACGGAGTGGTACGTGGCGACCAGCGGTTAGCCTTTGCGGAGTGGACCTCGGGCTCAAGGACCGGCGAGCGCTCGTGACCGCGGCGAGCAAGGGTCTAGGACGCGCCTGCGCCGAGGCCATCGGCGCCGAGGGGGCTCGCGTCTACATCTCGTCTCGCGACTCGAGCTCGATCGAGGCGACCGCACGCGCCATGCATGCGGCTGGATGGTCCTCGGCCGACGTCTCGGTCGCGGGTCAGCCCGAGGCGCTGGTCGAAGCCGCCGCCAAGTCGCTCGGCGGCCTTGACGTGCTCGTCGCCAACGCAGGCGGCCCGCCGCCCGGGACGTTCCAGACGACAGACGTGGATGCCTGGGACGCCGCTTTCCAGCTGACGCTCATGAGCGCTGTGCGCCTGGTGAGGGCGGCATTGCCGCATCTCAAGCGGTCGGACCAGGCCCGTGTCGTCTTCATCACCTCGGTTACCGTCCGTCAGCCAATCCCCAACCTCGTCCTGTCCAACTCGCTTCGGGCCGCCGTGACCGGGCTCGCCAAAAGCCTCGCCCGCGAGCTGGCCGGAGATCGCATCACCTTCAACTGTCTGGCCCCGGACGCGATCCTGACCGACCGGATCCGCCACCTTGCCTCGGCAGCTGGCGGCGACGTCGACGCGGAGATCAAGAAGCGCGCCGAGGCGGCGCCGATGAGGAGGTATGGGGAGCCGGCCGAGTTCGCCGCCGCATGCGCGTTCCTGTGCTCGCGACAGGCCGCCTTCATCACGGGCCAGACACTTGGCGTCGATGGCGGCTCGCTGCTGGGCGTGCACTGACGTGCGCGCCAGCCTCTAGCATCGTCAGGTGACCTCAATCCGCTTCGCCGAGCGCATGAACCGCCTCGGCACCGAAGGCGCGTTCGAGGTGCTGGCGAAAGCCAGGCGGCTGGAGGCGGACGGCAAGCACATCGTGCACCTCGAGATCGGCGAGCCGGACTTCGCGACCCCCGACAACATCGTCGAGGCGGGCATCTCCGCGATGCAGAACGGTTACACCCACTACACGCCGGCCAGCGGCATCTTCGAGGCACGCGAGGCGGTGGCCGGGTTCGTGGCCAGGATGCTGAAAACCGATGTCGATCCCACCGAGGTCGTGCTCGTACCCGGCTCCAAGAACGTATTGCTGTTCACCCTCCTGGCCTGCATCGAGCCCGGCGACGAGGTGATCCTTCCCGACCCTGGATACCCGGCGTATGCATCGCAGGTGAACTTCATCGGCGGCGTGCCGAAAACCGTGACCTTGCGCGAGGAGTCCGGATTCCGGATGGACCTCGATGAGCTGGCGGCTCTGGTCACCCCGAAGACGCGGATGCTGATCATCAACACGCCTCAAAACCCAACTGGCGGCGTGCTCACAGCCGAGGACGTGGACTTCGTCTGCGACCTGGCGACCAAGCACGACCTGCTGGTGGTCTCAGATGAGATCTACAGCCAGCTCGTGTACGGCTTTCATCACGTGTCGCCGCTCTCGCATCCTGGCATGCGCGAGCGGACGATCCTGATGGACGGACTGTCGAAGTCGTATGCGATGACCGGGTGGCGTCTCGGCTACGCCGTGGCGCCCAAGGCCCTGGCGGCGAAGCTCGACCAGCTCATGATCAACTCGTCCTCCTGCGCGGCAGGCTTCACCCAGATGGCCGCAATCGAAGCGCTCAGCGCTCCCGAGTCGGAGCACGCGGTGTCGCGGATGGTCAAGGTCTTCGAGCACCGTCGAAACCTGATCGTCGACGGCCTCAACAAGATCCCGGGGATGCGCTGCGCCAGGCCGCAGGGGGCGTTCTACGCCTTTCCCAACATCGAGGGCACGGGCTTTGGCGAGCGGGAGCTGGCCGACCGGCTGCTGACCGAGGCCGGCGTGGCGGTCCTGCCTGGAACCTCGTTCGGCCACGCGGGCGCCGGATTCATCCGGCTCGCGTACACCCAGTCTGAGGACGAGCTGAAGCGCGGGCTCGACCGCATCGCGGAGTTCATCAGCGCGAATCCCCGCTGAGATCGCAGCCCGGCGGTCGAGGAGAATATTGTTCTGCTGATGGGTGACGGGCTTCTCCGTCTGACCGAGCCGCTGGTCAGAGAGGGCGGGCGGCTCCGTCCGGCTTCCTGGGAAGAGGCGCTCACGCTCGCCGCGGCCGGATTCGATGCGGCGCGCCGGCGCGGCCCGAATGCATTCGGGATGTTCAGCTGCTCCAAGACCACCAACGAGATGAACTTCATCGCGCAGAAATTCGCGCGCGTGGTCATGCACAGCAACAACATCGACAGCTGCAATCGGACTTGACACGCGCCCAGCGTCGCCGGTCTGGCGACGGTGTTCGGAGCCGGCGGAGGAACGTCGTCCTATCGCGAGGTTGAGGAGACCGACTTCGTGATCCTCTGGGGCTCGAACGCACGTGAGACGCACCCGATCTTCTTTCACCACCTCTTGCGCGGAGTGCGCAATGGCGCCCGCCTGGTCGCGGTCGATCCACGCCGCACAGGTTCGGCCGAGTGGGCCGACGTGTGGCTCGGCATCGACGTGGGCAGCGACATCGCGCTTGCCAATGCGATGGCGCGCGTGATCATCCACGAAGGTCTCGCCAACCGCGAGTTCATCCTGCGCGCGACGTCGGGCTACGACGACTACGTGAAGTGCGTGGAGCCGTACACGCTCGAGCTTGCCGAGGCCGAGACGGGCGTGCCCGCGTCGGCGATTCGCGACGTGGCTGTTGCCTATGCGCGCGCCGACCGCGGCATGATCTGCTGGACGCTCGGGATCACGGAGCACCACAACGCGACCGACAACGTGCTCGCCTTGATCAACCTCGCCCTGCTCACCGGCAAGGTCGGCCGCTACGGCTGCGGGCTGAACCCGCTGCGCGGGCAGAACAATGTCCAGGGCGGCGGAGATATGGGCGCCATACCCGCGAGGCTGCCCGGTTTCCAGGACCTGGAGGACTCCAACATCCACGCCAGGTTCTCGCGGGCGTGGGGTGGGGCGCAGTTCCCCGCCCAGAAGGGATACCACCTTTCCGAGATGTTCGAGGCCATGGAGCACGGGGAGTTGACGGCCGCCTATATCGTCGGCGAGAACCCCGCTCGCAGCGAGGCGGACCAGACCCGGGCGGTGCGGCTTCTGACCGGGCTCGAGCACCTGGTGGTCCAGGACATCTTCCTTACCCAGACCGCCGAGCTTGCGCACGTCGTTCTGCCCGCCGCAGCTGGATGGGCGGAATCGGAAGGCACCGTGACCAACAGCGAGCGGCGTGTGCAGCGAGTGCGCCGCGCGCTCGAGCCGCCGGCCGGCTCACGCGATGACATCGAGATCATCTCGGAGCTGGCTCGCCGGCTCGGGTGCGATTGGGGCCGGCCGACGGCGGAGCAGGTGTGGGACGAATGCCGCAGCCTCTCGCCGATGCACGCCGGGATGACCTACGCGCGCCTGGACGAGCTGGGCGGAATCCAGTGGCCGTGCCCCGACGAGTCTCACCCCGGGACGCTGTTCCTTCACGCCAGACTCTGGCAGGACCCGGTCGATGGTCCGCGTGCCGGATTTCATGTGGTCGAGCACGATCCTCCCGTCGATCGCCTGACCGACGAGTTTCCCATCCGCCTGACCACGGGCCGGCGGCTCGATTCTTACAACACCGGCGTGCAGTCCGGCGAGTACTCGTCGCCGCTTCGAACGCGGGAGGCGCTGCTGATATCGCCGGCCGACGGCGAGCGGTATGGCGTCGCCGACGGCGAGCGCGTGCGCGCATCCTCGCGCCGCGGCTCGGTCGAGGTGCCTGTGCGATTCGAGGCGAGCTTGCGGCCCGGCCTCGCGTTCATGACCCTGCACTTCCCCGACCAGGTGGCCACCAACATCCTCACCATTGACGCGACCGACCCCAAATCCGGCACCGCCGAGTTCAAGGCGAGCGCGATCCGGATCGAGAAGCTCGCGCGGGCCCGCGTCAGCTAGGTGGACATCCGGACCACCGGAGGCCCGGCGACCGCCGACGAGGTGGCGGCCGTCGACAGCGTGCTCGGTGAGCCGGATTCGCTGTGGGAAGGGGGAGAGCGGACGCCGGCCGACGATCACGTCGCCTACGGCGGACGCTCGACGCGGACACGGCGCCACCTGCTTCTGCCGGTCCTTCATGCGATCCAGGACCGCGCCGGCTGGGTGAGCCGCGGGGCTCTAGAATATGCGTGCCGGCGTCTGACGATCCCGCCGGCGGAGGCCTACGGGGTCGTGAGCTTCTACAGCCGCTTTGCCCTGCAGGAACGAGCACCGCTGGCACTGCACGTGTGCGATGACATCGCGTGCAAGTGCGCAGGGGCCGACGAGCTGTGTGCAGCCCTCGAGCAGGGCTTTGGGCCGGCCGGCAAGGACTGGCACCGCAGCCCTTGCCTCGGCCTGTGCGAGCGCGCTCCGGCCGCCCTGGTCGAGCGATCTGGACCGGACCACGCCGAGCTGCAGGTCGCGCCCATCGACATCGATGTCGCATCGAATGTTTTGCGGGGGGGAGATTGGCCCGGTACGACCGCCAGACATCTGCCCGCCCAAGGATCTCGCAAACTCCTCCGGCGCGTCGGGGCGGTCGACCCGGACAGCATCGACAGCTATCGCAGTCACGGCGGCTACGCCGCGCTGCGGCGGGCTCTCGAAATCGGCTCCGAAGGCGTCATCCGCGAGCTGACCGAGGCTCGGCTGCTTGGTCGCGGCGGGGCGGCCTTTCCCGCGGGGCGGAAATGGGACTCGGTGGCCAGGGCGGCTGTGCGACCTCACTACCTCGTCTGCAACGCAGACGAGTCGGAGCCCGGCACCTTCAAGGATCGCGTCCTGATGGAGAACGATCCGTTCGCCGTGGTCGAGGCGATGACGGTCGCCGGGACGGCGACCGGATGCGAACGCGGCTACCTGTACGTGAGGGCGGAGTACCCTCTGGCGCGGCGGCGCATCGAGAGCGCGGTCGTGCAGGCGCGGCGCCAGGGATTCCTCGGCGCCGACATCGAGGGCAGGGGCGTCTCCTTCGACATCGAGGTCCGGCGTGGCGCGGGCGCCTACATCTGCGGCGAGGAGACCGCCCTGTTCAACTCCATCGAAGGCAAGCGCGGCGAGCCACGCAACAAGCCGCCGTTTCCAGTCCAGGCCGGGCTCTTCGGCAAGCCCACGCTCGTGAACAATGTGGAGACGCTGGTCAACGTCCTCGACATCGTCCTGGAGGGAGGCGCGGCATTCGCCGCCACGGGGACGGCTGATTCCACCGGCACGCGTCTCTTCTGCCTTTCAGGGCATGTTCGCGAGCCGGGTCTGTACGAGGTGCCGATGGGCACGCCCCTGCGGGCGCTGCTCGAGCTGGCCGGAGGCCTGAGGCCAGGGCGCGCGCTGCGGGCGGTGCTGCTGGGTGGCGCCGCCGGATCGTTCGTCACCGAAGCGCAGCTGGACATGCCCCTGAGTTTCGAAGGCACCCGAGCCGCGGGCGCCACCCTCGGGTCTGGGCCGGTGATCGTCCTCGACGACACGGCTGACCTCAAGGCGATCCTGCTTCGCATCGCGCGATTCTTTCGTGACGAATCGTGCGGGCAGTGCGTGCCCTGCCGGGTGGGCACCGTGCGGCAGGAGGAGGTCTTGCAGCGCTTGCTGAAGAATGGCGGCGCGGAGTCGGGCCAGTCCGATATCGCGCTCCTCAGCGACATCGCGCAGGCGATGCGCGACGCTTCCATCTGCGGGCTGGGGCAGACTGCGGCGAACGCGATCTCATCCGCGCTGATCCCGCTGAAGGTTGTGCACCAGAATGGCTGACGCGGTCTTCGTCGGGCTGCCGCGGCGACTGGTCAAGCTCACAGTCGACGGCCAGGAGCTCGAGGCCCTCGAAGGATCGACGATCCTCGAAGTCTGCCGCCAGATCCATATCGACACGCCGACGCTCTGCCAGCTCGAAACCCTGACGCCGGTCAACGTCTGCCGCGTGTGCGTGGTCGAGGTCGAAGGCTCACGAGTCCTGGTGCCGGCCTGCTCCCGAAAGGTCGAAGCCGGAATGAGGATCCACACCGACTCAGAACGAGTCCGTCACAGCCGCAGGCTCGTGCTGGAGCTGCTCGCATCGTCCGTCGACATGTCGCTGTGCTCGCGAGAGGTCCACGGGTGGATGGCCCGCTACGGCGCCACGCCGGGCCGGTTCGGCGCCGGCGTCGCAACCGTTGCCCAGCCCGTGAAGGTCGACAACGACCTCTACGTGCGCGATTACTCCCGCTGCATCCTCTGCTACAAGTGCGTCGAGGCATGCGGCGTCGACGCGCAGAACACATTTGCGATCGGCGTCGCGGGCAGAGGATTCGATGCGCACATCTCGACGGAGTTCAATGTCCCTCTGCCGGAATCCGCCTGCGTCTACTGCGGCAACTGCATCGGCGTCTGTCCCACAGGGGCGCTGATGTTCAAGAGCGAGCACGACATGCGCGCGGCGGGCACCTGGGATGAAGCCAAGCAGGCCGTGACGGAGACCGTGTGCCCTTACTGCGGCGTGGGCTGCATGCTCGAGCTGCACGTGCAGGACAACGAGATCGTCAAGGTCACGTCGCCGCTCGACCACAGTGTGACGTCAGGCCACCTGTGCATCAAGGGTCGGTTCGGATTTCAGTTCGTCCAGCGCCGCCGCCCTTAGCCGTCCCACCACCGCGCGCGGGCAAAAAAGGGCCGGGCGTGCGGCACGCCCGGCCCTGGTCGCTGCCGGCTCGGGGCTAGTGGTCCCGGCCCGTCGAGGATTCGTGTTCGACCGTGAGGACGGGATGAGTCTCGTTGTCCTTCTCGGTGACGTGGCACTTCGGCTCGGCCGCGTCCTCGGTCTTGTCAGCGGACTTTTCCGTGGTGTCCTCGGCCTGGTCGCCGCTGCCGGCGGCCGACTTCTCCGAGGTGTCCTCGGCCCCGTCGGCCGACTTCTCCGAGCTGTCCTCGGGCGCGTCGGTCGTGAGGCAAGTTGCCGCCGCCTGCTGCGCCGCCAGCTCAGCCGCTTCCGCCTGCTGCTCCGCGGCGAGGGCGGCGGCCTTGGCGGCCGCCTCGGCCGCATCCTGCTGCTGCTCACTGACGAAGGTACTGGACGCGGGATCCATCTCCGCCACCGGCGAGCTTGCGCTGATGGCCGTGGAGACGATGTTGCCCACGAGGGAGCCTCGCGGCATGGCCGGTGCTGAGTGGGCGGCGGCGGACGTGATCGCCAGGATCAGTCCCACTGCGGCCGCCGAGGCGGCGGCTCCGAACCTGAATACGGTGCTTCTGGTCAATGTGGTCCTCCTGTGGTTGTCGGGTTGACGGACTGGGAACGCCTGGCGGGCCGGAAGTCGGAAGCCCGTCTAGCCGTCGTGTGGGGTTGGGGATGGGCTCGGTGAGGGGCTCGGCGAACGCCCGCCGTACGTGCCGCCATCGGGTGGGGGCGATTCGCGCGGCGCGGGCGAGGGCGAGCGCTCGGGCCTTTCCGAAGGCTCCGGCCAGGGTGAGGCGCGGTGCTCGGCTGAGGGTGGGGCAGGCGCCGCCTGCGGCGCCTTCCGCGGCGGGGCAGCGGCGGGAGCGGGAGACACGCTGGGGCCGGCGTCGGCCGGGGGTGCCGCGGGCACGGTGCGCACCGCGTGGATGACCGATGTTGCCTGCTTGCCCCAGATCATCGGGTTGGCACTCCCCGTGGCGGCGAAGGCCGCGAGGGCCAGGACACCCGTCACAGCCAGCAACAGCGTGGCAGGCGCGAAGCGCAGCGAGGGGCGTGGCGCGGTGGCGAGCGATTGATAGCGCGGTGCCGCGACCGGTGGCACGACGCGATCGAGCGCGGCGCGCAGGCGCCAGGCAAAGAGCACTCCCACGGGATCGCGGTCACTCATCGGCATACGACTCACGGCTGTCAGAAGACAACGCTGGATGCCGATCAAGTGAGAAGCCCGGTTCCAGGATCGCGCGCAAGCGCTCGCCGGCCTGGCGAAGGCGCGTGCCGACAGTCCTTTCGGAAACCCCGATGGCGGTTGCGATTTCGCGGTTGTTGTAGCCGTGATAGTGACGCAGGACCATCGCGGCAGCCAGCTTCGGCGGGATGGACCTCAGGGCGGCCAGGACGTCAGGTCGGGTGACGATCGCGGCGGGGTCCGCCGACCCGCTGGGCCGCCCTAGCCGCCGCAGCAGCTCGCCGACCGTGCGCAGGCGGGCTCGTCGTCGGTACGAGATGGCCCGATTGACGGCGATGCGGTGGACCCATGCCTCCGCCGGGGCATCGGGTCGCCAGCGCGCCCAGGCGCGGAACGCATGGACGAACGCGTCCTGGGCGCAGTCTTCAGCTTCGGCTGGATCACCGAGGATGGCCGTCAGCGTGCGGTAGACGCGGGGGTACGCCGTCCGATACAGGCGGTCGAAATCCTCGCGCGAGCCGGGCTGGTAGGCCTCGGCGACCACATCGCCGTCGGCAGACACGTTACGTATAACGGCAAAACCTACACGGCCCGGTGACCTAGAGTTTTGGCATGCCAATCGTCTGGACCGAGAACCCGGCCGCCAACGAGCTCCTGGAGACCGACCCGCTGGCCCTGTTGATCGGCATGGTCCTCGACCAGCAGGTGAAGATGGAAAAGGCGTTTGGTGGGCCATACGAGCTCAAGCAGCGCCTCGGCCACCTGGACGCCGGCAAGATCGCGTCGATGGATCCCGACAAGCTGGTCGCCGTCTTCCGCGAGCGGCCGGCCCTGCATCGGTTCCCAGGCAGCATGGCCAAGCGCGTCCAGGCGATGTGCGCGGCGATCGTCGAGGACTATGGCGGAGACGCCGGCTTGGTCTGGCGCGGCGCCCGCGATGGGGACGACCTGGCGGCTCGCATCAAGAAGCTGCCCGGGTTCGGCGAGATGAAGGTGAAGATCCTGGTCGCCGTGCTGGCCAAGAAGTTCGGCGTCAAGCCAAGCGGGTGGGAGAAGCACGCGGCAAACTGGCACACGGTCGCCGACGTCGATTCCGCCGACTCGATGGCCCACGCTCGCGAGGTCAAGCGCGAGATGAAATCGGCCAAACCCTAGAGGCGCGGCACCAGACCGAGAGGGACGCTGTCGTTCTGATAAGGTTTTGCATCCGGCGCAGCCGCAGTGAGCTGGGCGGATCAGATCAGCAGAGGGTTACAAGATGAGAGAGTGCACACCTGGCCGGGACGAAGCCCGGCTCCTGGCCAAAAACTTCTCGCTCGTCCCGGTGTACCGGGAAGTACTGGCCGACATGCTCACCCCCGTGCGCGCGTACACGCTGCTCTGCCCGGCGGGCGAGCCGGGTTTCCTGCTCGAGAGCGTCGAGGGCGGCGAGCGCCTTGCCCGCTACTCGTTCATCGGGTTCCGGCCCGGGCACGTCGAGCTTGGCGATGGCAACCCGCTCGACGCCCTGCTCCCGGTCGCCGGAGGCATGACCGCTCCAGTCAGGGGAATCCCGCGATTCCACGGCGGCGCCGTGGGTTATCTGGGTTACGAGACGGCGCGTCACTTCGAGCGCCTGCCGATGGCCAAAGGCGCCGCGCCGCCGATGCCGGAGAGCGCCTTCCTCAGCGCGGAGGACCTGGCCGTCTTCGACCATGTGACGCGGCGCCTGAAGCTGCTGACGATCCACCGGCCGGACCGAGAGGACTACGAGACAGCTGTCGAGCGCATCGACCTGATGGAGCAGCGCCTCGCATCCGACCAGCTCGCTTCGGCGGTGCACGGCGCCGACGGCGCCGGCTGGAAATCAAACGTGACGCCGGGACAGTTCCATTCGATGGTCGACGCCGCGCGAGAGCACATCCTGGGTGGCGATGCGTTCCAGATCGTCGTCTCGCAGCGTTTCAGCAAGCCTCTGGCCGCCAACCCGTTCGACGTCTACCGCTGTCTGAGGGCGATCAATCCGTCGCCGTACATGTACTTCCTCGCCCTTGGCGGCGACCGGCACGTTGTGGGGACGTCCCCGGAAAAGCTGGTCCAGGTCGAGGGCAGGCGCGTCGAGACGCGGCCTCTCGCCGGCACGCGCCGTCGCGGCGCTGATCCCGCTGACGACGTTCGATTGGAGAAGGAGCTTCTGAGCGACCTGAAAGAGCGAGCTGAGCACGTGATGCTCGTCGACCTCGGGCGCAACGACGTCGGCCGCGTCGCCGCACCCGGATCCGTGAAGGTCGAGCGGTTGATGGAGGTCGAGCGCTACTCCCACGTGATGCACATCTCGTCCACCGTGAGCGGACAGCTGCGCGAGGGACGCACCTCGCTGGACGCGCTGCGGGCGGCTTTCCCGGCGGGAACCGTTTCGGGCGCTCCCAAGATCCGGGCGATGGAGATCATCGCGGACCTCGAGCCCGATCGCCGCGGGGCGTATGCCGGCGCGCTCGGCTATGTGAGCTTTGGTGGCAACCTCGACATGGCGATCACGCTGCGCACCGTCGTCATCGCCGACGGGATCGCCCACGTGCAGGCCGGCGCCGGCGTGGTGGCCGACTCCAAGCCCGAGCGCGAGTTCGAGGAGACGCTGGAGAAGGCGGGCGCGATGTTCAAGGCCGTCGAGATGGCGGAGGGCATGTAGCGCCATGACGATCGCCCTGATCGACAACTACGACTCATTCACCTACAACCTCGTCCAGTACATGGCGGAGGTCGGCGCTGAGCCGGCCGTGTTTCGCAATGACCAGGTCACGGTCGAGGAGCTGTCGGAATTCGACGGGATCATCGTCTCGCCGGGGCCGGGATGGCCCGCGGACGCGGGAGTTTCCAACGCCGCGATCGGCGCCCTGAGCGGCAAGGTGCCGATTCTCGGCGTCTGTCTCGGCAACCAGTGCATCGGCGAGGTGTTCGGCGCCCGCGTGGTCCGCAACCCACCCGCGCATGGCAAGACCTCCTGGATCCGGCACGACAACTCGGGAGTCCTGGCGGGGGTGAGCGATCCTTTCGAGGCGACCCGCTACCACTCGCTGGTCGTCGAGCGCTCGTCGGTGGGGGACGACCTCGTCGTCACCGCATGGACGGCGGACGGGACGATCATGGGCCTGCGCCACGTCAGGCATCCGACGTACGGCGTGCAGTTCCATCCGGAGTCGATCCTGACCAAGGAAGGCAAGAAGATCATCGCCAACTTCGCGCGCCGCGCCGCGAGGGTTCTGACGTGATCGACGCTATCGCCAAGCTCGTCCGCCGCGAGTCGCTGACGGAGGACGAGGCCGCCTCCGCGTTCGAGGTGATCATGCGCGGCGAGGCGACGCCGTCCCAGATCGCGGGATTTGCGGTCGCTTTGCGCATGAAAGGCGAGACGGTCGACGAGATCACCGGCTTCGCGCGGACGATGCGGGCGATGGCAGTGCCGATCGAGGTCGACGGTGCGCTGCTCGATACGTGCGGCACGGGCGGCGACGGCCTCGCCACGTTCAACATCTCGACGCTGGCCGCCATCGTCGCGGCGGCCTGCGGAGCCCGCGTGGCCAAGCACGGCAACCGCGCGGCGTCATCGAGGTGCGGGTCGGCCGACGTGCTGGAGAAGCTCGGGGTGAAGATCGACCTGGCGCCCGATGGCGTCGTCCGGTGCATCGACGAAGCAGGCATAGGATTCCTTTTCGCGCCTGTCTTCCACCCCTCCTATCGTTTTGCGGCGGTGCCTCGCCGCGAGCTCGGGGTGCGCACCGTGTTCAACGTGCTCGGGCCCCTGTGCAACCCGGCGGGCGCGAAGTACCAGGCGTTGGGGGTGGCGGACGGCCCCCTCGCGGCGAAGATGGCCGACGTCCTGCAGCGCCTGGGCGTCGAGCGCGCGATCGTGTTCCACGCCGGCGACGGGATGGACGAGCTCTCGGTGAGCTCACCCTCATCGGTGATTGAGATCAACGGCCGGCGCAAGGAATATCAGCTCGACCCGGCGGAGCTGGGTCTCCAGATGGCGCCGGTGGAAACCATGCGCGGGGGCGGGCCGGAGGACAACTCGCGACTGGCGCGGGAGATCTTGGGTGGCGCGACGGGGCCGCGAAGGGACGTGGTGCTGCTGAACTCGGCGGCCGCATTGCGCGCCGCGGGATTGGCGGGCAGCTGGAAGGAGGGCATCGCCCTCGCTGCTGAGTGCATTGACACCGGCCGGGCCGGCGACGTGCTGCAGCGGTGGGCCAGAATCTCCCACGAATGACCGGTGAGGCGGACATCCTGTCTCGGCTGGTGCTCGAGGCGAGGCAGGATTTGCAGCGGCGGCGCCACCTGTTGAGCTCGGATCAATTCGAGTTGAGGGTGGCCGCGTACACACCCAGGGACTTCGCGGCGGCGCTGCGGCGGCCTGGGCTCGCCGTGATCGCGGAGATGAAGCAGCGCACGCCGAGCATGGGGGTGCTCACCGAGCAGTACAGCCCGGCCGACCTGGCGATCGCGTACAGCGAGGGCGGGGCCGCCGCGCTGTCCGTCCTGACCCACATGGCCGGGTTCGGCGGCCGCCCGGAGCACGTCCAGGCAGCGCGGGCTGCGACCGAGCTGCCCATCCTGCGCAAGGACTTCATCACCGATCCATTCGAGATCGCGGAAACCCGGGCTGCGGGCGCTGATGCCGTGCTCTTGATCGTCGCGGCGCTCCAGAAAGAGCAGCTCCGAGATCTGGTCGCGGTCGCCAGGAGCCGGGGCATCGCGGCGCTCGTCGAGGTGCACGACGAGCGGGAGGCGGCGGCCGCCCTTGAGGCAGGCGCCCAGATCGTCGGGGTGAACCATCGCGACCTTCGCACATTCGAGATCGATCTCGGGCTCACCGAGCGCCTTCGCACCTCGATTCCCAAGCAGGTGGTCCTGGTCGCCGAAAGCGGCATCCACTCTGCTGAGGATGCCCGCCTTCTTCACGAGGCTGGCGCTGATGCCATCCTCGTGGGCGAGGAGCTGATGCGCTCGACCGACCCTGCGGCGAGGATCAAGGAGCTGACCGCATGGTCCGCGTGAAAATCTGCGGGATCTGCGACGCGAAAGGCGCCGCCGGCGCCGCCGACTCCGGCGCCGACCTCCTCGGCTTTCACTTCTGCACGTCGCGGCGCCGCGTCAGCCCCGAGGAGGCGAAGGCGATCATCGATGCGCTCGATGTCCGGCCGACGATCGTCGGCGTCTTCATCGACCAGTCCGAGGACGAGGTCCGCGAGGTGGCCGGCTTCGTCGGGCTCGACCTCATTCAGCTCCACGGATCGGAGCCGGTCGGCTTCCAGGCGGGCAAGCCGGTGGTCAAGGTCCTCAAGGCGAGGGATGGGGCCATTCGCGGCGCCGAGCACTGGCCCGATCCCGTGATGGTGGACTCGTGGTCCGCCGACCAGCAGGGCGGAACGGGCCGCACGTGGGACTGGGAGCTGGCCCGGCCGCTGCTGGCCACCCGCAGGGTGTTCATCGCCGGTGGTCTTGAACCGGGTAACGTGGGCGACGTCGTGACTCGGTTCAAACCCTACGGCGTGGACGTCTCGAGCGGAGTCGAGGCGGCCGTTCGAGTGAAAGATCCAGCGAAGGTGCGGGCGTTCATTCGCGCGGTGCGCATGGCGGAGCTGGCCGTCTGATGGCACGCGCCACGCCCACCCACCCGGTTGACGGGCGCTACGGGATCTTCGGCGGGCAGTACGTCCCCGAGACGCTGATGGGGGCATTGATCGAGCTGGAGCGCGTCTGGCACGAGGCCAAGGCGGACACGCAGTTCCAGCTCGAGCTGGCAGGGCACCGGCATGCGTTCGTCGGGCGTCCGACGCCCCTCTACGCCGCCAACCGGCTGAGCGAGCACTTCGGAGGCGCGCACATCCATCTCAAGCGCGAGGACCTGTGCCACACAGGCGCGCACAAGCTCAACAACGCGGTCGGCCAGGCGCTGCTCGCGCTGCGCATGGGCAAGCAGCGGATCATCGCCGAGACGGGCGCCGGACAGCACGGCGTGGCGACCGCGACCGTGTGCGCACGCTTCGGCCTGCAGTGCACCGTCTACATGGGCTCCGAGGACATGCGCCGCCAGTCGATGAACGTCCGCCGGATGAAGCTACTCGGCGCCGAGGTGGTCGAGGTGACCAGCGGCTCGAAGACTCTCAAGGACGCAACGTCGGAGGCCATCCGCGATTGGGTCACGAACGTGCGGACCACCCACTACATCATCGGTTCGGTGGTCGGACCTCACCCGTACCCCGAGATGGTGCGCGACCTGCAGCGGGTCATCGGCGACGAAGCTCGCGAGCAGTATCTGGCGGTGGACGGCAAGCTGCCGGACGTGGTGGTGGCGTGCGTGGGCGGCGGATCCAATGCGATCGGCATGTTCACCGCATTCCTGGACGACAAGGACGTGTCGCTCGTTGGCGTCGAAGCCGCGGGGAAGGGGATCCGGACGGGGGAACACGCGGCCTCGCTCGTGGGCGGTCGACCAGGCGTGCTGCACGGCAGCTTCTCCTACGTGCTGCAGGACGGCGATGGCCAGATCATCCCGACGCATTCGATCTCCGCCGGGCTCGACTACCCCGGCGTTGGCCCCGAGCACGCGTACCTGCGCGACATCGAGCGTGCCGAATACGTCGCCGTGACCGACCAGGAGGCCCTTGCCGCGTTCAAGCTGTGCACGAGACTCGAAGGCATCATGCCCGCGCTCGAGCCGGCCCACGCCCTCCACCACGCGGGCGTCATCGCCCGCGAGCTCGGGCCGGGCGGCCGGATACTGGTCTGCCTGTCGGGCCGAGGAGACAAGGACATGGACTCGGTCGATGGTGTCTGACGTCACTCGCCTGGAGACGGCGGTGCGCGCGACCGGCGATCTGAAGCTGATCGGCTACATGATGGCCGGGCATCCCACGAAAAAACGGTCGATCGAGGTGGGCAAGAGGCTGGCCGCGTCGGGCATCGCGGCTCTCGAGATCGGCATCCCGCACTCGGATCCGCTGGCCGACGGCCCCGTCATCCAGCGCGCCGGGCAGGCAGCGCTGCAGAACGGCATGACAGTCGCGGGCGCGCTCGAGGTGGCGGCGGCCGTCGCGTCTGAAGGCGTCCCGGTCGTGTTGATGACGTACATCAACCCGGTGCTCTCCCACGATCCCCGACGTTTCGCGGCCGAGGCTGCCCAGGCGGGAGTCGCGGGAGTGATCGTGCCCGACCTGCCGGTGGAGGAGTCGGAGCCGGTCGCGGGCTGGCTTCGATCCGCGGCCCTCGATACCATCTTCATGGTCGCGCCGACGACCTCCAGAGATCGCATGGAGGACATCTGCGCGCATTCCAGCGGCTTTGTGTACTGCGTGACCGTGACCGGCATCACGGGCGCGCGCAAGGATCTTCCGGAGGGGATGGAGGAGCTGCTGGCCGATGTGCGCAAGAGGACAAAGCTTCCGCTGGCCGCGGGCTTCGGCATCTCGCGGCCTGAGCACATGAAGACGCTGCGAGGCAACGTCGACGCTGCGGTCGTCGGCAGCGCGATCGTCAGCGAGATCGAGCGCGGTGGCGACCCGGTCGCCCTGGTGAAGGAGCTTCTGACCGCATGCCGCTGAGAGGAATCCGAGGAGCAACGACCGCCGAGGCGAACACCGCCGACGCCATCACGGAGGCCACCGACGAGCTGTTGCGAGAGCTCATGCGTGTCAACAACCTCGACCCAGCCGAGATCGCTTTCGCTTACTTCACCACCACTCGAGATCTCAACGCCGAGTACCCGGCGCTTGCCGCGCGCCGGCTTGGTTGGCTCGAGGTACCGCTCCTGTGCGGCCATGACATGGAGGTGCAGGCGCCCAATCCTCGCGGCGTCCCCATGTGCGTGCGCATCCTCCTGCTCTACAACACACCGCGACCGCAGGCGACCATGCGGTTCGCCTACCTTCGCGGCGCACAGGCGATCAAGGCCGACCTGGACTCGCTGCGGGGTTCGGTGACGATTTGATCATCGTCATGTCCCACACCGCCTCGGAGTCGGAGATCTCCGCGGTCGTCGACCGCGTCCACGAGATCGGCCTCAAGACGGAGCTCTCGCGCGGCGAGGAGAGAACCCTGGTCGGCGTGATCGGCGGTAACGCCTACGCGTATAAGGAGGCCTTCTCGCACCTGAGCGGCATCCACGAGATCATCCCGATCACCAAGCCGTTCAAGCTCGCGAGCCGCGAGTTCCGTCCCCAGAACACAGTCGTCGACGTCGGCGGGGTGAAGATCGGGGCCGACGAGGTCGTGATCATGGCCGGACCATGCTCGGTCGAAGGTGAGGAGATGCTCATCGAGACCGCGCGGCATGTGGCCGCGCAAGGCGCGACGATCCTCCGCGGAGGCGCTTTCAAGCCGCGGACCTCGCCCTACTCGTTCCAGGGCCTTGGCGAATCGGCGCTCAAGATGATGGCCGCGGCGCGGACCGAGACCGGCCTGAAAGTCGTGACCGAGGTTGTGGCGCCGGGCGACGTCGAGCTGGTCGCCCGCTATGCGGACATCCTGCAGCTCGGCACCCGCAACATGCAGAACTACGCGCTCCTGCAGGAGGCGGGTCGCTCCGGCAAGCCGGTGCTGCTCAAGCGCGGCATGTCGTCGACGATCGAGGAATGGCTGCTCGCGGCCGAGTACATCCTGTCCCAGGGCAACCGCGACGTGATCCTGTGCGAGCGGGGCATTCGGACCTATGAGACCTCGACTCGGTTCACCCTCGACCTCAATGCGGTGCCGCTCGTGCGCGAGCTTTCGCACCTTCCGATCGTTGTCGACCCGTCGCAGGCGACAGGCCGGTGGTCGCTGGTGAGGCCGATGTCGCTCGCGGCGGTGGCTGCCGGGGCGCACGGGTTGATCATCGAGGTGCATCCCACCCCGAACCAGGCCCTGTCGGATGGCGCGCAGTCCCTTGACTTCGACAGCTTTGATCGCCTGATGGTGGAGCTTCGCCGTCTCCTCGGCGCCATGCAGAAGCAGCTCGCCTGATCTGATGCCGACGGTGGCCGTGATCGGTCTCGGCCTCATGGGCTCGTCCTTTGCGCTCGCTTTGAAGCAGGCGATGCCCGGCGTCGTTATCGCGGGCGGCGACCTGGATCAGTCCGTCGTGCGCAAGGCGCTCGACCGGGGAATCGTGGACACCGCGAGCGCCGACGCAAGCGTGGCGGGGATCGCGGACGTCGTCGTCATCGGCGCTCCCATCCGCGCCATGCCGGAGCTGTTCGCGCAGCTGGCGCCTGTCGCGACAGGCAAGCCGGTCACCGATATGGCGAGCACCAAGGCAAGCGTCATGGAGTGGGCGGCCAGGGCCGGGATCGAGCTGGTCGGCGGCCACCCGATGTGCGGCAAGGAGACATCGGGCATCGACGCGGCCGACGCGACGATCTTTCGCGGTGCGCCGTGGGTCCTCACCAGGGCCGAGCCGAAGGTGGTCGAGCTGGTCGAAGCCGTCGGCGCCCACCCGGTCGTGATGGACGCTGCGACCCACGACCGGCTCGTCGCCGGCGTCAGCCATGCCGCCTTCCTGCTGTCGGTCGGGTATGTCCTGGCCCTGTCGCGGCGCGCGGACTGGCCTGAGGCGTCGCAGCTTGCGTCGTCGGGCTACCGCGACATGAGCCGCCTGGCGGCAGGCGACCCGGAGCTCTACGCGGGAATCGCCCAGACCAACAGGGAGAACCTGGTCGAGATGCTCGACGCCATCGCGGCAGAGCTGGCCAGAGTGCGCAGGCACATCGAGGCGGGCGACTCGAGGCTGGTCGAGCTGTTCGAGGAGGCCCGCGCCGTGCGCCGGCGATGGGCGGCCAGGTGATCGCGAGAGTGCGGGGGGCGCGCAAGCTCGAAGGCGAGATTCGCCTGCCGGGCGACAAGTCGATCTCGCACCGCGGGATCATCCTGGGCGCGATCGCGAGCGGGCGCAGCCGCCTGCGCGGCCTGTCGGCCGGCGCTGACGTGCAGTCGAGCGCCTCCTGCATGCGCGCGTTGGGCGTCGACCTCGACGAGACCACGGTCATGGGCGTGGGCCTCGATGGACTCCGTGCCGCTGGGGCGCCCCTCGACTGCGGCAACTCCGGCACCACGATGCGCCTGCTCGCCGGGCTGCTTGCGGCGCAGCCATTCCAGACCCAGCTCGACGGCGACGCTTCGCTTTCCCGCCGGCCGATGAACCGCGTCGTCGAACCGCTGGTGCAGATGGGGGCCTCCGCCACCTGGCCGCCGCTGATCGTGGGCGCCCAGACCCCGCTCCACGGCATCCGGTACGAGATGCCGATCGCCAGCGCCCAGGTCAAATCCGCGATCCTCCTGGCCGGCCTGTATGCCGGTGGCGTGACGGCGCTGGTCGAGCCGGTTCGAACGCGCAACCACACCGAGCTGATGCTCCTGGCCATGGGCGCCGACCTGAAGGTCGCCGGGACCCGAGTCGAGGTCACCAGGCCGGCACGGCTGGAGCCGCTCGACATGGACGTGCCCGGCGACTTCAGCGCCGCCGCGTTCTGGATCGTCGGCGCCGGCCTGCTGCCGGGCTCCAGGGTGCGCCTCCTTTCGGTGGGGGTGAACCCGACCCGCCTGGCCTTCGCCGAAACGCTGCGAGCGAGCGGCTGGTACATCACGGAAAGCGACGCGCGAACCGAAGGTGGCGAACCTGTGGCGGACCTCGAGCTTGGCCCGAGCAGCACGCTCAGGCCGATTCAAATACGCGACGGAATGGCAGCGGAGATGATCGACGAGCTGCCGGTCCTGGCCGTCGCGGCGACCCAGATCGCCGGGACGAGCGTCATCGCTGGTGCGGCCGAGCTTCGCGTCAAGGAATCCGACCGGATCGCGGCGATGGAAGAGGGCCTTTCCGCCATGGGCGCGGACATCGCAGCCACCGACGATGGGTGGGTCATCAACGGGCCGCGCAACCTCGAGGGTGCGCGCCTGAGGTCGTGCGGGGACCATCGTGTCGCCATGGCGTTGGCGATCGCAGGGCTGATCGCCGGCGGCAGCACCGAGATCGAGGACGCCGAATGCGTCGACATCTCGTATCCGGAGTTCTTCGACCATCTGGAATACCTCTGTTGAAAGTCGTTTGCGAAATCGAGGTCGAGCCGATCACCCTGGAGCTTTACGAGCTCGAGGTGACCGAGCCCCGAGACGACTTCGAGCTGGAGGTCGCGCGGTCGACGCAAGCCGTCCGCTCGGGCGCGGTCGGCGAGGTGGGGAAGGCGCGCGAGCTGTACCGGCGGTTTGGCATCGACCCGACGAGAGTCCGGCCATCATCCGAAGCCCTGTTCCGCCGCCTGCGCAAGGGCGAAGCCTTTCCGCGAATAAACTCGCTGGTCGATGTCGCCAACGCCATGTCGGTGCAGCTCCAGGTGCCGGTGGGCCTGTATGACCTCGACAAGGTCAAGGGCGAAGAGCTGATCCTGCGCCTCGGCAAGGCAGGCGAGAGCTACGCCGGAATCGGCAAGGAACGCGTGAACGTCGCCGGACGCATCTGTGTCGCAGACAGCGAGGGCCCTTGCGGCAACCCGAGCGCCGACTCGGCTCGCACGATGATCACGACCGGCACGGAGCGGGCCGCGTGGATGTATTTCCTGCCGGTGAGCGACGAGGACATCGACCGCACAGCCGAGCTGATCGCGGTTTTCGGCCGCGGCCTGGTCCGGATGATCTGATTGAGCGGGTCCGAGCAGGTCCTGTGCGTCAAGCGGGATGACATCTTTCCCGACGGCGCGTGGCACGGATTCGTGAGCAAGGATCTCGAACGCCACCAGGCCGTGATCCGGGAGCACCATTTCTTCAAGCCGCGCTCGGAGGTCGAGGATGACCCCAACTTCCAGCAGATCATCACCTACGTCGTATTCCGGCACGGCGACCGCTACTTCCTCACTCACAGGCTGCGGGCCTCGTCGGAGAAGAGGCTGCGCAAGCAGTACTCCCTCGGCGTCGGCGGGCACATCAATCCAGGCGACCTCGAGGGGGGCGACCCCATCCTCGACGGTCTCAAGCGCGAGTGGGAGGAGGAGGTCACCTATGACGGGCGGTTCGAGGCCAGGCTGATCGGGCTCCTCAACGACGACTCGTCGCCGGTCTCCAAAGTTCATCTTGGCGTGGTGTTCGTCGTCGAGGGCGACTCACCGAACATCAGCATTCGCGAGACGGACAAGCTTGCGGGCGAGCTGCTGACGCTGGACGAGATGCGCATCTACTACCTCGGCATGGAGTCGTGGTCGCAGATGGTCTATGACCGGCTCTCGGCGGGCGACCAATGAGATACGTCGAGGTCGGAGGGGTGCGGTTGTCGGCGATCGGGCTCGGCACGTGGCAGTTCGGCTCGACCGAGTGGGGATATGGCCGCGACTTCGCCGGCGGCACGGCGCAGGCGATCACGAAGCGCGCGCTCGACCTCGGCATCAACCTGATCGACACCGCCGAGATCTACGGGCTGGGCCGCTCGGAAAAGATCGTCGGCGAGGCGATCCGCGGCAGGCGCGGTGAAGTGTTCCTGGCGACCAAGATCTTTCCGATCGGCCTTCCGTTCACGACCGGCTGGCGGGCGCGGTTGAGCCTACGGCGGCTCGGCACCGACCGCGTCGACCTCTATCAGCAGCACTGGCCCAACCGTTTCTTCTCGCCTCGCGCGACGATGCCTCGCATGAGGAGGCTGGTCGACCAGGGGCTGGTCGCGCATGTCGGCGTCAGCAATCACGACCTTGCGCAGTGGCAGGAATGCGAGCGTGCTCTCGGCGGTCCGGTCCTCTCCAACCAGGTGCGCTTCAGCCTCGCCCACCGGGAGCCCGAGCGGGAGCTGCTGCCTTGGGCGCAGGCGACTGGAAGGATCGTCATCGCTTACAGCCCGCTTGGCCAGGGCCTCCTCTCCGGCAAGTACCAGGAGAATGCGCCGGCGAACTTTCGGCGCATGCGGGCCGACTTCCGGCCCGAGGGCCGGGCGCGCTGGGCCCCCCTGATCGCCGCGCTGCAAGAGATAGCCGCAAGCCATTCCGCGACTCCCTCGCAGGTCTCCCTCGCGTGGCTCATCCAGAAGCCGAACGTGGTCGCGATCCCGGGCGCCTCGAGCCTCCGGCAGCTAGAGGAGAACGCCGTCGCCGGAGATCTCGTCTTGACCGCCGATGACGTGGCGCGGCTGGATACGCTGAGCATATGAAGCTCGAGGGGGTGGAGCTGCGGCGCATCAGGATGTCGCTGGTCGCGCCGTTCGAGACCTCGTTCGGCGTCCAGACGGAGCGCGACATTCTGCTGTTGCATGCGATCACCGACGCCGGCGACGGTTGGGGCGAGTGCGTGGCCGGCGAGGAGCCCACCTACTCGTCCGAGTACGTGGACGCCGCCCAGCACGTGCTCACCCACCACTTGCTGCCCCGCCTGTTCGGCCAGCCTAAGCTCGAGGCCGGCGACGTGGCGAGGGTGCTGCGGCCCGTGCACGGCCATCACATGGCGAAGTCCACGATCGAAATGGCCTTGCTGGACGCCGAGCTGCGCTCGCGCGGCGAGTCTTTCGGACAGTTCCTGGGCGCTGCGCGCGATGCGGTGGACTGCGGCGTGTCGGTTGGCATCCACAAGACCATCCCCGAGCTCCTCGAGACGGTCGAAGGTTACATCGACCAGGGTTACCGCCGCATCAAGCTGAAGATCAAGCCGGGCTGGGACATCGAACCGGCGCGCGCTGTGCGGGAGCGCTTCGGCGAAGTGCCTCTGCAGGTCGATGCGAACACCGCCTACACGGTCGAGGACGCCCGCCACCTCGCGGAGCTCGACGCTTATCGCCTCCTCCTCATCGAGCAGCCTCTGCCCGAGGACCAGGTCCTCGCTCACGCGGAGGTGGCGAAGATAGTGCGCACGCCCATCTGTCTCGACGAGTCGATCTCATCGGCTCAGGGCGCGACCGATGCAATCGCGCTCGGCGCGTGCCGCATCATCAACGTCAAGCCGGGCCGGGTCGGCGGATACCTGGAGGCGCGACGAATCCATGACGTGTGCGCCGAGCGCGGCGTTCCGGTGTGGATGGGCGGGATGCTCGAGACGGGGATCGGTCGCGCGGGCAACGTCGCCATGGCGGCCATGAAGAACTTCACCCTTCCGGGCGACACGTCGGCGTCCGACCGGTACTACAGCCGCGACATCACCGAGCCTTTCGTCCTGGAGGACGGCCGGCTGAAGGTGCCGACCGGACCGGGGCTCGGCGTCACGATCGACAGTGATTACCTCGAGTCGATCACCTACTGGAAGGCGACTATCAACGCGCCGGCATAGGCTAGCCCCGGATCGGGGTGGCCATCAGGTCGGACATCGGCGTCGCCTGCGCCGCCAGGCCCAAACGAGGGACTCCAAGCTGGTCCTCGATGGTGGCGAGAAGCGAGTAGTGGTCGTACGGCTGTGAGCTCTGGTGTGCCGCCGGGTTGGGCTGGATGACCAGGGTCGCGACGGAGTTCGCGCTGTCCTCTCCCTCGTCCCAGGTGATGAACAGGACGCCGTGGTCCCGCCAGGCGGCCGAGTTGAGGATCATGGGCACGGTCTGCGCGAGCCAGCCCTCCGCCACGGTACTCGAGCAGTCGTGGCCGTCATGGCAGAGATCCGGCGTGATCCAGACAAAGCGCGGGGTGCTGCCCGCGATATCGCTCGCGAACTGGCTGAAGGGCACGACCTGTGGCGGGCAGGCGTCGCCGTAGTAAGCGAAGGGGTCGTGCTTCAGAGCGTATGGATACGGGCTGTTGAAGCAGGTGCGGGTCATGCCCTCCATGTAAGCGCGCCAGTCGATCCCGGCCGCGGTGAGCTGGGTGCCGAGGCCGCCCGCGGGAAGAGAGTGAAATCCGTCGTCGGTGATGCCCCATGTGCTGCCCGAGGTCAGGGCCAGGTAGTTCGGGAGGCTGGGATGGGACACGCCGTGATAGTTGGTCGCGACACCGTACTGCGCCGCGAGGTTGGCAATGTAGCTGTCGCCGGCGGCCTGGCTGTAGCTGCGGTTCTCCATCACGATCACGAAGACGTGGGAGGGATTTGGTGACGGGGACGCTGGGACCGGGCTCGACTGCTGCGCCGCCGGCGAGGCCGTGGGCGATGCCAGGGTTTTCGGCTGGGCCGCGATCCTGGGGGCGCAGGAGGCCAGGACGATGGCGCCCAGCGCCAGGGTCACAGTGGCGAGCTTCATCCACCACCAGCCTACGATCCAAAGCTGAGAGCGGCCTGTGAGGCTGGGGCGAGAGCCGTGGGAGATGGAGATCAGGCCCGAGCGCGGCGGGCGGATCACCTCGCTGCTGCTTCGGGGGGAGGAGCTGCTCGAGCGCGGGATCGGAGTCGACAAGCCGGGTGGGGCCGGGTTCGTGGAGTCGGGGGCTTGGGGTTGGGACGAGATGGTGCCGAACGTCGCGGCGACCGATTCGCTGCCAGACCACGGCGAGGCATGGCGTCTGCCGTGGAGGGTGGAGGGATCGTCGGGTTCGCGAGCCGTGATGCGGTGCGCGGGCCGGGTCGTGCCCTGGGAGCTCGAGCGCACGGTCGAGCTCGGTCCGACCGGCATTCACGTGGCCTACCGCTACTCGAATCGAGGCTCGGTGCCTCAGCTCGCGTACTGGTGCGCACACCCACTCTTCAGATTCGAGCCCGGAATGGAGATCTCGGTGCCCGGCGGTGATCGCCTGTCAAGGCTGGCGGAGGGCTCGAGCACCAAGATGTTCCTGCCCAGGGGATCGGTGGATAGGGCGGGGTTGCGGTGGGGTTCGGGGGCGGCGGTCGAGCTCAGGTGGGACCCGCGATTGACGCCGTACGTCGGTGTTTGGGTGTGCAACGGCGACCTGGGCGGATACCGGCAGGTCGGGATCGAGCCGGCGACGGGCGGAAATGACGGGCCAGATCCCCTGGCGCCGCCTCCGCTGCTTCAGCCTGGCGAGGAGTTCGAGTGGTGGCTGACAATCCGCGAGCGTTCTGGGGCGTGAGGCCGCGGCTTCAACGTTGTGTAGTAGGTTGCGGACCGGATGGCTGAGGTTTTCGCGCCAGTGCGGATCGAGGTGATGACGATCGGTGAGGCGTGGTTGGCGATTGCGGCCGCGATCCTGGATGGCGGTGTCGCCGGGAGCTGGGAGGGACTGCCGATCGTCGAAGTGTTCCGCGCCACGCTCGACGTGACTTCACCCAGGGTGGACGACCCGATCATCGCCCAGCTCGGTGATCCCGAACGGCTGGCCTGGATGCACGCGAACTTCACCGACCACTCCCGAGTTGCAGAGCTTGGTGACGCCGACAGCTATGCGACGCGCCTGTATGACTATGGCCATGCGGGTCGTGACCAGATCCGCTGGGTTGTCGACCGGCTCGCGGCCAATCCATGGGCGCGGGACGCGACGGTCACCACCTTCGAGCCGCTGACCGACACGGGGTACATCCCGTGCGTCAGCTTGCTCGACTTCTGGCTCGTCACGGGGAGGCTTCAGGTCGCGGTCTACGCTCACGCCATCGATTTCGGTACGAAGGGTTATGCGAATCTGGTCGAGCTAGCGGCCCTGCAAGCTCGCGTGGCGGGCGATCTCGGAGTCGGCGTAGGCACGCTGACGATGATCGTCAAGTCGGCCCACATCTATCGGAGCGAGCTTGGTCTGATGCGGCGCATTGTCACGCGGGAAGGGCTGTAAAAGGGTCCATCTCGGGGTCCGGACTGGGCGGTCCTTCTAAACTGAGCCCGTGCCGAAGCTGCTCGGTATGCGGTGCCGCGAATGCGGGACGGAGTATGAGCTCCAGGCGACGCACGTCTGCGAGATGTGCTTCGGGCCGCTTGACGTGGTGTACGACGAGGCGGCGCTCAAGAAGGTCGTCTCACGCGAGCGGATCGAGCGGGGGCCGAAGTCGATGTGGCGTTATCGCGATCTGCTGCCGGTCGAGGATTCGGTGCCTGTCGTCACGCTGGGCGAGGGATTTACGCCGCTCGTCAAGGCCGACCGACTTGGTGCGGAGCTTGGCCTTCGCAACCTGTACCTGAAGAACGACAGCATGAACCCGACGAACTCCTTCAAGGATCGGGTTGTGTCGGTGGCGATCAGCTGGGCGCGGTCGCATGGATTTGAAACGATCGCATGCGCTTCGACCGGGAACCTGGCCAACTCCGTCGCCGCGTATGCGGCGCGCGCCGGCCTGGAGTGCTTCGTCTTCATCCCGGTCGACCTGGAGGCGGCGAAGCTGGTCAGCATCGGTGTTTTCGATCCGAACGTCGTGGCGGTGAGGGGCAATTACGACGAGGTGAACAGGCTCTGCAGCCAGCTCGTCGAGTCGACACCGTGGGCGTTTTGCAACATCAACATCCGGCCGTTCTATGCGGAGGGGTCGAAGACGCTGACATTCGAGACCGCGGAGCAGCTCGGTTGGAGGCTGCCGGACGAGATCATCATCCCGATCGCCAGCGGATGCCAGTTCGTGCGGCACCGCCAGGCGGCACGCGAGCTGGTCGAGTACGGACTGGTCGAGGACGAGCGAGTGCCGGCTTTCACCGGAGCGCAGGCACTCGGCTGCTCGCCGGTCTACAACGCTTTCCATTCGGACACGCCGGACCGCGTCTTCCCCGTCAAGCCCAACACCATCGCGCGCTCGATCGCCATCGGCAACCCCTCCGACGGCGTTTACGTCAACCGGATCGCCCTCGAGACCGGCGGGGTGGTCGAGGCGGTGACGGAAGAAGAGATCGTTGAGGGGATCAGATTGCTGGCGCGGACCGAAGGAATCTTCACGGAGACGGCCGGCGGGGTCACCATCGGGGTGCTGGCCAAGCTCGCACGGTCAGGGCGCTGGAAAGGCGATGAGGTCGTGGTTGCGTACGTCACGGGACACGGCCTCAAGACTGCCGACGTGCTGGCCGCGGTCAACGGTCATTCGACCCGTGTGGAAATAGATCCGACCATGAAATCGTTTCGCGAGAAGGTGAATATTTAACAGATGGCACAATTTCGAATCCCTGGCCCGCTGCGCCGCCTCTCCGAGGGAGAGGTGACCGTTCCCGTGGACGCCAAAGACCTCGCGTCCGCCATCACGGCGCTGGACGCCCGATACCCGGGCTTCAGGGACCGCTTGCTCGACGAGCGCGGCGAGCTGCGGCAGTTCGTCAACGTCTACCTGAACGACGAGGACGTGCGCCTGGGCGCCGGCCTGGGGTCCAAATTGGGGGACAAAGACGAGATCTCCATAGTGCCGGCCGTAGCCGGAGGAGACCTGAGCAACTAGACTCGGCGGTCATGGGACGACGGCGGCTCAAGCTCATCTTCGGTTCGGCCCTGGTCAAGGAGCCGGTGATCTACCAGCTCGGCCGTAAGTTCGAGATCGTGACCAACATCCGGCGGGCCGACGTGAGCCGCGACCAGGGCTGGGTCCTCCTCGAGCTCACGGGCGAACCGGATGAGCTCGACAAAGGAGTCGCCTACCTCGAATCGCGAGGCGTCACGGTCGAACCGGCGGAGGGCGACCTGGTCGAATGACTCGCGACGTCGATGTCGCGATCGTCGGGGCTGGACAGGCGGGGCTCGCGACCAGCTGGCATCTCACCCAGGCAGGCGTCGAACACGTCGTGCTGGAGGCGGGCCGGGTCGCCGAGACGTGGCGATCGCGCCGTTGGGATTCTTTCTGCCTGGTCACGCCGAACTGGGGTGTCGAGCTGCCTGGCGCCAGGTACGACGGGCCAGACCCCGACGGATACATGCCGCTCGGAGAGCTGATCGACTACTTCGGCGCCTGGGCGACGTCATTCCACGCCCCCGTTCGGGAACACGTCACGGTCTCCGCGCTGGAGCAGGACGGCTCCGACTTCATCCTCACCCTCCCGGAGGGGAAGCTGAGCGCGAGGTCGGTTGTCGTCGCTACCGGGGGGTATCAGCGTGCGCACCGGCCCCCCGGCGCGGACAAACTGCCTCGCGGCGTGCATCAAATCCTGGCCGAGGACTACCGCAACCCTGACGATGTCCCGCCGGGCGCGGTGCTTGTGGTCGGCAGTGGGCAAACCGGTTGCCAGCTTGCCCTCGAACTTCATCGCGCCGGCCGTCCGGTCTTCCTGGCTTGCGGGCGCGCTCCGTGGACCCCAAGGCGCTTCGAAGGGCGCGACTTCGTTGCATGGTCGAGCGAATCGGGCTGGCTTGACCGCCCAGCCGCAGCACTTCCATCCCCCGCGGCTCGGCTCGTCGCCAATGTCCAGGCGTCAGGCAACCACGGCGGCCGCGACCTCAACTACCGGACCTTGCACGGGGAGGGCGTCGAGCTGCTGGGTCGCTATGCGGGCGCTGAAGGTTCGGTTCTTCACTTCGCCGACGACCTCGCGACAAGCGTGGATTTCGGCGACGCCAGGCTCCAGGAGATGCTGAACAGCATCAACAGCCATTGCGCGGCGACCGGCAGGCCGCCGCTCGAGTTCGAGTTTCCCGAACCACTGCGGATCCGAACCCGTGCGGAGCTCGACGTGGTTGAGTCCAACATCCAGGCGGTGATCTGGACCAGCGGCTACAGGCCGGCCTACGGATGGATCAAATTGCCGATCTTCGACGACATGGGCTTCCCGATGCAGACCGATGGCTGTTCAACCATTCCAGGGCTCTACTTCATGGGCGTGCCCTGGTTGAGGAAGTTCAAGTCCGCGATCCTCTACGGTGTGGGAGAGGATGCGCAGGTGGTCACGCGAAAAATAATCGAGAGCAGAGCATGAGGATCGCCGTCGCGATGTCGGGCGGCGTCGACTCTTCCGTCGCCGCCGCGCTGCTCCACGCCCAGGGCCACGAGGTGGTCGGCGTCACCCTCCAGCAGTGGCCCCGCGATGACTCGGAAGAGGCGACTCGCCATGGAGGCTGCTGCTCACTGAACGCGGTGGAGGACGCCCGCCGCGTGGCTTCGCTGCTCGAGATTCCCTACTACTGCTGGAACCTCGAGCGCGACTTCGGCCAGCGCGTGATCGAGCCGTTTCACCAGGCCTATCTCGAGGGGCGCACGCCCAACCCATGCGTTCGCTGCAACGCCTTCGTCCGGTTCGATCTGATGCTTGCGCGGGTGCTCGAGCTGGGTTTCGACCACCTGGCGACTGGCCACTACGCCCAAATCCTGCCCGGCCCGGCAGGGCCGGAGCTGCACACGGCGGTGGACGATGCCAAGGACCAGTCGTACATGCTCTACCACCTCGACCGGGAGCGCCTTCGGAGAATCCTCTTTCCGTTGGGCGCCATGACCAAGCACGAAGTCCGCGAGCACGCGCGCGAGTTCGAGCTGCCTGTCGCAGACAAAGCCGAGAGCCAGGAGATCTGCTTCGTGCCGCGCGGTGAGACCGCGAGGTATCTGGCCCAGCACCTGCCCGTCCACGCCGGCGCCGTGGTCGACAGCGAGGGTCGCGAGGTCGGCCGCCATCGAGGGACCGCGCTGTACACGGTGGGCCAGCGCAGCGGATTCGGCGACCTCTCGCAACCGGGTCCGTGGTACGTCGTGCGGGTCGAAGCCAAAGCCAACCGTCTGGTGGTCGGCCGCCGAGAGGACCTGGCCGTGCGCCGGGTCGACCTCGAGGAGGTCACCTTCATCGACGGATCCGTCCGCGAGCCGGTCGCTTGTGAGGCTCGGCTCCGCTATCACGCCCCACCGATCCCGGCGACATACGAAGGCGGCACGCTACGGCTGGCCGAACCATTTTTTGGCGCCGCGCCAGGCCAGGCCGCGGTTCTCTATTCAGGCAGCAAGGTCCTCGGCGGGGGGATCATCACGACCACCGCCTGATGCGGTTGGCGCCGCATCACGCCCCGGTCGACAGCCGGTAACCACGCGGTAAAATAGTCGGCTCCCAGCTCCTGTTGGTTCAACTCGCCCAAAAAGTGGGCGCTGAGGGTTTCGACGACTTGGGTCTGCTCGCGCTGCGCCGTTACATCCCGTACCTGCGGCCATACAGATGGTTGGTCGTCGTATTCGGCCTGGCTCAGGTGGCCAGCCTGGCGGCCGCGGCATCGATCCCCAAGGTGATCCAGTTCATCATCGACGGGCCGATCACCCACCACGATCTCAGCCGGTTGGGCTCGATGGCCGCGCTCCTCCTGGGCATCGGCCTGCTCGAGTTCGTGTTCGTTTTCCTGAGGCGCAACTACTCCGGAATCGTCTCGCTGCGCATGGAGACGGACCTGCGCAACGACTTCTACGCGCACCTGCAGAACCTGCAGGTGTCGTTCCACGACAACTGGCAATCCGGTCAATTGCTGTCACGGGCCATCTCGGACATCGCCACGGTTCGTCGCTTTGTCAGCTTCGGCCTGATCTGGTTCCTCCAAACGATCGTCACCTTCGCGGTGGTCTTCGTCCTGATGGTCGCGCTCGACTGGCAGCTGGCGCTGGTCGTCATCGTCTTCATGCTGCCGATCGCGTATTTCAGCCAGAAGTTCCACAACAAGTACAAGCTGATCGCCCGCCGGCTGCAGGACCAGCAGGGTGATCTGACCACCGTCATCGAGGAGATGGCCACGGGTGTACGCATCATCAAGGCGTTCGGGCGTATGCCGTTGCTGCAGCGGCGTTTCGAGGACCAGGCCACCATGTTGCGCGGCACGAGCCTTCTCGGCGTCAAGGTCCGGGCCCAGCTCTGGACGCGCCTGAACCTGCTCCCGAACCTCTCGCTCGCCGCAGTGCTGCTGATCGGCGGGATCAACGTCACCCAGGGCAGGCTCACGATCGGCGGCCTGGTCGCGTTCATGAACTACGTGTTCATGCTCACGTGGCCCATGGACGCGATCGGTTGGGTGATGTCGATGAGCGAGGAATGCCAGACCGCATCGCAGCGCCTCAACGAGGTGCTCGACTCGCGGCCGGAGATCTCAGACCGGCCTCGCGCGCGGGCGCTGGACACCTGTCGCGGCCGCATCGAGTTTCGCGGCGTCGGGTTCAAATACCCAAACTCCGACGATTGGATCCTGCGCGGTCTGAACCTCACCGTCGAGCCCGGCGAGACGATGGGCATCGTCGGCCGGACCGGAAGCGGCAAGACCACCATGGCGTACCTGGTGCCTCGCCTCTACGACGTCGCGGAGGGCTCAGTCCTGCTCGACGGCATAGACGTGCGCGAACTCCGGCTGTCCTCTCTTCGTTCGCATATCGGCGTCGCGTTCGAAGACCCGATCCTTTTCTCCGCCTCCGTGCACGAGAACCTGGTCATGGGCCGCGCGACGGTCACCGACGACGAGATCAAGCGGGCGGTCGACGTGGCGCAGGCGGGCTTCGTGTGGGACCTGCCCTGGGGCCTCGAAACCCGAGTGGGCGAGCAGGGCTACACGCTCTCGGGGGGCCAGCGGCAACGCCTCGCGCTCGCTCGTGCCGTCCTCGGCGCTCCGCCGATCCTGGTCCTCGACGATCCGCTCTCCTCCGTCGACGTCCATACCGAGGCCGTCATCGAGGAAGCCCTCGCGCGAGTCCTCCACGGCGTGACGGGGATCCTGGTCGTGCACCGGCCCTCCACGCTCGCCCTGGCGGACCGGGTCGCGCTGATCGACGGCGGGACGATAGCCGCGGTTGGCACACACAGCGAGCTCATGCGCTCGAATGCGACGTATCGCGCTCTCCTGGCCCAGGAGTACGAGACCCGGGCCGAGGTGGTGTCGGCATGAGTGCAATCGCAGCCCCGGCCGGCCAGCCGGCGGCCGATCGATGGCGCGGCGTTGCATCCGAGGAGATCGACGAGTTCTCACCGAGCGTCGCCGGGCTGTTACGGCGCCGCAGCCGCCGGCTCCTCGCCTCGCTGGCTCGCCCATACCGCCGGCAGATGGCGCTGGCGGGCCTGCTGATCCTCATCCGGTCCGTCGCATACCTCGCGCTGCCGTATCTCGTCGGTCTCGGCATCGACCGGGGCATCCAGCCCGGCCACAGCGCCAACCTGAGCAACCTGGTCGCGATCGTGGCCGTCCTGCTGCTCGCGCTCGTCGTCAACGCAGCCGCCAACTATGCGTTCATGCGCCTTTCCGGGCGCATCGGCGCGGACGTCCTTTTCGATCTCCGCCGGACGCTGTTCGCTCATGTCCAGGAGCTGTCGATCTCCTTCTACGAGCGGTACACGTCGGGCCGGATCATCTCCCGATTGACGTCGGACATCGACGCGCTCAACGAGCTGCTGGCGACGGGTCTCACCTCGGTGATCACCTCGCTGATCTCGGTGGTGGCGATCACGGTGATCCTCATCCACCTCGACGCGCGCCTCGGTGCGGTGACCCTGGTTGCCATGCCGCTCGTGCTCGCGCTCACCTACTGGTTTCGTGCCAACTCGGCGCGGTCCTACCGCGCAGTACGCCGGGCGATAGTCCTTGTGATCGTCCATTACGTGGAGTCATTGGGGGGGATTCGGGCAGTTCACGCCTTTCGCCGCGAGCCGCGCAACCAGGAGATCTTCGAGGACGTCAACGGTCGCTACCGAGACGCCAACATCTGGTCCAATCGCCTGGCCGCGACGTTCGGCCCGGCGATCAACCTGTTGGGCCGCATCACGACCGCGTCGGTGCTTCTGTTCGGCGGCTACCTTGTGGTGCAGGGCCAGGTCACCCTTGGTGTGCTGACGGCATTCGTCCTTTACCTGCGGCAGTTCTTCGAGCCGATGCAGGATCTGTCGCAGTTCTACAACGTCTTCCAGGCGGCGGGCGCGGCGCTTGAAAAGCTGGCGGGTGTCATAGAAGAGTCCCCGACCGTGCCTGAGCCGGCCACGCCAGTTCGGCTGGACGATGCGCAGGGCGCGATCGCGTTCGAACACGTGACATTCGCGTACCGCGAGAAGCCGGTGCTGCACGACATCGACCTGCAGATCCCAGCGGGACAGGTGGTCGCGATCGTCGGCGAGACGGGCGCCGGGAAAACGACCATGGCCCGATTGATCGCGCGGTTTTACGATCCGACCTCGGGCCGCGTGAACCTGGACGGGGTGGACCTGCGCTCGATTGCAGTCACAGACCTGCGCCGGGCGGTCGTCACCGTGACGCAGGAGAGCTTTCTCTTTTCGGGCACGGTCGGTGAGAACCTTCTGTTCGGGCGGCCGGACGCGTCACGCGAGGAGATGATCGAAGCCGCCAGCGCCATCGGCGCCCACGATTTCATCAGCAGGATGCCGAACGGCTACGACACCGACGTGCGGCGTCGAGGAGTCCGGCTGTCGTCGGGCCAGCGCCAGCTGGTGGCGTTCGCGCGCGCGTTTCTGGCCAACCCGCGCGTCCTGGTCCTCGACGAAGCGACGTCCTCCCTCGACCTGCCGTCCGAGCGCCTGGTGCAGCGGGCTCTCCGCACTCTTCTCCGCGGCCGCACCGCCATCATCATCGCCCACCGGCTCTCCACCGTCGAGATCGCCGACCGCGTGCTGGTCGTCGACGCCGGACGCGTCGTCGAGGACGGCGCGCCGAGCGACCTGAGGCAGCGCACCGGGCGGTACGGCACCCTCCACCAGGCATGGCTGGAGTCGCTCGCCTAGGCGGTCGACGCCACCGGGGATGGTTGGCGAAGGCGGCAAGCCCCTGCGATACTTCGGGCATGTCTGAGCTGTCGAGGAGGCTGCGCCGCTGGGATCCGCTGCGCGTTGCGGTCTCGGCCTCCGGAGTTGCGGCCCTGCTGCTCCTGGTGGCGTATGGCATCGCGGCGGCGACCGTGCAACCCACTCCGGGAGGGCTCGTTTCGGCGCTCGCCCTGCTCGCGATCGCGGGTTCCGGCCTCCTGTATGCTTGGCGGCTTGGAGCCGGCGGGCTCGTCGATTAGCCGGTAAAAGGCCCCTCCCAACAACCACGGAGTGCCGATGGACTCCCTCCACGCGATAGGTTTCTACGTGTCCGCGACGCTGTCGATGGGTGGCGCGCTTTTTGTCGCATTCCTGCCTGGACGCGAGGCTCGCGGCCTCGCGATGGCCGCCGCGGGATTGGGCCTGTCGGGGGTTGCCCTGGCCCTGTCGGCCGGGTTCGGGGCCGCCGTGATCCTGGTCTGTTACGCCGGAGTCGCGATGCTCTTGGCAGGGCCTCAGTACCGTTCGCTGCAGCCTGTGGTTCATATCGCGTGGCGTCAGATCGGGGCCCTCAGCGCGGCCGGCCTGTTTGCGCTGCTCGCCTATGCCGCCTACCGAGGCGACTTCGTACCGGCGAACTTCTACGGGGGAGCTTTCGGCAGCTCGTCGCTCGGCCGCCTTCTGTTCGCCCATGATGCGCTGGCGACGGAGGCTGTCGGCGCGCTGATCCTGGTCGCGCTGGTCGGGGCGGCGGCCGCATGGCGGGCCCGGGAACACAGCCGGTGAGCGTGACCCTGGTGACGGTCCTCTTCGTAGCCGCCGGCCTGGTCGCCGCCGGCGCATTCGCCGCAACCTGGCGGCGGGATCTCATGGCGGCCCTGGCAGGCGTTCCCCTCATGTTCGGCGGGGCAGGTGTCGCGTTCGAGGGCGTCGCTCGCTTTTCCGCCGCCGGTGGCCCGCAGCTGATCGGCCAGGAGGTGGCCATCCTGCTGGCGCTCGCCGCCCTTGCGATGGTCGCGCTCGGCGTTGGCATCGCCGGTCGGGAGGCCTCTCGCTGAGCCTGCTGCTCGCCGCAGGCGACATGTTGACAGCGGCTTCGGGCGCGGCTTCGGGCGCGCGGTCGACCGGCTTCACGTTCGATCCCGCGAGCACGCTGTCGTGGGCCGTTCCGTTGATGGTCATCGCGCCACTGGCGTCGTTCGTCCTGGCCATCTCGAGCATCCGGACACGCCGCTCCTCGTCGAACATGGCGATGATCGGGGCCGTCGTGACGTTGCTCGCGACACTGCTGGTCGGCTGGGGCCTGGCCAAAAAGTCCCTCCCGTTCCTGGCCACGTACCAGTACATCAACCTGCCGGTCGCTTTCAGCGGGCCGGTCAACTTTCAAGGTTTCGGCATCGACATAGTCCTGCGGGTCGACCATCTGACGGTCGCCGCGCTGGTCGTCATCGAAATCTGTTTCATCGGAGCGATCGGCTGGCACCAGGTGATGGGGCGATCCGAGCCGGGCGCCGCGCGCTTTCATGCGTTGATCAGCGCGCTTCTGTTCGCGAGCGTGGGCGTGATGGTGAGCTGGGATCTGGCCGAGCTCCTCGCGTTCTGGGGGATTGCAGGCGCCATGACGTACCTGCTCCTCGCGCACCGCTGGGGCGTGGATGAGGCCGCCCGGCGAGCCAGGGTGGCTCTTGCCCTGCCGTTTCTGACCGATCTTTCGCTGCTGTGCGGTGTCGCGTGGCTCTACGCCCGATATGGCGTCCAGAACCTGAACACGCTGGTCCCGATCCTGCACTCCAATCCGGGCTGGACCGTTCGCTCCCTCGCCGTGGCCTCGGTCCTGCTGCTGATCGGCGTGGCCGGAAGGCTCGCCATCTGGCCGCTGCAGTCGTGGGTGACGCAGACCAGCGTTTCCGCACCCCCCGCTGCCCTGGCGCTGGCGCAGTCCGTCTGGTCGGTCCTCGCGATCGTCGTGCTGTATCGGGTGATGCCGATATTCGCGGCCTCCAACATCCAGACCTTGCGTGCGTGCATGTACGCGTGCGCGGGGGCGGCGGTGATCGCCGCCCTGCTCGCGCTGCTCAGCAACGAGCCGCGGCGGATCATCGCCCTGCTCGGGTCGGCGGTCACGGCCACGGGCGCGGCGATCGTCATCCACGGCTTCGAGGTGCCTCACGCCGCCTTTGCGATCGCCGGCGTCGCGTGCATTCTCGCCGCGGCCCCCGCGCGTGTTGCAGCCACGCTCGCGGCCTCAGCCATATCGACCGCCATGCGAACCGACGATCTGGCCGAGATGGGGGACGCCTGGCGGAGGATGCGTGCGAGCTCGCTGGCCCTGCTCCTGGCGGGCGTCGTGATCGCGCTGTGCGCCTGGGGCGCGCTGTCCTTCGCAGTGAGCTCGCGGTCGTGGCTTGGAGCCTTGCTCGGAGAGTCGGTCCTTTTGGTGGCGGTCGGCATGGCTCGGGTGTTCTTCGGCGTCTCGATCGGTCCGCTGCGCAGGCGCCGGGCCTTCGAGCCTGACCGGGTCCGCGAGGCGCATTCCTCGTCGCTGGGCTGGCCGTATCTGCTCACCCTCGCCGGCGCCGCCTTCCTGGTGGCTTCGGCGATCCGCGGCTGGCTCGATCTGCTCGATGGCCTGAAGCACCCGGAGCCCGGAGCAGGCTCATTCCTCTTGTGGGTGGCAATCGCGGTGATCGGCGTCGCCGCGGCGAGCCTCGCATTCGTACGTGACAAGGACGGCGCGATTCGCGTGTCCGACGGATTTGGTGCATTGCTCGCTGCTCGAGTCGCAGCGGCGGGTGCGTTCGTCGAGCGGTTCCTGGTCGCTCCGAGCGCCGACCTGGCCCGAAGAATCGACATGTGGCTTCCCGCCGGGGATGGCGCGCTGGCGCGATTCGGCGACGCCTCCGGGAGGCTCGCCACAACCGGCGGGCGCCTGCCCGTGCTGCCGGTCATCGTCGTGGTTGCGGTGGTGCTTGCCTTGGTCGTGGGTCTGGCCGCGCCCGGGTTGGTGCGTTGATCCTCCTCGCCTTCCTCGCCGCCAGCCCGACGCCGACGCCGGTTTCGGTCCCCGGGGCCGGAATCTTCTCGTCGCCGCTGCTGCTGAGCCTCACCATGTGGGTCCCGGTGGTCGTCGCCGCCGTTTTGGCCGTGCTGCCGAACCCGCGCGGTCGCTACGACGTGCTGGTCAAACAGATTGCGTTCTTTGCCAACCTCGGCATCCTGTTCGTACTCTTCATCGCCTACAGCCAGTTCCAGTCCTTCCTCCCGACGATGCAGTACGAGGAGAAGGTCGTGTGGCTTCCGACCATCGGTGTGACCTATCACCTCGGAGTCGACGGGCCCGGGATGGTGATGCTCATCCTTTCCGGGCTCATCGGCATCGCGTCCGTGCTGGCCTCGCTCGGGATCCGCGAACGTGTCCGCTCGTACTTCTGCCTCCTGCTCCTGGCCCAGGCGTCGGTCAACGGCGCCATCGTGGCTCGGGACATGTTCGTCCTCATCCTTTTCTGGGGCGCCGCCGCGATCCCGCTGGCGCTGCTCATATTTGGCTGGGGCGGACCACGAAGGCAGGTCGCGGGGTGGCGTCTGCTCGGTTACTGGAGCCTGGGCACCGCCGCGCTGGTGGCCGGCACCATGACGCTCTACGCGGCCACCGGCGGCAACAGCTTTGACATGGACGTCCTCCTGAAGGCGGCCACCGGATCTCGCGTGCAGATGGCGGTCGGGATCCTGATGATCGTGGCAGCGGCCACGCGGCTGCCGCTGTTTCCGCTGCACGGCTGGATCAGGGACGTCGGGGCCGAAGCGCCGATCGGAGTGTCGGTCGTGGTCGCCGGGGCGGCCTCCCGGATGGGCGCTTTCCTGTTGCTGCGGGCGGTGGTCGCCGCCGAGCCGTCGGCCGCGCACCTCCTGTCGCCCCTGCTCGCGGCGCTCGCGGCGCTGACGGTCGGCTTCGGCGGCGTGGCCGCGCTGCGCGCAGTCGACATCCGGCAGGCGGCCGCCTACCTCGCCATGATTCCGGGCGGGATCACGGTGTTGGGACTCGCCGCCCTCTCGCCGATCGGGATCGCCGGCAGCGTGCTGTCGCTCTTTGCTGGGGGCCTCGCGGCCGCGCTCATCCTGGGTGTTTGCGCGACGCTTTCGGAGCGAGCGCAATCCCGCAGCCTGCTCGTGCTGAGCGGCCTCGCGCCCAGGATGCCGACGATTGCGTGGCTCCTCATCATTGCCGCGCTCGCCATCCTCGGAGTGCCGATCCTGGCCACCTTCCCGGCCGAGCTCATGACGTTCTTCGGCGCCTTCAAGACTCAGCCGATCGGCGCCTTCGCGGTCGCCCTGGGCCTGGCCATGGGCGCGGTTTCCCTGGCGGCGCTCCTGCGTCGCATCCTTTTCGGACCGCCCAACCCGGACGCGCCCGGCGTCTCGGACTCCTCGCTGGGCGAGACCTGGTACCTGGCTCTCCTGGCCGGCGGCCTACTTTGGGTCGGACTCTTCCCAGGCGGCCCGAAGATCCCTGGGACCGACACCCCGCTGTTCGACCCGGGCCTGGTCAACGTGATGGCGGCGGGGATCTCGGACATTGCCTCTCCCTACACCGGACCGGCAGCGTGATGAGGAACCTCGTCCTCGTCCCGGAAGCGATCGTGGTGGCGGGCGCCGTGCTGATCCTTCTCGCCGCCCGGTTCTCCTGGCTGTCAGTCCCTTCGCGCCGCTTCCTACCAGCGATGGCTGTCGGGGTCGCGCTGCTCGCGTTCGCGCTGGAGCTCTGGGTTGGCGCGTCGCTGGGCACGTATTTCGGCGGGGCCCTCATCCAGGACCGCTTCGCGCTCTTCGCCAAGGCGGCGGTGCTGCTGGCCGTGGCCCTGGCGATTGCAACCGCCGACTGGACCACGGAGGATTCCACCTCAGTCGCCATCGCGATGCTTTTGCTGGCAGCGTTCGGAGCGATGGTGGCCGGCTCGGCAGGCGACCTGGTCGCCCTGTGGGCCGGCCTCGAGCTGGCGGCTGCTGCGGCCGTAGTCATGGTCTCGCTCCGACGGCCAGACCTCGGGCTGCGGCTGCTCGTCGCGGGGGGGCTGGCCAGCGCTCTGTTGTTGATGGGCCTGGCGTACATCTATGCGAGCACGGGCAATGCCGACATCGGCGCGATCCGCGCAGTCCTCCTCAACACGGCGCCCACGCTCCCCCTCGCCATCCCCATCCTTCTGTTGCTCAGCGGTCTGGCGATGCGCGCGAGCCTGGCGCCATTCCAGCTGGCCGGGCTGCCCGCCGGACTGGGCGCCTCGCCGCTCGGCGCGGGCCTGGTGCTCGGCCTGGTCGCCGCGGCGGCGGTCGTGGTGGCGATCAAGCTCTCGGCAATGCTGGTGCCGGTGCCGGCGGTGTTCTCGCCGTACCTCGAGGTGCTGGCGGCGGTCGCCATGGTCGGCGGCGGCGCGGCCGCCCTGTCTGTTCGGGCCCCGAGAACCCGAATGGCATACCTCGCGGCCGCGCAGGTGGGATGGGTTGCGGCCGGCCTGGCCACGCACTACCGCTCCGGGGCGGGCGCCGCGCTCTTCCTCCTGGGCGCTTTCGCCGTGGCGGCCACATGCGGTCCGGCGGTGCTCGGGCGGGCTGAGGGCGGCGAGGCCGCCGTCGCGGGGCTTGGCACCCTGAGGCCGGCTCGCGCCGCGGCGCTCGCGCTGGCGATGCTCTCGCTGGCGGGCGCGCCTCCCCTGGCCGGCGCCTTCGGCGAGCTGGCCGTCGCCGCGGCCCTGGCCCAGAGCGGGCATTTCGCCCTCCTGGCCCTCGGCTTGCTCGGCTGGATCATGGGCCTGGCGGCGGTGGTCGCCACCTTGCGCGTCATCTATATCCAGAGCCCGCTGGAGGAGAGCCGCCGGGGCCAGGCGGCGGCCCTTCCTGTTTTGACGCCGCTGTCCACGATCGGAGCAGTTGGCCTGTGCTTTGTGATCGCGGCCTACGGCCTGTTCGGGAGCCCGATCATGGGCCTGGCGAACCAGGGCGCGGAGGCTCTGGGTCTCCGCTAACCCTGTCCGGGAGGCCCACACCCCCGCGTACACTCCTGGGCAGCGTACCCACCCCACGTCGCAGAAAACGTCCCTGGAGGTCCCGCCTTGGCCCGCCGCAGCGCCCTTGCCGGCTTTGACGATTCGCCGTGAGCGCGAAGGGTCCGCGTAAGAGAGCTCGCGCACGACCTCGAGCCGGATCGCGACGTCCGAACCGGCACGCGTCGCACCACTGGCTCATGCGATTTTCCCTGGTGATCCTGATCGTCATCTCGGTGATGAGCCTGATCGGGACCGGAGCGACCATCGGAATCGTCGACTACTTCGCCGGCGACCTGCCGTCGATCGATGCGATCCAGGCCGCCAACTTCACCCAGACGACGCGAATCCTGGATCGCAACGGGAACCTGATCGAGGCGCTGTACCACCAGAACCGGACGGTCGTGCCCTTGAGCAAAATAAGCACGCGGCTGCAACAGGCCACGATCGCGACCGAGGACCGCACCTTCTACCAGAACTCCGGCGTCGACTACAGGCGGCTGGCGATCGCGATCGCTTACGACCTCACGCATCGCTCGGCCACCCTCGGCGGTTCGACCATCACCGAGCAGGTGGTGAAAAACGACGTGCTCGCCGCGCAGGAGGCGCAACACCGGACCATCAGCGTCAAGTTCCGCGAGCTCCTGCTGGCCGAAGAGATGGAGCGGCGCTACACGAAGGCCGAGATCCTCGAGCTTTACCTGAACGGGATCAACTATGGCAACGGCGCGTACGGAGCGGAGGCCGCCGCCGAGACCTACTTCGGGGTCCATGCCGCCGACCTGACATGGGCTCAGGCCAGCTTCCTCGCCGGCCTGCCGCAGGCGCCCGCCGACTACGACCCGTTCGGCACGCCCGACCAGCTGGCGGCGGTGAAGCTGCGCTGGCGAGAGGTGCTCGACAGCCTGGTCGCCGTCGGCGACCTCAGCCCGAGCGCGGCCGGCACCATATACAAAGGCGATCTCATCGCGAAGATGGTCGCCGCGCACAAGGCCCTGCCGGCGCAGCACGACCCGCTCACCGCCCACTTCGTCGACTACATCGAGCAGTACATCATTCAGAAATACGGGGCGCAGGCGCTCTATGAAGGCGGCCTCCGCATCACGACCACGCTCGATCTCAGCACCCAGGCGATGGCCGACAAGTGGGTGAAGTCCGGAGTGTCGACCTATGCCAAGCGAGGCGTCAACACGGGCGCGATGCTGGTCATGAACCCCAGCGACGGAGAGATCCTTGCGATGGTCGGCAGCGCCGACTACAACAACGCCTCGATCCGCGGCCAGATCAACCTGACCGGGATGGACCCGCTGGGCTGGCGTGGCGTCGGCTCGTCGTTCAAGGTCTACACGTATGCCGCGGCTCTGCAGGCCGGTCTCGTCACGCCGGCGAGCCTGCTGAACGACCAGACAGGAGTGATCGGCGGGCACACGTTCAACGACTGGGACGCCAAGCACGAGGGGTACATCACGCTTCGCACAGCGCTCGCGCAGTCGCGCAACCTCCCCGCCCTGTGGACATACGCCCAGGAGGGGGGCGCTCGGGTGGTCGCGCTCATGCACAACCTGGGCGTCACGGCGCAGATCGAGAATCCAGACGGCGTCGCGACGACCTTGGGCCATGACCCCATCTCGATGGCCGAGCACCTCGCGGCGTACTCCGCGTTCGACAACGGCGGCTACCGAGTCAGCCCGCACGCCGTGCTGAAGGTGACGGACGCCGCCGGGAAGGTGCTGGAAGCGCTCGATCCCAACGCGCCTCGCACGCAGGTGATCGGCGCCGACCTCGGCTACGTGATGACGGACCTGCTTCGTGGGCCGGTGAAGCTCTATCTCGGCGGGCTGGGCGGCAAACCCGTGGCCGGGAAGTCCGGCACGACCGAGGCTTATACCGGCTCGATCTTCATCGGCTACACACCTGATCTCGCCGTCGCCGCTTCGCTGATGCACATCGACGCTGGACCGACGTGCAACTCCGGCTATGCCTACCTCGCGACTAACTTTCCTCCGTCGGGTTGGGAATGCCCGACTGCCCTCCTGTTCGGCGAGAACGTCGGGATCTCGGTCTGGAAGCCATTCCTGGAGCAGTACTACTCGACCCATGCATGGCCCGCGATGTGGGTCCAGCCGGCGGGCGTCGTGTCGCGGCAGGTCTGCACCTACGACGGCGGCTACGTCTCGAGCGGGGGCGTCAACGAGATCTTCCTCAAGGGCACCGGCGAGCCGCACTACCCGTGCGGCGCCAACCCGCCACCGGGCGCGCCCCCGTACCGGCCACCGGCGCCCAGCCCCTCGCCCTCGCCGCCGGCCGCACCCCAATCGAGTCCTTCGCCAACGCCACACTAAGGACATGCGATTCAACAGGAGCGGGGTGATCGCGGGTGCGATCTACCTGGTGGCCGGCCTGGCGTGGATCCTCATCACGAATCCACCTGGACCGCGTGCGCTGTTCGCGGCCTGGTTTGTCGCGGTGGCGGCGGTCGGCTGCTTCGTCCCCGGAGAGGCGAACCAGGTTTCCCTGGCACGCGCCTACCTGGCGGCGCCGGCCCTCGCGTATTCGCTGACCGCCGGCATGCTCGGATTCCTGGCAGTGGTCATCGCGGTCGCTGGGTTGAGCGACCTGGTCGACGGCACGGTCGCGCGCCGGTTCGAACGCCCGTCGACGTTGGGAGGCGGCCTGGATCCGGTGGTCGACGGGGTGTTGATGGGTGCTGTGGTCGTTGGCCTGGCCGCCGGCGGTGTCTTTCCCCTGTGGCTCGCGGTGGTCGTCATCGCGCGGTACCTGCTGCCCGCTCTCGGGGGCGCGGTTCTGATCGCGCTGCATCGGCGGCCCGAGTTGCGTCACACATTGACCGGGCAGGTCTCGACCGCGCTGATCATCATCCTGGTCGGTGGCATCTGCCTGTTCCGGTTCATGAACCAGGATGCCTCGAACGTTGTGGTGGGAGCCGAGGTGGTGATCCCCATCGCCACGGTCGCGACCTATTTGCACCTGGCGTGGGTGTCTCGGCGGCCGGTGGGGGCGCCAGAGGTCGGGTGACGCGGCTCCCGGCGCGGTGACATTCCCGGAGCCCGGGTAAGATGCTCTGTGGTCGCGCTAAGTGGGGTGCTGGCGGTACCCTGCACCGGCAATCCGCCTTAGCCGGACCGAATTCCCGCGCTGAGGTCTGGGTTCTCACGCCTGGCCGCGGCAAACGGCGTTGAAGGTTGGGACCTGCGCAGCTCGGGTCTCCGAACCCCGTCAGGTCCGGAAGGAAGCAGCGGTAAGGAGAGAGCCTGAGGGTGCCGCAGCCATCCGGGCCTGAGCCGCGAACCGCGGTGCGAGCTGGGGGTCTTCGATCGAAGCGGGGGTGCGCGGCCATTTGAAAACCATGCCTGAGTACCAGAGCCTCTACCGCAAGTACCGCTCGCAAACGTTCGCCGACCTGGTCGGCCAGGACGCCGCGTCGAGAGCGCTGCAGGGCGCGATCATCTCCGGCCGCGTCGCACACGCCTACCTGTTCAGCGGCAGCCGCGGCACCGGCAAGACCTCCGCGGCGCGGTTGCTCGCCAAGGCGCTCAACTGCACGGGCCGGCCCCGGGATTCGGCGGAGCCGTGCAACCAGTGCCAGTCGTGCGTCGAGATGACCGCCGGCTCGGCGCTGGACCTGATCGAGATCGACGCGGCGTCGAACCGCGGTATCGACGACGTGCGCGACCTTCGCGAGAAGGTCAACCTGTCGCCGGCCCGAGGGCCTTACAAGGTCTACATCATCGACGAGTCCCACGGTCTCACGCCCGATGCGTTCAACGCCTTGCTCAAGACGCTGGAAGAGCCGCCGCCGCACGCGGTGTTCGTGATGTGCACGACCGACGTCCAGAAGATGCCGTTGACAGTGGTCGGCCGCTGCCAGCATTTCGTGTTCCGGCGCCACAGCGAAGAGCAGATCGTGGCGCGGCTCACACACATCGCCAGGGCCGAGAACGTGCAGGTCGATCCGGACGCGATGCAGCTCATCGCGCGCACAGCCCAGGGTTCCATGCGCGATGCGGTCGGCTTGATGGACCAGCTTGTCCCGTTGGCGGTCGGTCCCATCACTCTCGAGGGCGCGCGGTCGCTGCTGGGTATAGCCGATCCGCGTCTGCTGGACTCGTTGCTCGACGACGTGCTCGCCGGTCGCGCCTCGGAGGCCCTGGCCGAGCTGAACCGCGTGTATGCGGTCGGTGCAGAGCTGCGGCAGGTGGTACGTGGGCTGATGGAAGGCTGTCGGGACCGGCTGGTCGCCGCGCTCACCAATCGCGACCAGGCCACCGCGCGCCGGCTGTCCAACGTTCTGGACGCGCTGCTGCACCTGGACGGCGAGGTCCGCCGTCACGCCGAGCCGCGGTTCCTGGTCGAGGCGACGCTGGTCCGGCTCGCCGTGGAATCAGTCCCCGATGCCCCCGCGCCGGCCGCTCCCGCCCCCGCGAAGCCGGCGAGCAGGCCGGCGGATGGAGAACCGCAACCGTCCCGCACTCCTCAACCGGCAGCGGCGCTCAGCGCGGCCATCGCGCCCATCGCGCCCATCGCGCCCATCGCGCCGGCGGAGTCGGTGCAGCCCGTCGCCGGCTGGAGCGAGGTCCTCGAGAAGCTCAACCGCACCGTCCGCGCCGCATACCTGGACGCGCAGCCCGAGGTCGACGGTGCAACTCTGG
>DASXBJ010000103.1:0-2590 GCA_036491755.1 Candidatus Dormiibacterota bacterium
ACGATGCGGGTCGGGACGATGCTGCCGTTGGCCGAGAGCGACGGGCCCGGCCGGATCGCGACGTGGAATGAGATCCTCGTCTTCGCTCGGCATGCCGAGGCGGTCGGCCTCGACTCGATCTGGGTGTTTGACCACATGTACGGAAATGAGCCCGCATCGCCGCCGAGCGGGATGCACGAGGCGTGGAGCGTACTGGCGGCTCTCGCCGCCGCGACGGAACGCGTCGAGCTCGGCCAGCTCGTGATGTGCATGTCATTTCGCAACCCCGCCTTGCTGGCGAAGATGGCCGTGACGGTCGATGGGATCAGCCGCGGCCGCCTGACCCTTGGCGTGGGGGCGGGATGGCACGACCCCGAGTACAGGGCATTCGGCTATCCGATCGACCACCGCGTGAGCCGGTTCGAGGAGGGGCTCGAGATCATCATTCCGCTGTTGCGGGGAGAGACGGTCACCTTCAACGGCCGATTTCACACGGTGACCGATGCGGTCCTGCTGCCCCCGCCGACGCGGCGCATCCCCCTGCTGATCGCCTCCATGGGCGAGCGTATGGTGAGGCTCACGGCGCGTCACGCAGACGCTTGGAACACAGCCTGGTTTCAGCGGCCGGATGAGCGGTTTGGCCGGCGGGTGGCGGACTTCGAGAAGGCGCTGGGCGCGCAGGGTCGGGAGCGGAGCTCGGTGCGGGTCACGGTGGGGGTCGATGTCCGCGACGCTGACCTCCCGGAGGCTCGAGGCAGGCTCGCCGTCGCGCTCGGGGCCTTCGCGGATTTGGGAGTCGATGACGTGATCGTCGCGCTCCAGCCGATGACGGTCGCGTCGCTTGACCGCCTGGCCGAAGGCATCTCGCTGTGGTCTGAGGCACGATCCGCCTCATGAGGTTGCGCCGGCTTCAGCACGTTTCGTCGCCCTACGCGGCCGGCCTGCAGGGTGAGATCCGCCATTTTTACGGTGAGGTGCTCGGCCTGGCAGAGCTGGCCGTGCCGGAGAGCCTGCCCGATATGAACCTGGTCTGGTTCTCGGCCGGAGACGGGCTGGAGCTGCATTTCTTCGAGGGACCTCCAGATCCCGGCACGAGGCGGCATTTCTGTCTCGACATCGAAGACCTGGCCGAGACCCGGCGCGCTCTCGAGTCCGCCGGCGTGGAGACCGAGGATGCCGACCCGATTCCGAACCGGCCCCGCTTTTTCTGCCGCGACCCGGTCGGCAACCTGGTCGAGCTCACGAGCATCGAAGGTTCTGCCGATCTCTAGCGCCTGACTCCTGCTTGCAGCTTGCGCAGCTCGGGTAGCGCTTCGGCGATCTTGGTGGCCAGGCCTTCCGGGCTGTCGCCCCGCAGGTAGATCACGTGCTCGGTCACACCCAGTTCCAGGTACTTGCCGGCCAGATCGGTCAGCTCGCCCCGGTCCTTGCCGTCCCAGCCGTACTGCAGCGAGCGCCGGATCTCCGAGGGGTCTCTGCCCACCGCACCGCACGCCTCCTCGAGCACCGAGGTCAGCTCCTGCACCCGGTCGGGGTCGCCGCCGGCGATGTTCCAGACGTCCGCATGGCGCGCCACGAGGCGGAGCGTGGTCGCGCCGGAGGCGCCGATCCACAATGGCGGATAGGGCTTCTGCAGCGGCTTGGGGTTGGCGATCGCGTCGGTCATGCGGTAGTAGCGCCCCTCGAAGTTGGTGCGCTCCTCTGTGAACAGCGACTTCATGATCTGCAGCGACTCGCTGAGCCGGCCCACGCGGTGGTCGAGGCCTTCGATGCCGTACATCTGATGCTCGATCTCCGCCCAGGCTGCCCCGATGCCGAGCTCGAGGCGGCCTCCTGACAGGTGGTCCACGGTGACGGCGATCTTGGCCAGCAGCGCGGGGTTGCGATACGTGTTGCCGGTGACCAGGCATCCGATTCGGACGCGCCTGGTCGCCTCCGCCATGGCGGCCTGAAGCGACCACCCCTCGTAGATGGGACGGTCCGGACCGCCAGGCCCGATTGAGGCGAGGTGGTCGAAGTCCCAGAGATGATCGAAGCCGCCGTCCTCCGCGATCTTCCAGACCGCCCGCAGGGATTCGATCGTCGTGTCCTGACCGGAGTGCTTGATGCCGAATCGCAGTGGGTGCGTCATGTCAAGAACGTTAGTGAAACTTCGTCGGGCGGATGCGAATCGCCACGCTGTACTGCTTGGAGAAGCTCAGCGGCGTCCACTCGTAGCTCCTGATCAGCTCGCGGTACTTGCGGATATAGGCCGGCACCTTTGACGCGGGCGGCTGGTTGCGCACGATCTTCGCGGTGCCGGTGATCCTCACCACATTGCCGCCCTCCGGGTCGGAGTTGAGGTGCAGCACAACATTGGGATTCGCCTTGATGTCGTTGACTTTCTGGCCAGGGACCGAATAGACGAGGAAGGATTCACCGTCCCAATGGAACCAGACCAGGACGGCGTGAGGCCGGCCATCGGCGCCCGCGGTCCCCAGCCATATGACGAGGTCCTTTTTCAGGCGGGACTGGACCTTTCGGTCAGGCGACATGGCACTAGTTTGGCACCGGCTGGAACGTGGCAAAGTAAGGCCATGAAGAAGAGCGAGACAGTGCAGAAGAGCGAAGC
>DASXBJ010000104.1:0-29566 GCA_036491755.1 Candidatus Dormiibacterota bacterium
CCCGCTTCCATTGCCTCCACTCCCGGTGGTTGCGGACGGCCAGGCGACCACGGTCGACGTCACGCTGGGCATCGGGGGCCGAGTCGAGCTGACGGCGTCCAGTGCCGGCTGCCGCTCAGGTTCGGGATCGGCCGCGATTGCCGGCTCGGGCATGGCCTCGGCCGGCGCCGAGGCTTCCTGATCCCAGCTGCCCATGGCCTCCACGAGGGCCTCCCGTTCAGCTCCAGAGGCAACCGCGGCCTCGGCAGGCTCGGGTTCCGGCTCGGAGGGCGACGCATCGAGCTCGGCCATGGCCTGCGCCGGCTCCGGCTCGGATTCGGGTGCCGGCTCGGTTCCGGCTGCGACCGGCTCGGCCCCAACCGGCTCGGGCGCAGGGGCCGGCGCCTCCATCTCGGGGCCAGGCTCGATCGCCGGCTCCGCCCACGGCGCCGGAGCCTCCACCTCTTCGTCCGCCGCCTCAGGCTGGTCCGCCGTCGCGGGCTCGTCCACCGTCTGCGGCGCCGCAGCCTCGGGTCCGGCGATGATCTCCGGTTCTGAGCCCATGGGCTCGGGGGCCATCCCCGCCGCCTCCGGTGGGGTTTCGGCCATCAGGGCCGGCTCGCCGTCCCGCTCTTCGAGCATTGGCTCCGGCAGCACTGGGAGCGCTTCCGGTTCTGTCAGGGGCGGCTCGATCCCGGATGGCTCGTCCGGCACCTCAGGCTGGAGCACGCCGGGCTCGAGGTCAGCCTCGGCCAGCGTTGCCTCGGCCGCGCCAAAAGGCGCCGGCTCCGGGACCGGCTCAGCAGCCTCCTCGAGCGCGGCGGGCGCCTCCAGGGCCGCCATCTGGGTCGACGACGAGAACGCGATGGTCTTGGCCCACTCGCGATCCGCTGTCGCGGGCACGGGCAGGACCTGCGTCGCCTCCTCGCTGACCCGGTCGACAGGCGCCGTGCCGAGGAAGCGCTCGTACCAGCCCGCGATCCGGCGCAGCCGCTCGACGCGCCTGTCCGGGCGGCCGCTGCGCGAGAGGTCGTGCGCCTCCTCCGGGAAGCGCACCATCTCGACGGTCTTGCCCAGGAGCCGCAGCGCTCCGAACAGCTCCTCCGATTGCGAGATCGCGCAGCGCAGGTCCATCTCACCGCACGTCAGCAGGAGCGGGGTTCGGAAGTTGCGCACGTAGCGGATCGGCGAGCGGCGCCACAGCTCGTCGAGATCCGGCCAGGGCGGCGGCCCGAGCTCGAGCTCCCCCCACAGCACGATGTCGTGCTGCGCGTACTCGCTGACCAGGTTCGAGATCGAGCGCATCGACACGGCCGCCGAGAACCGATCGGTCTGGCCCAGGATCCAGTTGGTCATGTACCCGCCGTACGAGCCGCCGCCGACGCCCAGGCGGTTGGTGTCGATGTACGCGGTCCGTTCGAGGATCTGGTCGAGCGAGCTCATCAGGTCCGCGTAGTCCTTGCCGCCCCAATCGCGCACGACCTCGCGCCGGAACAGCTCGCCGTAGCCGTCGGAGCCGCGCGGGTTCATATAAAAGACGACATAACCCATGCCGGCGAGCACCTGCAGCTCGTGGAAGAAAGCCCAGCCATACTGGCCGTGCGGGCCACCGTGGATCTCCATGACCATCGGATGGAGCCGGCCGGCGTCCATGCCCTCCGGCTTCAACACCCAACCCTCCAGCTGCCACCCGTCCGGCGCCGTGAAGTTGTGGTGCTCGGGCTGGGCGACATATCTTTCGCGCAGCCACGGGTTGAGGTCGGTCAGGCGCGCCTCCGCACCGAGCGTGAGCACGTGCAGCTCTCCCGGTTGATTGGTGTCGGCCGCGCAGAACGCCAGCACGCCGGAGGCGAAATCGAAGTCATAGATGCGCCTGTGGCCGCCCGCCTCCTCGCGCACGTTGCCCTCGAGGTCGACGGAATAGACGCCCGTCACGCCAGGCCCGCTGGCGGAGAAATACAGGCGGTCGCCCTCGGCCGACCAGCAGGTACGCGTACCGTGGCCTGCGCGCATGTCATTGATCACGCTGTCGTTCACCCCGCGGTCGAAATCGGAGGTGAGGCAGCGCGGGCCCGCCCCCGTGAGCGGCACGACCCAAAGCCGCTCGAGCAGGCCGGCGTCGAGGCCGTTCGGCGCGATGAACGCGATCTGGTCGCCGCGCGGCGACCAGATGGGAGAGCTGAGATAAAAGCCGCCGCCGAGGTGCTGACGGTTGCCGCCGAGGTCGACAAGATAGAGGTTGAGCTCGCGCTTCAGGTCGGCGCCCGGGTCCGCATTGCCGGCCACCACGAGCCTGGTCCCGTCCGGCGACCAATCAAAGCCAGTCACATCCCAGGCGCCGCTGGTCAGCTTTGTAACGTCGCCGCCGTCGGCCGACACGACGAAGAGGTGATGGTGTCGCCCATCGACGAATCCCAGGCCGTCGTGCTTGTAGTCCAGGCGGCGGACCACGCGGGCCACCGGCGAGCGCCGGGTCTGCTCTCGCCCCTCAGGTGGCCTTGGGTCGTCGACCACACCGCCCGGGTCCGAAGGCACCATGCCGATGAACGCGACACGGCTACCGTCAGGCGACCAGGCTGGCGAGGAAACGCCCTCCGCGATAGCGCTGAGCTGCGTGGTTTGACCGGTGGAGAGTTCGGTGACGAACAATTGGTCGGACGGCCCAACCCGGCTGATGAAGGCGAGGCGCCGGCCGTCGGGAGCCCACTCGGGCGAGTGGTCGCGGCGGGCGCTGGCCGTGGGCTCGAGGGGGTCCGGGTCGAGCAGGCGGCGGACCACGATCCGGCTGCGGTTTTGCCTCGAGGACGCGTCTGCCCAGCTGACCTGGTACGCGACTCTTTCGCCGTCCCGGCTCAGCCGAACGTGGTCGATCCAGCGAAATCGATAAAGATCTTCAGGGACTATCGGGCCCGCCATGCCGTTTTGAGGATGCTATCAGCAGCGCCGTATCTTTCCCGGGTAAAGCTTTGAAGTGAACGGGATGACCCGGCGCCAGGCGGCGGTTCGCGGATTCGGTTGGGGATGCATGGCCGGGATCGCCCTGGTCGCCCTCATGTACCTGGCCGCCCTCGTCCTCGGGCTGCGCCCGCTGCCGCAGCTCCTCAACCAGCCGATCCTCTCGCTGATGCCGGGGTTCGTCTTCGGTTTCCTGATCGACACCCTGCAGCACGCGGGCAAGGTTGTGGAGGAGGCCGGGCTGATCGTGGCCATGATCGCCGGCCTCGGCGTGCTGGGCGCCGCGGCGGCCATCGGCGGCCTGCGCTGGTCCTCTCAATACATTCCCCTGGCGTTCGCGGGGATCGGGTGGATCGTGGTGGTGGCCGTTCTGCTGCCGATCAGCGGCGTGGGCTTCCTCGGGCTGAACGACGGGCCGACCACCGCGATCGTATGGGCCGCCCTCTTCGCCGTCTACGGAGTGATCCTGCAGATGGGGTTCACCCCGGCGGGCGCCACCGACGGCGGCCGTCGCCGGCTGCTGAGCTCTGTGCCGCTCACCATCGGCGCCGTGAGCGTGGCGGTGCTCGCCTACCGGCTCGTGCCAGGCTGGTACGCCGCCATCTTCAACGCGCCAGAGGCGGCGCTGAAAGGCTTGTCGCCGGAGATCACGCCAGTCGGCAACTTCTACATCGTCTCCAAGAACTTCACCGACCCGGTGATCGATGGGAAGAGCTGGAGCCTGCGGCTGGGCGGCCTGGTGAACAAGCCAATGACGCTGACGCTCGACCAGCTGCGGGCCCTGCCTGCGGTGACGCAGTACGTGACCCTGGAGTGCATCAGCAACAACGTTGGCGGCGCGCTGATGAGCACTGGATCATTCACCGGCGTCCGGCTGAGCGACCTCATGAATCTCGTTACGCCTGGTGCCCGCGGCCACTGGGTCGCGTTCACAGCGATCGACGGCTACACCGAGAGCCTCGCTCTCGACCTGGTGATGAGCTCTCCCGAAATACTCGTGGCATATGCGCTCGACGGCGCGCCACTCCCCACAGGGCACGGCTTTCCCGCCCGGATGGTCATCCCCGGCCACTACGGCATGAAAGGACCGAAATGGCTGGGCCAGATCAATCTGGCTGAACAGGAGACCCGCGGTTACTGGGAGCAGCAGGGCTGGGACCACAACGCGCTGGTCAGGACGACGTCCCGCCTCGACAACCCCGTGGATGGCGACATCGTCAAGCTTGGAACCGTCACGCTCGCCGGGGTCGCATTCGCGGGCACGCGCGGGATAAGCAAGGTGGAGTACAGCACCGATGGCGGGTCGACCTGGAGCGCAGCGCTAATCAACGCTCCGCTTTCGCAGTACACGTGGGTCCTGTGGCAGGCGGCCTGGACGCCGGCCTCCGAAGGCGCGTACACCCTGGCCGTCAGGGCCACCGACGGAACCGGCGCGCTGCAGGCGGATTCCACAGCGGCGAGCTACCCCAGCGGCGCCACCGGCTACCACAAGATCGGGATCAGCGTCAGCCGCTAGACCGATCCAGCAGCTCCTGGACGATCTCCTGGTCGTGGACCAGCGAGGCAAAGTGGCCTTCTCCGCGCCACACGTGCATCTCGGCATGCCGAAGCTTCGCCGCGACACGGCGGGCCGCGGACAGCGGTGCGTTCTTGTCGTCCTCGGAATGCCACCACCTCACCGACGCCGTCACGTCTTGAGGTTCGAAGTCCCAGGGCAAATGCATCGCGAGCGACTCGTCCGCCCAGCCCTCGGCACCCTGGCGCAGAGTCTCGGCGAGGTTGGTGCGCGATAGGCGCTGCCATGCCGGATCTTCCATGATCGCCCGGTCTGTCGCCGGCGCGTCGTGCAGCACCCCCCGCATCCCCTCGTCGCCGAGGAGTCGCAACCGCACCGGCGCCAGGAGCTCGTACAGCGCCTGCCACCCCTTCTCAGCTGCCGCGTAGCCCTCGGCGTTGATGCCCACGAGCTGGTCGACCTCGTCCGGCGCCAGGGGCGCGGCGCCGACCACGACGGTCACGGCCGAGATCCTGTCGGGGTGGCGCGCCGCGATGGCCAGCGCGTGAGGCCCGCCTCCGCTGGTGCCCATGACCGGGACCCGGTCGAGACCCTGGTCGTCGAGCAGCGCCACCAGGTCGTCGGTGATGTCGGCGATCCCGCGACCGGGCTTGCGGGTCGATCCGCCGTATCCGGGACGGTCGGCCTGGAGATAGCGAACCCCCAGCTCACGCTGGATCGCCGGGTTGTGGTTTCGCATCAGCCTCGATGCGGGCGTCCCCTGGAGGCGCAGCACCGGCGTCCCGCCACGATCGCCCCACCAGCGCCAGGCCAGCACGCGGCCGTCCGGCAGCTCGAGTCGGCCGTCCTCGTACGCGATGCCATCTTCGGTCATGAGAGGGGATTCCTTCATTTCATTGTCCACAGCGCTTTCACGGTGTCCCAACCCATCCGGAACGCGCCCTCCTTGCGAATCATTTTCACGATGGTCGACTGCTTCTCCCACTTCGAGCGCCCGTCGACGCGGAAGAACTCGTCGAGCGCGCGGTCCGCGACCTGCGGGTACTTCGTCAGCATCTGCGGGTTGTGCTCGAGAAGCGGCACCGCGCCGTCGTATTTCTTCATGTCGGCCATGATCCAGGAGTGGTCGAGGCGACCCTTGTACTCGGCCAGCCTGCGCTCCGAGAAGTCGCCCGCCTCCTTGGCGTGAATCACGGTCTGGCCCGCCAGTCGTCCGGACTCCATCGCGAGGTTGGACCCTTCGCGGTGGACGGGGTTGGACAGCATCGCGGCGTCCCCGCAGACCAGGTAGCCGGGCCCATACACCTTCGGAATGCCCCGATGGCCGCCCTCAGGAATCAGGTGCGCGAGGTACTCCACCGTCTCGGCGCCGCGCAGAAGAGGCTTGACAGCAGGGTGGTTCTTGAAGTGCTCCATCAGGTCGTTGGGGCTGCGCAGCGTCTGGTTGAACTCGCTGAGCAGCGCGCCCCCGCCAACTGAGAGCGTGTCTTTGTTGGTGTAGACGAACATGAAGCCGGACATGCCCATCGTGGAGTCACCGAAGCACTCGATGGTGCAGCCTTCGCCGGGGTCGCAGTTGAACCGCTCCTCGATCAGACCCGCGTCGAGCTGCATGATCTCCTTGACCGCCATCGCGACCTCGTTCGGGCGCAGCTTGCGGCGCAGAGGTTTGCCTTCGATGAGAGTCTTCTCCAGCAGGCCCGCGCCGAGCCCGATGCCCTCGCATACGATCACGACCTCGGCGTAGAGGTCGTCGCCGCGGCCGGTGCCCACTCCGACGACGCGGCCGTTCTTGACGATGAGGCGATCCACCACCGTCTCCGGCACCACCATCGCGCCGGCCTTCTCCGCCTGCTCCGCGAACCACGCGTCAAAGCGGGCGCGAAGCACGGAGTAGGAGTGCGGGTGGGCGCGATTGCGCAGGTTCTTGTAATCGATGCCGATCGCCGCCTCGGGGGTCATGATCCAGCGCCGCTCTTCGATGATCGGCCGCTCGAGGGGAGCCTGCTTCCAGTCCTCCCCTACGATCTCTTCGAGGTAGTGGTTGTAGAGGATGCCGCCCATGACGTTTTTGGACCCGGGCTTGACGCCGCGCTCGAGCAGCGCGACCTGTAGCCCGGCCTTCGCCATCGTGATCGCGGCCGCGGAGCCCGCCGGTCCTGCCCCGACCACAACCGCGTCGAATTTCTCCTCGTCACCCATCCACGCCAATTGAAGCTCATCGGGCTGACCGGCGGCGCCGGGTCGGGCAAGTCGACCGTCGACGGCATGCTGCGCGACCTCGGCGCGACGGTGATCGATGCCGACCAAGCCGCGCACGCGGCGTACGCGCCGGGCAGCCGCGGCTTCGATGCGGTCGTGCGTGAGTTCGGGGCGGGGTTCGTGCGAGACGGACAGATCGACCGCGCGCGCCTGGGCGAGCTGGTTTTCGGCGACGCTGACGCCCGGCGCCGCCTCAACGACATCGTCCATCCCCTTGTCCGCGAATGGATGGCCGCGCGCACCGCGGAGGCCGCTTTGGCAGGCGCGCAATTGGTCGTGCAGGATGTGCCGCTGCTGTTCGAGAACGGGCTCGAGCGCCTTTACGAGATGGTCCTGGTGGTCTATGTGCCAGAGGTCGTTCAGCTCAGGCGGCTGGTCGATGGGCGCGGGATCAGCGAGGCAAGAGCTAAGGCCATGATCGCCGCTCAGATGCCAATCGAGCAGAAGCGCCTCCTGGCGCACCACGTGATCGACAACAGCGGGAGCCGGGAGGCGACAGCCCAGCGCGTCAGGTGGCTCTGGGACACGGTTCTCGTCAGATGATGCCCTGGCCCAGCAGCTCCTGGTAGCGGGCCACATCGAGCCCCAGCTCGGCCAGGACCTCGGCCGTGTCCTCACCCAGGCCGGGAGCGTCATTGCGGAGCCAGTCGTGTCGCATCCGGATGGCCGGGCTCACCTGGGTCCCGCCGCCACCCTCAACCTCGACCACGAGCCCTCGGGCGACGACCTGAGGGTGGGCCGCGACCTCGTCGATGTCCAGCACAGGCTCGCAGCAGGCGTCGAGGGGGGCGAGCTCCTCCGCCCACTGGTCGCGGGTGCGCGATTTGAAGATCTCCTCCATCGCGCGGTGGACGGCTTCGCCCTGGGGTCCCGCGGCGAGCTGCTGGTCGACGAGCTCCGGCTTGCCGAGCGCGTTGCAGAGCGCCATCCAGAACTTGGGCTCGAGGGCGGCCACGCTGTAGAAGCCGCCATCCTTGCAGGCGTAGACGCGGTAGCACGCATACCGGCCCGCGAGCCGCTGGTCTCCCCTGGCCACATCCTCGCCGGCGGCGCGCGCGGCGAAAACAAGCGCAAGCCAGCTGACCACACCGTCCATCATCGAGGCGTCGATCCAGCGGCCCTCGCCGCCCCTGGCGACGCCGAGCAGCGCGCCGAGGATCGCCACGGCCGGCTGGAGGCCTCCGCCCCCGATGTCGGCGACCTGGACCGACAGTGGCGTGGGCGGCCCGTCAGCCTGCCCGTTGAGGCCGAGGGCGCCGGCCGTCGCCATGTAGTTGAGGTCGTGGCCGGCGCGCTTGGCGAAGGGGCCATCCTGCCCGTAGCCGGTGATGGAGCACATGACCAGGCGTGGATTTCGCGCGTGCAGCAGCTCCCAGCCCAGGCCGAGCCGGGCCATCACGCCGGGGCGGTTGCCTTCGACCAGCACATCGGCCCGATCGACGAGGCGGAGCAGCAGCTCATGGCCGATCTCGGTCTTGAGGTTCAGCGTCACGCTGCGCTTGTTTCGATTCAGGGCGTTGAAGAGAGCGCTCTGTCCGTTGACCAGCGGGGGAGTCCAGCGCATGTAGTCGCCGCTTCCGGGCTCCTCGATCTTGATCACGTCCGCCCCCATGTCGGCCAGCTGCATCGTGCAGAAGGCGCCCGGCAGCAGCCTTGTGAGATCGAGCACTCGGATCCCGGTCAGCGGCATCGAGATCAATTCTGGTGGGAAGCAGGTTGCGCGGGACACATTTCAGCGCCCCCGTGCGTTAATACGGCATGAAAGAGACGGGTTCCACCATGCATCCCAGCAACCCTCATCTAGGCGAGATGTCGATCAAGGTTCCGGCGCCGTTCGCGGGCATCTCGGACCTGGGCTTCACCGCGCAGTACCGCGCCCAGCAGTTCAACGAGCCGCTGCGCGACGTGCCGCTCCTGTTTGAGGGCCCCGAATCGCCGATGCGGCGCCTCGCGGAGATGCTGCAGCTCCTGAGCGGCGCAGACGACACTCGGTACGCATGGAGCCAGCCGGTCATGTTGAGCGACGAGGTCGTCGTGCTGGCATTTCGCGACCGCAGCGTCGCGAACTCCGAGGATGGGCAAGCTCTGGTCGACGGGGCTCGCATCGCCGGCTACGTGCTGAACCTGGTCCGCCCCGTCGTGTTCACCTTCCTGCGCGACTGCGCCAAGGTCGCGCAGCTGCGCCTGTCGGATGTCATCGAGATGCGCGTCAGCGCCGAGCGCAAGTCCGTCGCGGAGTTCTCGCTGCCGCTGCGGGACATAGTCGAGCCCAACGGCGAGCGGCTGCTCTGGGGCCTTTAGGGCGAAGCGCTCGGCGAGGCGCTCGGCGAAGCGCTGGGTGAGGCCGACGGCGACGGTGTCGGGCTCGGCCCCGGAACCCCGCTGGCACGCGGGCTGCTGGCGGTGGTGATGGTTGGGGTGCTGATCGGCGCAGGCCCCTGATTGGTGAAGTAAAGCGCGACCGGAACGATGATCGCTCCGACCAGCACGGTCAGCACAAAGGTCACCGCCCCCCACTCGCGCCGCAACACGGACCAGTTCACCAAATTCTCCCAATCAAATGTGTCGCGCCTAGGCCGGATTCACTCCGGCCGTCACCTGGCGTGCACTCTCCAAACGCCTCCAACGCCAAGCTGGAGAGGTGGTGGGTTCCGCGGGGGAGGACGACTGTCCTTCCCCGCGCTTTTACGGACCAGTTCACGAGCGCTGAATTCTACCGAGATGGAGAAGTTGCGAAGAGGTGGCGCGGACGCTAGAAGTCGTCGTCGTGTGCGGCGGCCCCTTCCTCTTCCTTCTTCTTGCGCTGGTTCAGGAGGCGGATGAAGTCCTGGGCGCGCGCAAGGGCCTTCCAACGCTCCGGAAAGAAGTCCTGGACCAGGATCTGTCGGTCCGGCAATTGATAGACGGTGACGCACCATTTGTTGAGGGTGCGCGCAACCTCGACCTCGAAGTCCTTCTCCGCGGTCTCATACCGAACAACTTTGTCGTCGTCGAATCTTTTTCGTCCTGAAACTGCCATAGGTAATCACTTGCGTTGGGAATCGGCTCATAGAGCGTCTTCCGATTATAGTCCCGCGTCGCGGCGCCCCCCAGGGGAGCCATCCAGGAGCTCTCGCAAGAGCGGTTCAAGTTCGGCACGAAGCTCCGCCCGCATCATCGCCATGGTCACGTTGGCCCGAAGGTAGCCGGCGACCGTGCCGGTGTCGTAGTAGTCGCCTTCGAACTCGATCGCGACCACGGGGTGGTGCCCAATGGTGCGCTTGATCGCGTCGACCAGCTGAATCTCCTTGCCGGCCCCGGGCTCGCCCCTGCCCAGCTCGTCAAAGACCGCCGGAAGCAGGACGTAGCGGCCGAGCGCAGCCAGATCCGAGGGGGCTTCGTGGGCCGACGGCTTCTCCACGACATCCGTCACCTGGTGGAGGCCGCGCTTCGAGCCGCCGGTGGCGATGATGCCGTAGCGGCTGACCTGGCTCAGCGGCACGCGGCGCACGGCAAGCACCGTGGCGCCCGTTTCCGCGTGGGCATCCATCAGCTGCTTGAGCACGGGGTGGTCCGGGCACAGGATCACGTCGTCGGCCAGGAGCACCGCGCAGGCCTCGTTCTCGACCAGTCGCCGGGCGGTCCACACCGCGTGGCCCAGGCCGAGCGGCTCCTTCTGCTGGATGTAGGTGATGTCGACCAGATCGCTGAGCTTGTCGACCTCGCCCAGGATCTCCAGGAGGTCGGTCTTGCCGCGGTCGGTGAGGTAGTGCTCGAGCTCGAGCGAGCGATCGAAGTGGTCGACGATGGCGCGCTTGCCGCCGCCGGTGACCATGATCACCTGCTCGATCCCGCTGGCTATCGCCTCTTCAACGCCGTACTGGATGGTGGGCTTGTCGACCAGCGGCAGCATCTCTTTCGGCTGCGCTTTGGTCACAGGCAGAAACCGCGTGCCGAGACCTGCCGCGGGAAAGATTGCTTTGCGCACCGCGTTCATCGACCACAATCTATAGGTTGGCTACCCCCGAAAGTATTCGACCCGGACTCGAAGGAAAAGTCGAACGCGTGGTGGATGGCGACCTGCTCACCCACCATGTCGGCGGCAGGGGAACCTTCTCGACTCCGGCCATGGTCGGGTTGATGGAGATAACCAGCCACCGCTCGATCGAGCCGTTCCTGCCCGAGGGGCAGACCAGCGTCGGCTACGAGATCTGTGTCAGGCACCTGGCGCCCACGGCACCGGGCAGCTCAATCACCGTCACGAGCCGCGTGACCGAGGTCAAGGGCAACAAGCTTTATTTCGAGGTGGAGTGCCGCGAAGGCGAGAAGCTGCTCGGCTCCGGCAGCCACAAGCGCGCGATAGTCCCGGCGAACTTCTAGCCCTTTCGAGCTCGCCGGGGACGGTTGCCGGAAGGGCCGGATGGGGAGCCCGAGGCCTTTTTGGTGCGCTTCTCCGAGATGTGCTGCGCGAGCTTCTTCAGGCCCGGATTGACGGCCACAACCTTCGGCCCACGCACCTTGCGATCCCGTGCCTTCGCGTGCGCGATCTCCCGCGGCGAAACTCGATCCAGGTCCTCGGCCATCGCTGGCTGGTAGTTTGACGTCCGTGAGCAGGCTCGAGCCCGCGACCCGATCGGTGACCCCGGAACACGTCGAAGAAGCGGCGGATGTGCTCCGTGCGTTTCTCACCCCGACGCCACTGCAGCGCTCCCGGGCGTTCAGCGACAGGACCGGGTGCGACGTGTACCTGAAGCTCGAGTCGATCCAGCCCATACGGGCGTTCAAGGTGCGCGGCGCGCTCAACAAGCTCGCCCACATGACTCCTGAGCAGCGGGCGGCGGGAGTGATCACGGCGTCAGCCGGCAACCACGGCATGGGAGTGGCCTACGCGGCGGCGACTTTTCAGGCGCCGGCGATCGTCCACGTTCCCGAAGGGGCCAACCGGCTCAAGGTCGAAGCGATCAAGCGCATGGGCGCGGAGGTCGTGACGGCCGGGCGCAACTACAGCGCGGCGTACGCAGAAGCAGTGCGCGCCCAGCAGAAGTCGGGCGCGACCTTCGTGCATGCGTACGAGGACCCCCATGTCGTCGCCGGCCAGGGCACCATCGCGCTCGAGCTGCTCCGTGATCTCGAGCAATTCGACACGGCCCTCGTGGCGGTTGGCGGCGGGGGCCTGATCGGCGGCATCGCGCTCTACCTCAAGGCCAAAAAGCCCGACATCCGCGTGGTGGGCGTCGAGCCGACCGGCGCCGACTCGATGCGCCGCTCGCTCGCGGCCGGCGAGATCGTGACCCTCGAACACGTGCAGACGATCGCTGACGGCCTGGCGGCGTCAGCCCCCGGTCCGCTGAGCTTCGACATCGCCCGCAGATGCGTCGACGAGGTCGTGCTGGTCGAAGAGGAGGAGATGCTGGACGCGATCCGGCTCCTGTTCCAGTGGGAGCACCTGCTGGCCGAGCCGGCCGGCGCCGCGGCGCTGGCGGCGCTGCTGCGCTACCCCCGCGAGCCGGGCGAAAGGGTCGTGGTCATCCTGTCCGGCGCCAATATCTCGGACGAGGTGATGCTCCGCGCCCTCGCCCAGCGCTGACGTTTTTTCGTTCTCGGAGTACCCTGATGCGATTCCGTTAACGAATGGACTGGGGGTAATTCGATGAAGGCTTACGTCCTCATCAACGCGTCGCCAGGACGCGCGCTCGAGGTCGCCAAGAAGATGGAAGGCGTCAGCGGGATCTCGGCGGCCGACGCGATCACGGGCGAGTACGACGTCATCGCCGTCTGCGAAGCCCCCGACGTCAACTCGATCGGCTCTTTGATCGTCGACAAGATTCAGAAGGTCGACGGGGTCTTCAAGACGATCACCTGCCTGGCTGTGAAATAGCGCCTTAGCTCCCGGGCGGGGAGGTGACCGGCCCGGATGGCCCTGACGGTTCGGCGGCCAGCGCGGCCGACACTTCCGGCAGGCGCGTGAGCCACTCTGTCATGGTCGGCATCTCCTGCTCAAAGCTGCCCACCGAGGGCGACCACGTCAGCTCGCGGCGGGAGTAGGCGTCGTCGTAGTGGTGCGCCTTGCCGATGACGTCCACCGCGTAGATTCCCGGCCACACGACGGTGCCCTGCGCGGCCATGGTCTCGGCGGCCAGCGCTCTGAGGTAGGCGAGGTCGTACGGGATCGATTGGATCACCGTCTCGAAGCCGGCGGCTCGAGCCGCGGACTCGAGGTAGTCGCGCCACGTGGAGTCGAACCCGCCGACGAGGTACGCATGGCCCGGTCGCCCGCGGTCAGAGGCCGCCAGGCAAGCCCGTCCGACGTCGGACGCTGAAACGAATGTCTGCGGCGCGCGGCCGCCGCGTGGCAGCCAAACGGTGCCCGAGGTGACCGACGCCATCAGCCGCGGCAGGATCCAGCCCTCGCCCGGACCGAAGATCCTGGCGGGGCGCACGATCACCACCTCCACCTTGTGGGCTGTATCGAGCAGCCACTGCTCCTCGAAAAGCCTGAGCTTCTCGTAGGCGTGCGCCGGCCGCAGCCTCGATTTCTCGTTGATTCGCGCGGAGTGGTCAGCGCCGTAGACGTCGGCCGTCGAGACATGCACGATCCTGCGTACCCGCGCGTGCTCTGCGGCGGCAAGGACGTGCTCGAGGATCGGATGCGGCGATTTGCGGAACTTGAGCCGTCGCGCGGGGGACCAGGACTGCGCGCAGTTGACCACGACCTCGACCCCGCTTATCGCGTCGGCCAGCGTCTCGTCGTCCGCGTCCGAGTTGAGGGCGATGACAGGAACCTCTGACGCGAGCGCCGCTGTGACGTGATCGCCGAGGAACTCCCCCGCGCCGATGACCAGATGCAAACCAGGCGATTCTAAGCGCGAGGGCGCCGCGCGAGCGCCGTGGTCAGGGCGCGCTGCACGTTGTCCACCACCCTGGCGACGCGCCGTTTCAGCTCCCACCACATGGGCGCATCGGGCGCGATCGCCGGCGCGATCGTGACGTCGATGCGCGAGAAAAGCCGCAGCGCGTCGGTACCGCGAACGGCCACCGGGCAGATCGGCACGCCGGCTTGCAGCGCGAAATGGCCAATGCCCACCTTCAGCGGACGGAGCGCCCTGCCGCGCGAGTACCGGCCTTCCGGAAAGATCAGGACCACACCGCCTCGGTCGAGGACCTGGTAGACGCTGCGCAGGCCTGCCTCGTCCAGCTCACCCCGCTGCGGGGAGATCGGAAAGACGCCGATCAGCGGCAGGAGCCTTCGCTTCCAGGCGCGGTTGAACACAGTTTCCCGTTTTGCCATGGTGTACACGACTGGGGCCGGCGGAAAGAACGGGATGATGAACGCGGGATCGAACCACGCCTGGTGGTTGGCCGCGATGATGAACGGCGGCTTCGGGATGTTCTCCAACCCGCTGACGGAAACCCGGAAGAACGTGAGGACGGCCCACCGGACCAGCCGGCGGACGAACCGATAGAGCCTTGGCGGAGCCAGCGGTTCGGCATGGACGAGCGGGTCGAGCGGCCCCTCGACAAGCGCCCGGTACTCGGGGCTTGTATACCGGGGCTCAGGCGGCAAGGAAGGCGTTGAGGACGCGGTTGAACTCCTCTGGCCGTTCAGCCTGTGGCGTGTGGCCGGCGCCATCGATCACCGCGAGCCGCGAGCGCTCGATCAAGGCGTGCGCGCGGGTCGCGTGGGCGACTGGAAAGAGGGGATCGTCGGCGCCCCAGATGAGCTGCACCGGGATGTTCAACTCGGAGAGGCGATTGGTCAGGTCGTAGTCCTCGCCGAGGAGCGCCTGCGGCGTCACGAGCGAGCGGACCGTCGCCAGGTACGCCTCGTGGTATCCCTGCGCCGAGTGGATCTCGCGCAGGTTCCCGAGGTAGGCGTCATCCATCGTGCGTTCGAGGTCGGAGCTGGAGCGGACGTATCGGGCCGCCACCCTGCGGACCAGGCTGGGCGGAGCCCACCGCAGCGCGTTGCGCGCGACCTTCATCATCGCCTCGCCGACACGGGGTATCGTCACGAGCCCGTACGAGACCTGCAGATTGGGGCGGCCCAGCCCGAGCGAGTTGACCAGGACCAGCTTGCGCACGAGCTTCGGCCGCTTCAGTGCCAGCTCGAGCGCTAGGCGGCCGCCGAGTGAAGCGCCCACGATCGCGGCCGAGCGCAGGCCCCGGGTCTCCATGTAGCGCTCGAGGAAACGCGTGAAGTAGCCGATCCCGTAACGGGCACGCGGCTTGTCGGTCCGGCCGAAACCCGGCAGGTCGGGCGCGTAAACGCGATGTCGCCCGGCGGCCCGCTCGAGGTTGAATCGCCACTCGATGTAGCCCGAGGATCCGAGCCCGTGGATGAACAGGACCGGTGATCCGCGACCACCGTGCGTATGGTGCACCGTCAGGGATCCGACGTTGACGAATCCAGACTGAAGGGTCTTCTGTGGCCGCCTGCGTGCGGAGTCGATCACCCCGGAAGGATACGTGCGGGGAACGGCAATCCCGAGACCTTGGCCCCGGCTTCGAACACCGCCGTCTCGCCTCCTTTGATCACGGTGACCACGCCCGGCCCCATCGCGCGCCACCCGTCGTTTTCCCGCCATACCGCGGCGCTGCGCTCGTCGATGCCCAGCAGGGTCGCCGCCGGAAGCTCTCGCCGCGCGGATTCGACCCACTTGTGGCCGAACGTCTCGTAGTGAGGGAGGACCGCGATGCCGGGCACGACGCCCAACGCATCGGTCGGCCTCCGGTTGAAGCGGTTGGGCCAGCTCGCGCGGATCAGCGTGTGCGCGCCGAGCGCCATGGCGCCGGCGGACGAGCCGGCCAGCACGGCGCCATCACGCCACGCCTCAAACACCGAGGTCCAGACACGCGATGACTGCAGCACCTGCACCACGAGCCCCGGGTCGCCGCCGACGAGGTAGAAGAATCCGCCACCTCGGGCCAGTTCGGCCAGCGGTTTCGAGTTCGCGTCGCTCCGCTTCAGGATTGGCAGCTCGACGAGCTCGAGCCCGAACTGTTTGAACCACGCGGTGGCGTGGGCGACCGACTTCGCCGGATCCTGCCGGGCGGCCGCGGTGGGCACCACGTAAGCGGGCCCGGCTCCTGCGGCCGCGGCCAGGACGCGGTCCTGTTCCTCGTTGCCAGGGTTGAACTCGTCACCGCCGACCAGCGCGAGCGCACCCACCGCAACCTTTTTCACCACGCCCGTAGCATATGGCGGTGTCTGAACGTTCCCCGGTCAGGGTGCGGATCGCGCCGAGCCCGACCGGCTTCGCCCACCTGGGCACGGCGAGCACCGCGCTCTACAACGTGCTCTTCGCGCGGCAGCGCGGCGGCACGTTCGTGCTGCGCGTCGACGACACGGACGTGGAGCGGAACCGTCCCGAGTACGAGGCGCTCATCTACGAGAGCCTGCACTGGCTCGGCCTGGACTGGGACGAAGGGCCCGACAAGGGTGGCGCAGACGGGCCTTACCGGCAGTCCGAGCGCCTCGACCTCTACAAGCAGCACGCCGTCCGCCTGCTTGCGGACGGCAAGGCCTACAAGTGCTGGTGCACGCGAGAGGAGCTCGAGGCGGAACGCAAGCAGGCGCTGGCGGAAAAGCGCGCGTACAAGTATTCGAGGCGCTGCCTGCTCAACCCGCCCGCGGGACGCTCAGAGTTCACCGTCCGCTTCCAGGTGCCCGGCGGCGAGGTCACGTTCAACGACATGATCCGCGGCGAGATGAGGTTCGACGCCGAGCTGATGGGCGACTTCATCATCGTGAAGTCGGACGGCTATCCGACCTACCAGTTCGCGAGTCCGGTCGACGACGCCGTCATGATGATCACCCACGTCATCCGCGGCGAGGAGCACCTCTCCAACACCCCCTTCCAGCTGCTGATCATCGACGCGCTGGGCTATCCGCGACCGGTCGCCTTCGCGCACATGCCGCTGATCCTCGCCCACGACGGCGCCAAGATGTCCAAACGCAAGCACCCGGAGACCAACCTCGCCCTCTACCGCGAGCAGGGCTACCTGCCGGAGGCGCTGATCAACTACCTGGCGCTCCTCGGCTGGAACCCCGGCACGTCACAGGAGATCTTCTCGTTCGATGAGCTCGTTCGCGTCTTCTCGTTCGAACGCGTGCAGCACGCGGGCGCACGTTTCGACTGGGAAAAGCTCAACTGGATCAACGGCGAATACATCCGCGCCCTGGACGACAGCGAGCTCGCGCGCCGCCTTCGGCAATTCGTGCCGGAGCTTGACGAGTCGACGATCTGCCGGGCCGTCCCGGCGCTCAGGACGCGGCTGCCCAAGCTCGCCGCCGCGCGCGAATACCTCGACTATCTGTGGACCGAGCCTCAGCCGCCGGACCTGAACCCCGAGGCCGCAGAACGCGTGCGGTCTGCCATCGCAGCGCTGCGGGAGGCCCCCTGGGAGCCCCCAGCCATCGAAGAGGCGCTGGAGCGCGCGGTCGAAGCGTCCGGCGCCGGCAAGGGCAAGTTCTACACCCCGATTCGAGACGCGCTGACGGGCAAGAAGGTATCGCTGCCGATCCACTACACGCTGGCGCTGCTGCCCAGGGACGTCGCCCTGGCGCGCCTTTTGCGAGCGACGGCCGAAAGGTGATGACGCTGCTCACCATCGTCATCGACCTCGACCCGAACATCGTCAAGCTCGGACCCCTGCTCATCACCTGGCACGGCGTGTTTGCCGTCGTGGGGATCATCGCGGCCGCGCGGCTTGGCTTCTGGCTGATGACCAGGGAAGGCCTCGACATCCGCGGCGGAGGCGACGGACTGGCGTGGATGGTGATCTTGGGTTTGATCGGCGCGAGGCTGCTGTATGTCTGGGAGAACTACCGCATCTTCGCCAACGGCCAGTGGCTTCGCATGTTCGCGCTCACCGAGGGAGGCATCAGCCAGTGGGGCGGCCTATTCGGCGCGATGATCGGCGCTTACGTCTGGGCCCGTCGGGCGAAGCTGTCGTTCTGGAAGATCATCGACGCCGCCGGGCCGGCCGCGATGATCGGACTCGCCATCGGCCGAATCGGCGACGTGATCAACGGCGAGCACCACGGCGCACCGACCAACCTGCCTTGGGGTGTCGAGTACGTCAACGCCAACACCCTCGGTCAGCCTGGCGTCGTGGTCCATCCAGAGGTCGCGTACGAGATGGTGCTGACGCTGTTCTTGCTCGCGGCGATCCTCCCGTTTCACGCAAGGCTCAAGGCGCGCCTGCCCGACGGCGTGCTCGGGCTCGTCTACCTCGGCCTGTACGCCGCCGGCAGGTTCTTCCTGAGCTACCTCCGCCTCGACCCGGCGGTGTTCGTCGGTTTGCGGCAGGCGCAGCTGGCTTCGGCATTGATGGTCGTGATCGCCATGATCGCGATACCGGTGTTGTTCCGGCGTGCAGGCGCGGTGCGGCCTGACCCGGTTAGGGCGACTAAGTCCGAGCCAAAGCTCGCACCAGACGCAGCGCCAGATCTGGAGCCTCCGGATCGTGCTTGAAATACACGTGCACGTCGTCGTGCGCAGCGGCCGCCGACGTCACCTCGCCAATCCAGGGCCGTAAGGCCGCCGGCCTGTAGCCGCGCCGCAGGCGAAAGTAGGCGAACGGTCCTAGGTCGACCATCGGGGCACGCGGCCATTTCTCCTCGTCGGTGACAGCCAGTGCGCCGCGATGCTCGCGAATCACCCGATACACGTCGTCCTGGAACCACGAGGCATCGCGGAACTCGACTGCTGCTGGACGCCCCAGCGCGCCCAGGAGCGAGTCGAGCAGCTGGACGTTCAGCTTGCGCACCGGCGGGAACTGCAGCAGCACGGGGCCAAGCCGATCCCCGAGCGCCGCGATGCGCTCGCTGAAGATGCGCGCAAGGCCGACGCGGTCAAACGCATCCGCCGAGTAGGTCAAGCCCCGATTTGCCTTCATGCAGAATCGAAAGGTCGGTGGCGTCTGCGCTGCCCATTTCGCGAACGCGGAATCGGGAGGGGTGCGGTAGAAGCTGCCATTGAGCTCCACGCCGCCCAGGCGTTGCGAGTAGTAGTCGAGCATCTTGGCCCCTGGCAGGGCGGCCGGGTAGAACCGTCCCTTCCAGGTCGCATAGCTGAAACCGGACGTGCCGGCGTAAAGCGTTTTAGCCGGCTCCCACAGGCTGCTTGCTGCGCATCACCCGTTCATGAAGCTGCCCGCAGGCGGCGTCCGCCTCGCGGCCACGGGTGTCGCGGACGGTCACGTTCAGGCCCTGGGCCTCGACCATCTCTTTGAACTTGCGGATCGAAGCGCGCGCCGGAGCTTGATAGGGCGTGTCCTCGACCGGGTTGAACGGGATGAGGTTGACGTGCGCGAGCTTGCCTCTCAGGAGACGGCCCAGCTCCTTGGCGTCACGCTCAGTGTCGTTGACGCCCGCGAGCAGGACCCATTCGTAGCTCACTCTCCGCCCCGTCTTTTCTCCGAAGGCCTGGGACGCCGCAACCAGATCCGCCACGGGGTATTTCTTGTTGATCGGCACCAGGACGTCCCGCAGCTCGTCGCGAGCGGCGTGCAACGAGATGGCCAGCGTCACCGGCAGCCCCTCTTCGCCGAGCTGCGCGATGCGAGGGATCAAGCCGCTGGTCGACACGACGATCCGCCGCGGGCTGATACCGAGCAGCTCCCGGTCCGCGATGCGCCGCACTGAATCGATGACCTCGCGGTAGTTGGCCATCGGCTCGCCCATGCCCATGAACACGACGTGCGACAGGCGCCTGCCCTCAGCCGTCAGGAGCCTGGCCGCATCCACAGCCTGGTCCACGATCTCGTGGGATTGCAGGTTGCGGCCGAAGGGGAACTTGCCAGTCGCGCAGAAGGGGCATCCGATCGGGCAGCCGGCCTGCGAGGAGATGCATAGCGTCGAGCGCTCGGCGTACCTCATGACGACCGCCTCCACCGAGTGGCCGCCATCGAGCTCGAACAGCGTCTTGGTGGTGAGGCTCCGATCAGCCTGCGACACGACGACGGGCTTCAGCGACGTGATTCGGAAGTCGCGCTCGAGCGCAGCGCGCAGGTCCTTGGGCAGGTCGTGCATCGATTCGAATGAAAGGGCCCCCCGCACCAGCCAGCCCCAAATCTGGCGCCGCCGGTATGTCGGGGCGCCGTTGGCCACCAGCCACGCCTCGAGGTCGGCGGCGGGAAGCGAAAGAATGGGCGGCCGGGTGTCGTTCACGGCGCTCACGATACCGGCGCTTCGTAGACCTCAGACTCGTTCGATCCGCTCGCGCTGACCTCGCCTTCGTCGACCAGCTTGCGCAGATGAGCGCGAAGCGTCATCTCCGCGGCGACCATGAGCTTGTCATCCAGGTCGCCGTAGACGCGTCGCGTGAGCTCGGATGCCGTCCCGGGTGCCCGGCCCACCTCGGCGAGGATCTGCGCCTCTCGCTCCAGCCGGTGCCGCTTGTACTCGGCGATCTTCGCGCTCGGGTCGGTGACGGGTTCCCAATGGCCCGGGAAGAGAATGCGTGGCTCGAGCCGGGCCAACCGGTCGAGCGAACGCAGGTATGCCGCGACGTCACCCTCGGGGTAGGTGATCATCGAGCTGCCGCGGCCGAGGATCAGGTCGCCCGTGAACACCGCGCGGTCGTCTGAAATGAGAAAGCACAGGTGGTCGGCGCAGTGTCCAGGCGTGTGTAGAGCCACCAGCGTCAATGTGCCGACGTTGATCACATCCTCGTCGCCCAGCTCGGGATAACGCCGCACCGAAGCGTGGTGAGGACGCGCGAAGCGCTCCGCCAGCGGAAGGTGATCGGGATGCGAATGGGTCACCAGAACTACGCCGACTGTCGCGCCGGCCAAGCGCTCGTTCAGCGCCGCGAGGTGCGCGTCGTCGTCGGGCCCAGGATCGATGACCGCGACGACGGAGCCGGCATCGACGATCCATGTATTGGTGCCGGGGCCGGTGTAGGGACCCGGGTTGGGCGCGATCACCCTCTGGACTAAAGCCACAGCGAGGGCTCCGATTTCAACGCGGGTGGTATGCAGGCAGGTAGATGTCCGCGCCGTCCGTCCGAGTGTCGAGCCATCCGTCGAGATGCGTGTCGACGATGAGGCGCACGAGCGGTTCCCCCATTTCGGGCACCTGCATCGGCTTGCGCTCGCCGGACGTCACAAGGCGGATCCGCCACCACGTGCCCGCCGGCTCCGCCACGATTTTGAGCGAGGCACCGCCGAGCCAATCGCGCGCGCGGGCGAAAGCCTCGACGAGCATCGGCTCGGAGCCGAGCACGGCGGCGTCGGGCGGAAGGTCGCGCTCGACCGCCGGCAGCGCGAGGTTGAGCACGGCGCCGAGCACGACGCCGCGAGCGCCGTCCTTCGACTCCATCGCGGCAGCCTCGAGCGCAGCGGCCCGCCGTCCCACCTCCTGCGCCTGCTCGAAGACGCCCTCCAGCAGCTCCGTGCGCCCGAATGCCGCCTGGCGCGCCGATTCCTGGAGCGCGAGCACTGAGGACCTCAGCTTGTGGCCGAGGCGTCCGAGCAGGTAGTCGCGCCGTTCAGTCAGCAGCTGCTGGCCGAGCTCCGCGCACCTGCGTGCCTGGCCGAGGCCCGCGTGGTCTGCCCAGCCGACCAGGCGGCCGTTCAGGACAACCGGCTCCCAGGGGCCGCCCGGCGGCGGAAAGTGGGCGTCGGCAGGACCGTGGCGAAGTCGCTGTGGCATCGACTCGAGCCCGCCGCCGACCCTCACCCAGACGGTCGCGGCGGCGCTCATCGCATCCCTCCGGGCGCGGTCAGTTGCGGCTCCCCGACGGGACGGTGAACTTGAAGGTCGTGCCCCTGCGGTCGCTCGACTCAACCCAGATCCGCCCGCCGAATGATCGCTCGACGACCAGGCGGCAGAGGTAAAGGCCAAGGCCAAGACCGCCCTGCGAGCGGTTGCGACCGGCCGGGCCTGTCTTTTCCCACAGGGTCTCGAGGCCCGCCGCCGGCAGGCCCTGGCCACGGTCGCTGACCGTCACCTCGAGCCAGGCGCGCTGGGCCAGGCGCGCCTCCACCACCACCGGACCCGAGGTGTACTCGAGCGCGTTGCCGATCAGGTTGGTGAGGACCTGGCCGAGGTGGGCGGGCTCGCAGAAGGCGGGCGGCAGGCTCTGGGGCAGCCGCACCTCGACGGCCGCCGACCGCTCCGGGTAGCGATGCAGGAGCACGCTCATCACTCCATCGATCGCCGGCCCGATCTCGATCGGGTCAGGATTCGGCTCGAAGTGTCTGGTCTCCAGTTTGGCAATGATCAGCTGGCTCTCGACCAGGCTCAGCAGCCGGTCTGACGACTCGTAGGCCTCCTGCAGCAGCTCGCGCCGGCCGCCGGCATCGATGCTCGCGTCCCACTGCATGATGCCCGCCAGCGTGTTCTTCATGGCCGCCGCCGGGCTGCGCACCTCGTGCCCGATCGCGCGCAGCATCAGGTCCTTGGCCTCCAGAGCGAGGCTCTGTGCGGTCACGTCCTCGTGCAGGGTGAGGATTCCGGCGGGCTCGCCTTCGAGACCCGGGATGACCACGCGCCGCACATGGATCGTGCGGTCGGGGTTGCGCATGCGAAGCTCGAGGGAGCCGTCGGAATCGCCATCTTCGGCCGGCGTCGCGCCCGCGGCGGCGTAGATCTCGTCTGGCTTTTGCCCGGGCATCTCGGCCGCCTGCAGGTTGTAGATCGATTCGACCTCGGGGTTGGCGTAAACGATGCGCCCGGCCGCATCCTCGAGCATCACGCCGACCGGCGAGTGGCGAAGGATCGCGTTCATCATCCGCCGCTCTCGCTCGAGAGCGTCGACCAGCTCGAGCTGCCCGATCATGACTGCTGCCTGCCCCGCGAGCACGCCGGCGAGGCGTCTCGTCTCGGCTCCGCCGCCGGTCATCCTGGCCACGAGCAGGCCGGCCAGCCGGCCCTCCACCTGGATGGGGATCGCAAATGCGTCCTGGGGGGCACCGAGCAGGTCAAGCAGCGCACGCAGGCGGCGGCCGCCGGCCGGCGCCGCGACGGCACGCAGGAGCTGCGCGCTGTCGGCCACCGGGACCTTCGGCTGCTCGGCACCGTCGTCGGCGCGGCGCACCAGCTGGCCGTCGTCGAGCAGCCACAGCTCGCCATGCGAGCCGGCAAGGGCGCGGCTCACGAGGCGCGCCATCTCGGCGCGAGCGCGCTCGGGCTCTGTCGGCGTCAGCTCGGCGAATGCAGCCACCGCCTCCAGGGTGCGAATGCGACCGCGCGTCTCGGCGACGAGGCGGGAGTTCTCGATGGCGATGGCGGCGTGGCGGGCAAACTCCAGGGCCGCCGAACCGGGTTCCGCGACGAGCGTGGAAGCGTGCACGGCGCCAATCGCCCCCACCAGGCGATCGCCGTACCAGAGCGGGATGAGAGTCCAGGCCTGGCCGTGGCTCGTCCCGCTGGACAGCCCGGGCGGCGCCTGCCGGTCCTCGGTGTTCATGCCCGCCCAACCAAGCACCTCTTCCGCAGCCGGATCCCCGCTCCCCCGGGTCGCTGTGACCCGGCCTTCGGTGTCGAACGCCCAGCAGACCGCCCCGGGCGATTCAAGCATCGTGCGCGCCTGGTCCGCGATGTTGGTGACGACGCTGGTCAGCTCGTGGCCGGCCAGCGCGGCGAGCTCCTGGATGCGAACGGACTGGGCGAGGGCGATCTCGTTGGCGTGGTGCAGGCGCATCGTGCGCAGCGCGATGCCGACCACTGGCGCAGCGGCCTCGAGGAGCTTGATGTGAATGCCAAGGAAGCGGGCGCCGTCATTGCGCATCGCCATCAGGCCTGCGACGACCCGGTCGTCCTGCTCGATCGGGGCCCACACGACATGGCTTGGCGAGCGGCTGAAGATGAATCCTCCGATGGGGCCGCTCAGCTCGGATTCATCGGCCAGCTCGGGTTCGACGACCCCGCCGCCCTGCTCGATCATCCGGCGGAAGAAGGGCGCCCGGTCGATCGGCACGGGACCGAACTCGTCGGGCTTGGATCCGCGCTCGCTGGTGAACCCCGCCATGTTGCCCGCGACGTCGAGGTACGCCAGCGCCAGATGGGTCGCGCCCAGATACTCGCCGACCACCGAGAAGACCGCGTCGGCAAGCTCTCGCTCGTCCGCCGCGCCGGCCACCGCCATCTCCATGACGTGGAGGGCCTCCAGCCGCGCCCGCTCGGTCTGCGCCTGCGCGAAGTGTTCGGCGTTGGCGAGCGCGAGGCTGACATGCGCCGCGAGGTCCTGCAGCAGCTTGACGTGCCACTCTTCGAACGCCGCCTCGCGATATGACTGGATCGACAGCATGGCGGTGATCTTCTCGCCGCTCAGGACGGGAACCCAGACGAAGGATCGGGAAACGAGCCGGCGGTCGGTGCGCGGGCCGGATACGAAGACGGCGGCGCCCTCGCCGACCGTCCAGCCTTCGCGCTCCAGCTCGCTTCTCTCAAACGACCTCGCCCACGGCGAGTTGCGCACGAGCACCGGCTTGCCGGTCTCGTACGCCTCGCGGGACGGGCCCGTCACCGCGAGTGCGACCGGAGGGACCACCTCCTCCACCCCGGCCACGTACTGATATCCCTCGGCCATGGGTCCCTCCGCCGCCTCGCTGATGGTGGCCAGGATGAAGCCGTCGAAGGCCAGGAACTTGGCCAGCTCCTCGCGAAGGGTGCGCATGATCGACCATCGGTCCAGGCTGGATGCCAGGCGCCGGCCGATGGTGTTGACGACCTCGAGCCGCCGCTTCTGCTCTTCGAGCGCCTCGTAGCTTCGTGCGTTGCGGAGCGCCAGCGTCACCTCGTCGGCGACGGCCTCGATGAAGGCGGCGGTCGAAACCTCGTATGCGTAGGGGCGCACGCGGGTGATCCCGAGTGCACCGCGCGCGACACCACCCTCCTTGATCGGCACCCACAGAGACGAATGCGGATGGTGCACGACGACGGCTTTGAGATCCCGCATCACGGTCCGGGCAAAGGCCAGCGCGGGCGAGCGCATGGACACCCATCGAGAGGTTGGGCTTGCCTCGGCCTCCACGTGCAGCAGTCGTGCGCGATCGGGCTTGTCCTCATCGAGCGCAACCATCTCCAGCGTGTCGACCGGCAGCAGCTGGCTCAGCGTGCTGTGCAGTGCGGTCAGCACGCTGGCTTCGCCCAGGGTCGCGGTCATGGCGCGCGCGATGCTGTTCAGAGCCTCCATCCGCCGAGCCTGGTTGCGGGTCAGCTCGTTCAGCGAGACATTGGCCAGAGTCACCCCTAGCCGCCGGTGGACCTCGTCCAGGAAGCCCAGCTCCGTCGAGGGCACACGCCGGCTCCGGTGAGACTGGTAGATGACGCTGCCGATGAGCTTTCCCTGGTGCTCGACCGGCGCCCAGATGACGAACTTGATTCGCCTTCCGGTTCCCGGACCTTTGCTCGGCAGCTGGGTCCGGCTGCCGGCGGGTAGGACGGTCAGCTTGGGGTTCGCGTATTCGCGTGCAAAGGCGGATCCGGTGATGGCGCGGCGCTTGACGTCCTGGAGCACGCCGGAATCGATGGGCAGCGATCGGAAGGACCCATCGCGCTCCAGCACATGGAGGACGATCACGTCATAGCCATAGGTGGGCTGGAGGTTCCGGTAGAGCACCTGCACGATGTCGGCTTCGGTCAGGCAGCTTCCGAGCTCGTGCAGCAGCTCGGCCGGCGTCGACGCCGGAACGACGGCGCCCGCCGGGCGCCGGCCCTTCGGCTTGGCCGCTGGTCTCTTGGCCGGCTTGCTGGGACGACGTGAAGGCGCTGCACGCCGGGAGGGAGTTGGCATCGGCACCGATATACTGCCCCAGAATTACCTTGCCGTTCACCCCGCCGAAGCCAATCGCACCCACGCCGGCAGATTTACGGGGCTCGTCAGTGCTCGTGGTCGATGATGAACGAGCCTGGCGCGTGATCCTGGAAACCGACCTCCGCATGCTCGGCTACAGGGTTTCCATGGCGGAGGACGCGGACCAGGCGCTGGAGCTGGCCCGGACGGAAAATCCCGAGGTGGCCATCATCGACCTCATGCTGCCCGAGCCGATGGACGGCTGGGGCCTGCTCAACGAGCTCAGGGCACGCGGTCAGAAGGTGCCGGTCATCTTCTATACCGCGTACCCCGTCTTCCCCTCGGGCACCGACGACCCCGACGTCGTCGGGTACATGAGCAAAGCGGTCGACCGCGCCGACCTCTACGCTTTGCTGCCTCCCGCGATCAGGCGCTCACGAGAGCGCCAGAACTCAGATGTGTAGCCGGACTACCAGCAGAACCAGCCGCCGAGGTCGATGTAGTCAGCTCCGGAAGCGACTGCGAGCGCGGCCATCGCGCCCACGACCAAGATCAAAGCCCGTACCCTAACCCTCCAAGTCATCCCCATCTTTCCCCTTTGTTTTTCCAGTCGGTGCCAGGTGTCGGAGGAAGTATGAGTGGGGCCGTTTGAGTTTGAGTGTTCAGATGATGAGAATTATCGTAAAAATTAATATAGGTCGATACCTTGGAAAATCGGAGGGTTCGAAACATTCCGCCAGCCCCCGCTCGTAATCGTGAGGTGCGGCTGCCGCCGCTGCCCCCGGGCCTGGAGGTTTACCGGCCCGTGGAAGTCCTCGGCTCGTCCGTCCTCGTCGTGGAGGACGAAGCCGCGATGCAGCAGCAGCTGAGGATCGATCTCCACGACCTGGGATACCGGCCCGCCGTGTCGTCATCGGCCCCCGAGGCGATGGAGCTGCTGGAGCGCGAACGCGTCGCCGCCGTGCTCCTCGACCTGGTTCTCGACGAGGGCGAGGACTCCGGGTTCGAGCTGCTGACCTGGATCCGGCAGCATCACCCGGGCCTGCCTGTGATCGTGCTCTCGGCCGCCCAGGTCAACTCGGCGTCCATCCGCAAGGCATACGAGCTGGGGGCCAGCTCGTATTTCGTCAAAGGCAACGTGCCCATGGCCCACATCTACTCCGACCTCGCAGCGCGGCTGGTCGAACGCGGCACAGGACGCCCGGGAAGCTACCGCTTCGGCAGGCTCGAGTTCGATCCGACCCGGCGCAGCGCCAAGCTCGGCGGCCAGGAGATCCGGCTCACCCAGCAGCAGGCCGCGATCGTGCTCTTCCTGTCCCAGGGGTCCAAGCCGGCGACGGCGCGAGACCTCATCGAGGCCGGGCTGTTCCGCACGAACGCCGCGCATTCCACGGTGCACTCCGCACTCCTCACCCTGCGCAGGCGCCTCGACGAGCTCGAGCCTGGCCTCGGCCCCAACTTCGTGCGCGCCTCGGCGCGCGGCTACAGCCTCGTGACGGTCCCATGACGGACGACCAGGCCACGACTCCGCTGCCCAGCCGTTCGGTGGTGGACGAGGTCATCGAGCTCCGGCGGTCGCTGCACCGGCATCCCGAGGTCAGCTTTGCCGAGCACGAGACCACGCGAGTCATCCGCGACCGCCTCCGGCAGCTTGGCCTGGACATCAAAGCGTGCCCGACCGAGACCGGCGTGGTTGCGCTGCTCGACACGGGAAGGCCGGGGAAGACCGTGATGCTGCGGGCGGACATCGACGCGCTTCCCATCCACGAAGAGTCCGGCGTCGATTTCCCGTCGCGTCTCGATGGGCGAATGCACGCATGCGGCCACGACGCGCACACGGCGATCATGGTCGGAGTTGCGCGCACGCTGGTCGATCGCATCTGGGACGTGAGTGGCAAGTACCTTTTCGTCTTCCAGCCCGCGGAGGAGATAGTCGAGGGCGCCAAGGCGATGATCGCGCGCGGCCTGCTGGACGACAATCGCCCGGACGCGGTCCTCGGTCTCCATATCGCGAGCTTCCTGGAATCCGGGACGGTGATCACCAAGCCCGGTCTGCTGTGGGCGGGCTCGGATGCGTTCGACGTCAGGTTCGCAGGCCCTGGCGGGCACGGCGGGATGATGGGACGCCGCGGCAACGTGCTCGCCGCGCAGGCGTTCTTCCTCGAACGCTTGCACACAGTGGTCGAGGGGCTCGAGCAGGACGGGGTGCAATGCCACACGACCGTCGGCAACATCAGCAGCGACGGCGCGTGGAACATCGTGCCGCGCGGCGTTCTGGTCCAGGGCAGCCTGCGCACGTTCAACGACCACCTGCGCGTGCAGGCGCTGGAGCGCATGCATGACCTGCTGCGCGAGACCGAGAGCGAGTTCGAGGTCACGACCAACGTCGACCTGGTCCACGGCACTGTGCCCCTGATGAACGAGCCGAACGTGACACGCACGGTGCTCGACGTCGGACATGAGCTCGTCGGTGACAAGGCGAGCCTGCTCGGCCGGCCCCTGACGGTGAGCGACGACTTCGCCGAGTTTCTCACCCGCATCCCCGGCTGCTATTTCATGCTTGGCGCGATGCCGGCCGGGAGCCCGCTGACGGCGCATCACTCGCCGGGCTTCCGGATCGATGAGGAGGCGTTCCCGGTCGGGATCAAGGTGCTGGCGGGGGCTGCCTCACGAATCGCCGCGGGGTAGACCCGGGTGCTATGGCTCATCGCGATCGGGCTCGGCCTGGCCGCCGGCCTGGTCGCCGGGGGGAGCATCGACAATTTTGCACGCGTTCGCGTGCGCTGGCCGGCCGTGCTGCTGGCTGCGGTGGTGATCCGTGAAGCCGTGCTGCTGACGCCGCTCAACCACCTTGACGGCGCGCAGTACGCCTACGTGATCGCCATCGCGGCGATCGTGGCCTGGACCATCTGGCACGCCGACCTTCTGCCGGGCATCTGGCTCGTCGCGGCGGGCGCCGCCATGAACCTTGTGGTCATTCTTGTCAACGGCGCCCGGATGCCGGTGGCGGCCGGCCTGGCCGGCTCACTGCTGCGACATGGCGAGATCGGGCAGTACACGCTGATGGGGCCTGCGACCAATCTCAGCTGGCTCGGAGACTGGATCTCGCTGCGGCCGCTGCCGGAGGTTTACAGCCCCGGGGACGTGGTCATCGCGGCAGGCCTCGCGCTGGTGGTATTCCTGCTGACCCGCGGCCGGCGCGCGTCGGATCGCGCCGAAACCTCGCCCCGTATAGTTAGTGACCCGCCGTGATCATCTTCTGGATCCTCACGCTCTTCGTCGGAAGCTCAGCATTCGCCTTCGCGTACATCTACCTGCAGCTCGGACTCGGCTGGTCGCTCGCGTACGCGATCGTGCTGATGATCATCTGCCGGGGCATGCTCAGCCTGTTCAAGCGGTGGCTGATCCTGAGCGAGCGGATCGCTCCGGAAGCCAAGGCCGAAGAGCGAACCATCGAGACCAACCGCACCATCTTCTGGCGCCGCGTCGTCTGGCTCGCCGTGCTGTTCGGGCTCTATTTCGGGGGCGCGTATCTCTTCTTGGGGCTGGCGCCGGCCGACGCCATCGCGACGCTGCCGACGTTCGTGGGCCAGGTCCTGCCGCAGCTCTTCTACGTGCTTGCGCTGATGGTCGTCAACTTCATGATCTTCTTCGGCGCCTTCTTCATCTACGGGCGCATCGGCCGCACCTACATCGACCCGGGCGAGGCGAACTGGGGCGTCAAGATCGACGACGTTCGCGGTCAGGCGTCCGCGGTCGACGAGATGCGGCGAATCCTTCGCTTGATGGACCAGGGCCGCAACTACGTGCGGGCTGGAGGCAAGCGCGAGCGCGGCGTCCTCATGGTCGGCCCGCCCGGAACAGGCAAGACGATGCTCGCCAAGGGGATCGCGTCGTCCATGCACGTGCCTCTGATCATCACCTCGGGATCCTCCTTCCAGGGCATGTTCCTCGGCATGGACGCGCTGAACGTGTTCATGACGATGCGCGCGGCCAAAGCGAGGGCCAAGCGGTGGAGTGGATGCATCGTATTCATCGACGAGTTCGACGCTCTCGGCACGCGCCGAGGCGGGATGGGCGGCGGAGGCGGCGGCGGCATGGGCGGGATGTTCGGCGGCGGCCAGCTTGG
>DASXBJ010000105.1:0-2236 GCA_036491755.1 Candidatus Dormiibacterota bacterium
GATCGATGCGGCGCTGGCGGGACTGCGGTGACCCGCGCCTTGTTGGCCATCGAGACGTCGTGCGACGAAACGGCCGCCGCCGTCGTCGACGACGGGCTCGAGGTGCGCTCCTCAGTCGTGGCGAGCCAGGTGGAACTCCACTCGGGCTTCGGTGGCGTGGTGCCCGAGCTGGCGAGCCGCGCCCATACCGAGACCATCACGACGATCGTGGCGCGCGCGCTCGAGGAGGCCGGCGTCGCGGGCCCGGACCTCGACGCGGTGGCGGTCACCTCCGGGCCGGGCCTGGTGGGCGCGCTGCTGGTGGGCATCGCGACGGCCAAGGCGCTCGCGTTGGGCTGGGGCATCCCGGTTGTGGCCGTGAACCACCTGGAGGGGCACCTGGGCAGCGTGTACCTGGCCGACCGCGTGGTGCCGTTTCCGCAGACCGCGCTGTTGGTCTCGGGCGGCCACTGCATGCTCACCAGGTCGACCGCTCCGGGGCACTACGAGCTCCTCGGCGAGACCGTGGACGACTCCATCGGCGAGGCCTACGACAAGGTGGCCCGCTTCCTCGGGCTGGGCTATCCGGGGGGCCCCGTGCTGGACCGGCTCGCCGCCGCCGGCGACGACCGCCTCGGGTTCCCGCGCCCGATGCTCGCCGACGGCTACGCGTTCTCCTTCTCGGGCCTCAAGACGGCGGTAGTCAACTACGTACGGTCGGACCCTGCGTTCGCCGTGGAGGAGGTGGCAGCGTCGTTCGTCGCCGCCTGCATGGACGTGCTCGTCGCCAAGCTGCGGCGCGCCCTCGAAGAGTTCGGCGACCCTGCCTTGGCGATCGTGGGTGGCGTCGCCGCAAGCCCGGTCCTACGCGAACGGGCCCAAGGGCTGGCCGACGAGTTCGGCACAAGGCTGCTCATCCCACCGCAGAAGCTGGCGACGGACAATGCCGCGATGATCGGCGTGGCTGCATGGCACAAGCTCGCCGTGGTCGGCCCGAGCGAGACGTCCTTCGGGCCCGAGCCGGACCTGCGGCTGCAGTTCTCATGAGGTCGTGATTTTCATGACCTTGCCCATGCGCTGACTGAGCCCTTCACACAAGCGCGACCCCCGCTTCGACGATTCCTTTGCGTTCGGCACGTGCGCGCAGTCTCAGCGCGCGCATGCGGCAACAGGCGCCCGGGGTCTCTGAGTTTGAACTGAGCACGGCGCAAGTCAGTTTTGAGATGTGGTGGAACGGGTAGAAATGTGTCGGACTCGCCCGGCAATCGCCAGGCCGGGCGAATCCTCTTGGCGACAGCCCCCGGGTGCTTCCACGCGCCCGGGGGCTGCGTCGCGTTGGCTCGTCCTTCCCCACTTCATAGGTCGAAGAATCGTCGCGTTTTTCAGGCGTCGTGGACCGCGAACGTTGCGATGTGGGTTTTCCACGCGGTTCTTTGGGTAGCCCTATTGCCGCAACACAAACTGCGAGAAAGGAACACATATGGTTGGCGCAGGAGGACTTGTCGTCAGCATCATTGTCTTTGCGGTAGGAGCCATCCTCGATTGGGCGGTGACCGTTTCCCCGTATCAACACGGCTTCAACGTCAACAAAGTCGGGGTGATCCTCATGATCGTCGGCGTTGTTGGTGCCGTCCTGTCGGTCATCGTGATGGTGCTCGGGAACACTCGCCGCCAACGGACCGTGGTCGACGACGGCCAGGGCAACGTGGTGCGCCGCGTGGACTCGAGCTACTAGAGCTACCTAGAGAAGAGGAGACATTTGTCATGGTGTTGCTACTTGCCTTACTGCTCGTACTGATTTTGTTCGGTGCGGGGTTCGCCGTACACCTCTTGTGGATCGCGGCGGTCATCTTCGCCATCGTGTGGATCGTCGGCTTCGCTCTCGGCCGGGGTGAAAGCGCCGGTACGCACCGGTTCTACCGCTGGTGACGCTGACTTCGGCCTCTCCGGGCTAGGTCTGCGTTGCGTGCTGCCGGTGACGGCGGGCACGCCGCCGGCCGGCCCGGGAGCCGAACAGATGCGAAGAGAGGTCCAAGACGATCCCCAACGTGACGATCACCCAGCCGAAGCCGTCGACACCTTTGTGCGGCTGGTACACCAGCGCGTAGAAGAGCGTCGCGTAGGGCAGGAAAATGAAGCCGAGGATGCCCTCCCAGCCGGAGCGGAAGGCAATGGAAAGCCGATCCGTGAAGATCCAGACCAGGAACAGCGCGAGGCGCGCCGAGAACGCTGAGATCAGAGCGAAGAGGCAGCCCAT
>DASXBJ010000106.1:0-68546 GCA_036491755.1 Candidatus Dormiibacterota bacterium
TTGCGCGTACGAGTCGCGGTTGCCTCGACGGAGCCGCGCGCCGGCTCGCGCATGTTGAAGGCGAGCACCGCCAGGATCAGGCCCGGCACTCCCGAGACGAAGAACGCCGTGCGCCATCCGAATCGCGCCGCGATCAGGCCCCCGGCTGTGAAACCGACGGCGATGCCGAAGACCGAGCCCGCGTTCCAGATCGCAATCGCACGGCCCCGGCTGGACTTCGGAAAATGGTCGGCGAGCAGCGAGGTCCCAGCAGGGTAGTAGCTGGCCTCGCCGATCCCGAGCACAGCTCGCGAGACCAGAAGCTGAGGCAAGGTCCGAGTGAAACCCGTCACCAACGTGGCAAGGCTCCACACCGCCAGGCCGAATGCGATCACCTTGCGCCGCGCTCCCCTGTCTCCCCAGAAGCCGAACGGAAATGCCGCGACGGCGTAGACCAGGGTGAACGATGTTGCGACGATGCCGATCTGCGTGTCGGAGATCTTGAATTCGCTCTGGATGCTCGTCGCGACTGCGGGCAGGATGAAGCGGTCGACGTAGTTGATGAAGTTGATGGAGGCCATCAGGATGAGGACGTATCGCGCATAGCCCCCCGGCATCCCGGTGATTATCGGGCCGCGGGTCAGGACTTGGTTAGCAGCCCACCCAGCCGAACATCTGCTGCAGCTTGATGCGGTCCAGGCCGCGCACTATCGAGTTCTTGCCCATGCGCAGGAGCGGCACGCGTTCACCGTCCAGCTGTTCCCATTCGCGACGAGCGGAGGGGTCGCTGCTGACGCACCGGTACTCGAACTGGACGCCCATCTCATACAGCAAGGCGGCCATCGCGGTGGACTCCAGCGATTCGTCTGACCCGTACAGGATTGCGTCGTCGGCGTTGCTGTCCATTCCTACATACATCAACGCGAGACTAGGCCCGTTGTGGCGATAGAGCCAATCAATTGTTCTTATGCCTCGCATAGGTCTCTTCGATGGCACAACAGTTCGTCACGCGAAACCCCCGCGGGTAATATCCACGTTCGAACGGCGAGATTCACAAGAGGATTGATGCAATGGCCAGTGCAAAACGCCTTCATAAGACCCGCTTCCCCGGCGAGGACACCGCCTACCGCGACGCGCGCGACAGCCTGTTGAGATCGGAGATCGAGCTTCGCCGGAACATCGAGGCAGTGGCCGCGCAGCGCCGCAAACTGCCGCTGGGTGGCGAGATCCCGACCGACTACGAGTTCAAGGGCTGGTCTCCAAAGGACGACACCATCGACACAATCCACTTCTCGGACCTTTTCGCAAGGGGCAAGGACACGCTGTTCCTCTACAACTTCATGTTTCCGGAGTCACTCGAGAGCGACTCGCCGTGCCCCTCCTGCACCTCGATCATCGACGCGGTCGACGGCGCAGTCCCACACGTGACCCAGCGCATCAACTTCGCGGTGGTCGCCAAAGGCCCGATCGGAAAGTTTCGCGACCATGCCCGGCGGCGCGGCTGGCGGAACAGCCTGCTCCTGTCGGCTGGGCGTAACACCTTCAAGCGCGACTACCACCTGGAGAGCCCGGAAGGCTTTCAGTTCCCCATCGCCCAGGTCTTCGTCAAGCGCAGCGGCAAGATCCGCCACTTCTGGAGCAGCGAGCTCTGGTGGGCGAAGCCTGACAAGGGACAGGACATGAGACACGTCGACTTCATGTGGCCGATGTGGAGCATCTTCGACACCACACCAGAAGGACGCGGCACGAGCTGGGGACCCGAGCTTAAGTACGGGTAGGCAAGAGCTCCAGAAACAAATAGCTCGCTCAGCCCGGACGGCTGAGCGAGCGTTCTGGGGGAGGCGTCGAGCTGATTAGCCGCCGAGGGGCAGCGCTTGCGTGTGCTCGATCTGAACCGACTTGAGCAAGCTCGGGTTCAGGCCCAGCAGGTCGAGGATGGTCGGGGCGATCTGCGTGGTCTCCACCGAGGTGGTGACGACCTGGCCGGCTTCGATACCGGCGCCTGAAACGACGAGGGCCACGTCGCGGTCCGCCGGGTTGTCGCCGCCGTGCTCGGCGATTTTGGCCTTCTTGCCGGTGTAGACGGATCCGACCTGCGCGATGCCGATCACGTCCGGCACGCGCGCGTCACCAGGTGCGACGCCTATGAACGCTGCCGCATCGGCGCCAGAGTAGATCTTGGCCAATCCCGAGCTGGTGTACGGCTTTGGCTTGCCGGTTATGTCGTTGCCCATGCCAGAGTTGTTGAGCAGGAAGTTCTTGGCATAGGTCGTGGCCTGGGCGGACCGGTCGTTGGTCCACATCATCCAGCCGTCGTCGTCGATCGCGAATGCGACCAGCGGCTGTACTTTGGTCGGGAAGTCGGCCTTCCACTTGGCGTTGAGGGCGTCAATGATGGCCCCGTCCGAGATGCGCGTCAGATCGGCCGGGTTGATCGGGGATTGCCCGTGCTTGGCCGAGAGGATGATCACCGTGTTCTTGTCGAGATGCCGGTCCCTGAGCGCCTGCTGCATGGCCCCGATCTTGGCGTTGATGTAGTCGAGCGCGCTCTGGAGCAGGGCGCTCGGAGTGGCGCCGTCTGCCATATACCCGCCGGCGGGCAGCTTCTCCGCGGTGGAGATGGTCTGGAAGTTCATGCCGAAGATCGCGGGGGTGCCGACAGCGGTCTTGCCGCTGTGGTCGAAGCCGTTGATCTCGTTGATGACGGCCTGGACCTTGAAGCTGTCGTACATCTGGGTCAGGCCGTTGTCAGTCGTCCAGTCGTTGCCGGCGACCGAGGCCTGGCTGTTGATCTCGGGCGCGAACAGGTCCTGGATGCCCTGCGTGGCGCCACCGAGGACCTCGTAGGCGACGTGCTTGTCCGACCACGCCGTGCGCAGCCCGGCGGCTCGCGCGACTTCAAAGATGGTGTTCACCTTGATGTACTGGTCCGGGTAGACCGGCTTGCATGTGGTCGGGTCGACCGGGAGCTGGGCGGTGTCGATCAGGCTCTTCGCGTTACCTGTCATCTGCAGGATGCTGCCGGGGAGACCGGCCAGACCCTGTCCCGCGTCAAGCGCGAGCGGATTCTTGTCCAGCTGCTCGAAGTAGGTCACCTCGACGCCCGGCGCAACGCCGGCGCAGCTCGTGGTGCCCGCGGGCAACAGCGCGTGGTTGTAGCTGTCGTCGTAGTAGATCCCGGTCGAGCTCGGGTTGCCTCCGGTCACCTGCGCGACCATGCCTGGGAACGAGTCGCTCGGAAACGGCGTCTGGGCGTTCGTGAACTCAACGCCGTTGCCCACCAGCCGGGCCAGCGCCGAACCTGGGTGGTTCTTCACGTACCAGGTCAGGTCGGTCTGATGCAACCCGTCGACCGAAATCAGAAGGACGTGCTGCGTGGCGCTGCTCTTGGCGGTCGCCGGTTGCACCGCGGCAAGCCCCGCGACGAGGCCGAGGGCGCCTAACGCGCCAAGGACACGAACTCGAGCTCCGGACATTCTGCGTCTCCCTTTCAACAGACGGCCTGTACCCCAGACCATCGCGGTCGGCGACGCGGTCAAACCTACGGGCTCGTTGTTATGCGCCCGGCGTTCGCGGCTTAAGGGCGGGTTATTGCGGGCTCAAGGGGTCGCTTGGGTGCGGACACCCCACCCGGTAGAACTGCCGGCTACATCTGGTAGCCAACCCGTGGAAAGCGTTCTCCTTGTAATGGAGTGGACGCTGCCTTCGCCAGAGGTTAAACGAAGGTTAAGAATTGGCTGCCGTCATAGAATCTGGTGGCCGCCAGGCGCGCACTTGGAGGAGTTCTCGGCCGCCGGATGAGTGGGGGTTCATCGTGACAGTCGCATTCGACGAGGCCGTCATCAAGCACATCGACTCGGAGCTCCGAACCATCAAGTCGCAATACCGCGGCGCCGTCCCGGAAGAGTTCATAGATATGGCGGCTGCGGAGTCGCTCCAGCTCCTGGCTGAATCGCGCGTGCCGCAGTTCGTGCCGCTCTTCGTGGGGCGCTTCACTCGAGAGCGCATCAGGGGAATGCTGAGCGCGACCACCGAGGCAAAGACCCAGCACTAACAGGCGCCGTCTTTGGGTCTATCGCCGTTAAGGTTGTTGCAGTGGCCAGAACACGGCGGCCGAGGGCGATTTCGGATGATGATGGCCCCGCAGCCGAACCCGCTCTGTCCATCCTGGAATCACCGATGCTCTCGATCCTTCCCCCGGACCCAACCGACGAGGAGATCGACCAGGCTCTGGACTTCCTATATGCCGAGGCAGATACAGAGGACGGCTCGGAAGACGCCTGAGTAGGGCCGCGCGACCTCGACGGTGCGGCGCGACGGCGCGTACCCCGACTGCGAGAGGCCGCCTCGGCCGAATTTCAAGCGTCCCGATCTGCGATGCGCTGATCGTCCCGCGGTTACTTCCCGTAGCCTGAGGCCGGTGACCACGTTTGTAGAGCTCGGCCTGTCGGCCGGGACTCTCGCGGTGATCGTCGACCAGGGCTTCGAGGTGCCCACCCCGGTCCAGGAGCAAACGATTCCAGCCCTGCTCGCCGGCCGCGACGTGATCGCGCAGGCGCCGACCGGCACAGGCAAGACCGCAGCCTACGGGCTGCCGATCGTGGAGCGACTCGATGAGTCGCGGCTGGTGCCCCAAGCCCTCGTCCTTGTACCGACGCGGGAGCTCGCGATGCAGGTGGCCGAGGCGCTGCACGGCATGGGCCAGCACAGGCAGATGGTCACGCTGCCGATCTACGGCGGCCAGCCTTACGACCGGCAATTTCGCGCTTTGAAGCGGGGTGTCCAGGTGGTGGTGGCGACGCCAGGCCGCCTGATCGATCACCTGGAGCGCAAGACCCTGGATCTGCGGACGATCGGCACCGTCGTCCTTGATGAGGCGGACGAGATGCTGAACATGGGCTTCGTCGAGGACATCGAGAAGATCCTTTTGGCCGTGCCCAGGGAGCACCAGACGGCGCTGTTCTCAGCCACCCTCCCGGCACGCATCCTCAAGCTGGCCGGCCAATACCTGAAGAACCCGCAGAGGGTCAGCGTCGCCGCGCGAGAAGCCGTCGCGCCGCGAGTCCGGCAGGTCTACTACGAGGTTCCGTGGCGCGACAAGGCGGACGCACTGGCACGAGTGCTCGACTACGAAAAGCCCGACTCGGCGATCGTCTTCGTCAGAACCAAGCGTGACGCCGATGTGGTGGCCGAGCAGCTCAATGCCGCGGGCTACATTGCGCAGGCCATCCACGGCGACATCAACCAGGCGCAGCGCGAAAGGGTCCTCGAACGCTTTCGCGGCGGCCACACGCAGCTGTTGGTCGGTACGGATGTGGCTGCAAGAGGTCTCGACATCCCCGACGTCACCCACATCATCAATTACGACCTCCCGACGGACGCCGAGTCGTACGTGCACCGCATCGGTCGCACAGGTCGCGCGGGGCAGTCGGGCGAGGCGCTGACGCTGGTCACACCCGGAGAGCGGCGTCAGCTGAGCTTGATCGAGCACGGCATCCACCGCAAGATCCAACCTCTGCGCCTGCCGACGGACGCCCAGATCGCCGAGCGCCGGCGGACCGCATTCCGCGATGAGGTATTGAAGATTCTTGATGCAGGCGAGCTCGACCCGTTCATCGAGATGGTCACCGACCTCGCCTCTTCCCGAGACATCGCCGAGGTAGCAGCCGCGGCGTTGAAGATGGCCGCTCATAAGGTGCAGCCTCCCACCCGGCATCGGGCCGCACCGGCGTCGACGCCGGTGGCGCCTCGCTTAAGCGGGCCACCGTCGCCGTCCAGGCGGCGTGATGCCAAAGCCGAGCCCAGGCGTGTGGACTCCGAGATGACGCGCCTTTTCTTGCGAGTCGGCAAGAAGCACGGCGTGCGCCCCGCCGACGTGGTCGGTGCGATCGCCAACGAGGCGGGGCTCAGCGGCGACGACATCGGCGATATCGACCTGTATGACACGTTCGCATTCGTCGAGGTACCGGCCGCCAGCGCACTGGCGGTCGAGGCGGCTCTGAACAAGACGCAGATTCGCGGCCGTCCGCCACGGGCGAGCATTGCGGTGCCCAGGGACGGCGCGGATGGAAAGAACGGTCATCGCGGGCGGCCGTTGGGCGATGCCAAGCGCCCGGATCGGCCCCATCGACGGCTCGACAGGCCCGCGAGGTCCAGCGGCCGTTAGCGATTGGCGGCCCGGGTCACGCCCCGGGCCGCCAGCGATTGCCTAGTCGCCGGAGTTCTGAGAGTCCCCGGTGGTCTGAATCGTTGGGACGAACACCATCCCGGTGGTCTTGGTGAAGCCGATGGCGAGCGGGGTGATCAGCCCGGTCGTCGGGTTCACGGTTCCAACGAAGTTGGTGACACCCGAGTCATTCGGCGCTTGGGTGTAGATGGAACCGGCCGCGAATGCCGTGTCCTTGGAGATCCAGTATGTCGTTCCGCCGGCGTCGACCACGAGCAGCCTGCCCATGCCGGACGGGTAGACGGTGTCGTCGGGCTGCGTGCCGACGGTCAGGGCGGCGACCGGGGTGTTGGTGGTCCCAGGGTTGCTGATCGTGACGAGCAGCGAGTCGCCCTGGGAAACGAGAACCAGGTTGCCCTTGCCGTCCGTCGACAGCGAGTCGGGGTCGGACAGGTTCAGGGTGGTCGCGGCGCCAGTGTTCGTGTTCGTCGCCGCCGCGTTGCCCTTCAGCACCGATGTGAGGGTGATCGTGTGGTCGGGGTTGAGGGTGATCTGGTCGACGGCGTCGTTGGTGTTGACACCACTCGCGTCAAGGTTCACGGGGTTGGACGCGGCCACGAATGCCTTGCCGCCAAGGAAGTAGAGGTCATCGTAGCCACCCCCGTGCGGGGCCGGCGGGAACGTGTAGCTCGTGACAGCGTCGGTCTTGGTGTTGATGGTCGCGAACTGCGCGTTGCCATCCTCGTTCGAGGTGGTCCAGATCACATGGTCGGCGGGATTCACGCGCATCCCGTCGCTGTGGCCCGGAACCTGCCAGCTCTTCAGCCAGTCTCCTTCCATGTTGTATTCGACGACTGTGCTGAATTGCCCGGCTCCGCCTGTTTTCGACGTCACGTTCTGGTAGTCGATGAACACGTGTGCGCCGTCTACCACGGCGCTGTCAGGATTCGACACCTTCTGCGCTGCGGTGGCAGTCGTGAACACCGATACGTGGTAGCCGGGAACGGCGACCACGGCGAGCCGGCCGTCGAACGAATCGGCGGGATGGAAGCCGATGGCGCCGCGGGCGTTGAATAACACGGCAAGAGCCATCAGCGCGGCCAGTCCGGCGATTGCGATGCCGGTGCGGACGGTTACCGATCTGATCAAGGCGAAGACCTCCTCCTGTACCCGAGCCTGAAAAGAATCAAGTTAGATCGCGATGGTTAAGGGCCGATGCAGGCCAGGCGAACGAACGGTTACGCGGCCCGCGATGCCATTCAGCGCGGCCAGACGCCATAGAGGTCGTTGGATAATCTCGAAAGCCGGATGACCCTTCCCAAGCTGTTGCGTGTTGAAGGCCGCTCCGTGCAGGGCGAAGCGCATCCGGCTCTGGCGGACCCGCACGGTGAAGGCTGGCAGGACTGGAAACCACCATCCGAAGGCTGGATTCCGGCCCATCAGTCGAGCCGATCCGAGACCGATGGAACGCTGTTGATAGTGGTGGAATCGACGAATCCGGACGCGTGCGTGCGTGCGACGTTCGAGCGGTCGCATGCAGAACGCTTCTGGGGCTTCGGCGAGCGGTCGAACAAGACGGAGCACTCGGGCTCGCTTGTCGAGCACTGGGTGGGCGAAGGCCCGTACCAGTTGGAGGAATATCCGCTCATCGAGGCCATCACTCCTCGGTGGGCAATCCGGCGGCGACGGGACGCCACATATTTCCCAATCCCCTGGCTGCTCTCGTCACGCGGTTACGGAGTGCTCACCGAGTCGAACGAGTGGAGCTGTCATGACCTGGCGGGCGAGGCGACGTGGTCAGTGATCGTCTGGGCCGGCCGTCTCGTGTTGCGACTGTTTGACACCGCCACCCCGGCCGGTGCCCTGGCCCGCTTCACGCACCTGACGGGCCGCCAGCCGATGCCGGCCGCGGCCTGGTTTCTCGGCCCATGGATCCACACTGGACAGGCGGACCTCGTACCGCTCGAGACCGAGCAAGCAATCCTCGAGTCGTTGCACGAGCACGGCGCGCCCGTGGCCGCTGTCGAGACCCATATGAGAAGGCTCCCCGGGGGCGCCCACATCGGTCGGCGTAACGCTGAGCGGGCCCGGACCGCTGAGTTTCACCGGCGGGGACTTCACTCGATGACCTACCTGAGCCCGACTGTGAGCCGCGACTTCTCGAGCGTCTTCGACGCGGCGGCGAGCGCCGGCGCGTTCGAGAAACATCCGGACGGCACGCCGTGGACATTTGACGCATACATCGGCGGGCGAGAGCCGCCGGTGACAGTGCAAGCCCAGCTCGACTTCACCAGCGGGGCCGCGGTGGACATTTACCGCCGCCTGATCGATGAGGCGATCGCAGACGGACACGACGGCTGGATGGAGGACTTTGGGGAATACTCGCCGCTGCTGGCCGAGCACAACCTGTACCCGCTGCGCTATCACCGCGCCGCATCGGACATCGCCACGACACTCGGCCAGTCGCCGGCCAGGATGGTCCGGTCGGGCTGGACCGGCAGCGCCCGCTATTCTCCCCTGGTTTGGGGTGGCGATCCAACCACATGCTGGGGTTTCGACGGGCTCCGCTCGGCGGTGATCGAAGGCCTGACCATGGGTCTCTCGGGCGTCGCGTTCTGGGGATCGGACATCGGCGGCTTCTTCAGCCTCGGCGCAGAGCGCCTCACCCCCGAGCTGCTGATCCGCTGGATCCAGCTCGGCGCCCTGTCGCCGCTCATGCGGACGAAAGCCGGCGGAGTGGCGATCGGACCTGCGACGCGCCCACAGATCTGGGATCCGGAGATCCTGCCGCACTGGCGCCGGTGGGCGGCATTTCACAATAGCCTGATCCCCTATCTGCTGGAGGCGGCGGGCGAATACTCCCGCACCGGGATGCCGCTCATGCGCCACCACGTTCTCACCGATCCGGCCGACTTCGAGCTGGCCTCGCTCGACGACCAGTACCTGCTCGGCGCCGACATCCTCGTCGCGCCCGTGCTCGTCGAAGGCCAGCGCGAGCGCTCCATCCGCCTGCCCGCGGGACGGTGGATCGACCTGTGGCGCTCGGTCGATGTGGCAGCCGATGGCTCGATGTCGCTGCGCTCGGCGAATGTGCTCGAGGGCGGACGCGCGCACCTGCTGCCGGCGCCGCTGGAGGAGATTCCCCTGCTGATGCGCGAGGGAGCCCGGATTGCCGGCCTGGATTTCCTGTTTTGAGCTTTAACGCAACTCCCTACCAGCGCTAGCGCACTTATTTCTTGTAGTTAACCCACGATGCGTAAGCATTGAGGCGCAAGAGTGCAGCGACCTACAAGACCCAGCACCAGCGCCCGGGCTTCGATCGCTGTGGCCGACGTGCACATCCACACCAACCACAGCGACGGAGAGGATTCTCCTGCCGGCGTTGTCGACCACGCCGTGCGTCGGGGGCTCCAGCTCATCGCCATCACGGACCACGACCGAATCGCCGGCGCGCTCGCGGCTGCCGAGCATGCTCGCCGCCACCACGAAATCGAAGTCATCGTCGGCGAGGAGGTGTCCACTCGCGACGGTCATGTGATCGCCCTGTTCCTCACCCGATGCATCTCGCCCGGCATGAGCGCTGTGGCGACAGTCGCCGCGATTCACAGGCAGGGCGGCCTGGCGGTGGCCGCCCATCCGTACTGGCGAGCCGGGCGTAGCGCCAACGGTAAATTTCCTCACGGGGTCGGCGACATCATTGCCCGCGCCGATTTCGATGCGGTCGAGGTGATGAATGGCGGCTTCACGCCCAGCATGGTCTACGCGAATGTGCTGGCGGGCTGGGCGAACCGCCACGTCAAGCTGGCGGAGGTCGGCGGCTCCGACGCGCACGTGAAGCAAGCCGTCGGCTGCGTTGTCACGGAGTTCGAGGGCTCGAGCGCCGCCGACTTCCGAAATGCGGTCGTCACGGGCAACACGCGCGCTCGGCTGCGACGGCCGAGCGCGGTCGCAATCGGCCGTTACGTCGCGTGGGGACTCACTCCACGCTCCACTCCGATGGCGGAGACCGCTTGATGCGCATTGCGATCTTCACCGAGACGTTCGTGCCGGCGGTGAACGGGATCGTGACCCGTCTCGGACACACGGTGAGCCGGCTGACCGCACGTGGAGACCAGGTGATGCTGGTGGTTCCGGACGGCGGCGTTCGCGAATTTCGCCAGGCGCAGGTCGTGAGCGTGCCGGTCATCCCGCTGCCGATGTATCCCGATGTCGGCATCGCGCTGCCGCATCCAGACGTCTGGCGAAAGGTCGAGGCTTTCTCGCCGGACGTCATCCACGCAGTGAATCCTGTGGTGCTGGGCGCGAGCGGAATTCAGATCGCACGTTCCAACGGCATCCCACTGGTCGCGTCGTATCACACTCATCTGCCGCGATACCTCGGTCACTACGCGATGGGTTTCCTGGAGTCGATCGCGTGGGACTGGCTCCGCACGCTGCACAACCAGGCCGCAATCAACCTTTGCACTTCCAGCCCGATCGCCGACGAGCTGATGGCCAAGGGATTCGAGCGGGTGCGCGTCGCCTGGCGCGGCGGCGTCGATTTGAACCTGTTCAATCCAAGCCGGATGTCGCGCGAGATGCGCATGCGACTGGGTGGCGATACAGACGACGCGATCCTTTTGTACGTGGGACGCCTGAGCGCCGAAAAGGGGCTCGAGCGACTCCGAGCGTGCCTGGAGGCAAATCCCGGTGTGCGGCTCGCGATGGTAGGCGATGGACCCCACCGACCGGCGCTCGAGCGTCACTTCGCGGGGACCAGGGTTCGGTTCCTGGGCCGCCTGCAGGGCGAATCGCTGGCCGCCGCCTACGCCTCCGCGGATGTCTTCGTTTTCCCCTCCGAGACCGACACCTTCGGACTGGTCCTGCTCGAAGCGCTGGCGTCGGGGTGCCCGGTCGTAGCTGCGCGCGCGGGCGGTGTCTCCGACATCGTGCGCGACGGCCAGGACGGAATCCTGTTCGACCCCTCGGACATCCATGCGCTGCCCGAGGCAGCGGCTAGATTGGCGCGGCCCTCCGCCCAACGCCAGCTGATGCGCTGGTCAGGGCGTATGCGCGCCGAGGGCTGGAGCTGGGATTCTGCGGTTGACGATCTCCGAGCGAACTATCGGGAAGCGATCCTGAAACGCCACGGTAAACTCGCGGCGTAGTGCCGCAGGCGCCTGCCAATGGCATCACGATCGAATACGAGCGGATGGGGAAGCGGACCGATCCGCCTGTCCTGCTCATCATGGGCCTCGGCGCGCAGCTCATCAGCTGGGACGACGCGTTCTGCAAGCGGCTCGCCGGGGCTGGTTTTCAGGTGGTGCGTTACGACAACCGCGACTCCGGGCTTTCGACGCACCTGGATGAGCTGGGCGCACCCGACCTCCTCGCAGCGCTCGCCCGCACAGAGGCGCCCCCATATGACCTCGAAGCGCTGGCGGATGATGCCGCCGCGTTGCTGCGATTCCTGAACCTGCCGGCGACCCATATCGTCGGTATCTCGATGGGCGGCATGGTCGCGCAGCTCGTCGCGATCCGGCATCCGCGTCGGGTCCTGAGCCTGACGACGATGATGTCGGACACAGGCGGTGAGAGCAGGGAGCTGGCGGAACCCGAGGTCTTTGCCGAGCTGCTCGCGGCGCCGCTGGCAGACGAGCTGGAGGGCGCGATCGAGCAGTCGGTTCGTTTGCATCGGCTCCTCAGCGGCGGCGGCGAGTTTGACGAGGCAGCGGCGAGGCGGCGAGCCGGGCGGCAGATCAGGCGCTGTTACTACCCCATGGGAGTGCTGAGGCAGGCTGCCGCGGTGCTGGCTGCACGTGATCGGACCGCTCAGCTCGCCGCGCTCAGGGTGCCCACCCTTGTGATTCACGGCACCCGAGATCCGTTGGTCCCGTTCGAAAACGGAGTGAGGGTGCATCGGGCCATACCACGCTCGAAAATGCTCACCCTGGATGGAGTGGGACACGACCTGCCTGAGGCGGCCGCCGAGCGTGCGCTTGACGCGCTGGTCGGGCACCTGACCGGCGCCGGTGGCCGCCGAAAACAGTGACCCCAGGGGCTCGGTCACTCTTGAAAAAGCGTTCCCTTGCGGGATGCTCCTCCAATCGTTTCCGGGTCCCCGGGGCCAAAACGAACACTAGCGGCCGCCCGAGCGGCGCGCAATGACGAAAATCAGTTCGGAAGCTGGCGGCGGTTTGTAGCCTGCGGCTGCGTGGCTCCCCGCATTCGGAGACCCATTGAGGCGGTGCTCACCTCGGCCGCGAAATCATCCAGCGCGTGCGGATCGACGACCCGGACCTGCCGGCGGCTGGTGGTGATCCATCCCTTGTCTCGGAGGTCCGCCACCGCCCTGGCGACCACCTCGCGCACAGAGCCGATGCTGTCGGCGAGCTCCTGCTGGGAGGCGGCCATGACCAGGCGGCCTGATTCGAGCTGACCATTGCAGGCGCGGTCGAGTAGATCGAAGGCCAACCGTTGAACCACGGAACCGAAGGCATGAACCGCAACAGTCCGCACCGTGTGCGCGTAGCGCGCGGCCAGGTCGCCGGCGATCGCATCGCAAACCGCGATGTCCGTGGCAACCTGCTGCCGCATGTGGTCGATGTCCAGGCGCTCGACCACCGAGTCCGCGATCATCTGCACCGACCCTTCGAAGCCGGCATTCATCACCAGCACTCCGCCCATGAGCTCACCGGCGTGCACGTAGCGGACGGTCGTCTGTCGCCCGTCCGCTGCCGTCAGGAAACCTCGCGCCATTCCTGAGGACAGAATGTCGACACGGTCCGGGTCACCGGGCCTGTAGGCGACGCTGCCCGCCGCGTATCGGATGACCGATGACCCGATCAAAAGCAATTCGAGCTTGCCTTGCGGAAGCCGGTCGGAGAAAGGCATGCACTCGGGGCGGCCAACGCCTGGCGCTGCCATGGCTGGACGATAGCACGGAGCCGTTTTTTCAACCGCGCACATCCGCCGCGTCAGGTCGGCAGAGGTGTCTGGATCGTGATGTAAGTCATGGTCGACGGCAGGTGGCGAAGGCTACCGTCGTATGGAAATGAGATCGAAGCGCCAATCCCCGTTGCGGGGCAGGTGATCGCCGCGAGCGTGAATCGGGACGAAGCCGGGACAGGCGAATCCATTGCGCGCCGGGTGCACGTGTTGATCGTGCAGGACCACCACTTGCTGGCCTCAGCCATCGCGAGGGTGCTTGAGACACATCAAGGCCTGGCGGTCTCAGGCACCTCCGCCACGGGCAAGGCCGCCGTCGCGGATACGATCAAGAACCGGCCCGATGTGGTCCTCATGGACTTCCATCTGCCCGACATGACCGGACCGGCGGCGGCCCGCCTGATCCAGACCGAGCACGCTGACGCGGCCATCGTTTTTCACAGCGCGGACGAGTCCGAGAACGCGCTCCTCGACGCCATCGACGCCGGCGCCATGGCCTACCTCACCAAGAACGCGACCGCGGACCAGATCATCGAGGCAGTCCTGCGCGCGGCGAGGGGCGAGGTCCTGATCCCGGTGGAGCTGTTCGCTCGCGCGATCGCCCGCCAGCGCTCGGCGCTGGTGCGTCAGCGGGAGCGCGAGCAGCTGCTGGCCGAGTTCACGCCCCGGGAGCTCGACATCCTGCACCTGCTCGCCGAGGGCTTGGACACCGGCGCGATGGCGGACAGGTTGAGCATCGCCCCCCACACCGTCGAGTGGCACGTCCGCCACGTCATCGAAAAGCTGCAGGTCCATTCCAAGCTGCAGGCCGTCATCGTGGCCGCTCGCGCCGGCCTCATCGAGGTGTCTGGTCTGCCGTAGCGGAGTCGTTCGCGAGCCCAGGTCGCTCGCCGTGAGCTGTACGAGACGATCGTCGCTCGATTACTTTGTCGTGATCGCCGCGCAAGCCGGCGTCAGGACCCACCACAGGCCGCCAAAGCCGTTGACGCCCTGCCCGGTCGTGTCACCGGGCTGCTTGTCCTGGATGAAGTAGTACAGGGGGTGGCCGCCGCACGTCACCTCGGTCTTTCCGTCGGTGCGCGCCGTCGTCCCTAGAAGCGAGGCCTGCACGCCAGTCCCCGCCTGGGGGGATGCGGTTGTGAACAGCGGCGGCCACACGGTCGCGCATGACGTGTAGCAAGTTGACTGCGTGCCGGAATCGGCGACGAACAGGTAAAGCGTCATTCCCTTGCTGTCGACCAGGATCTGCCCGTACTTGGCGTTGGTCGCCACCGCGACCACCGTCCCCGCAGCCGCAGCGCTTGCAGAGGCCACCGGGCTGGGAGAGGCCGCCGCGCCTGCGGAGCCCGTGGACGACGAGGTGCCACATGCCGCCGCGACGAGCGCAAGAGCACACAGCGCGCCGTTGAGAATCGATTTGGATTGCATCTGCGGAGCTCCTGTTGAGATTTCGAGAACAGAATCCATTACTGGTCAGGGTTACTGACGGAGCACCAGACGACGTTGGGCGCAAGAGCCAACTCTTGAGCGTCGCCCGTGTGGGCCGGCGATCATTGTTGCTATTGCTAGATATTTGGAGTAACTGGATGTTACAGTAACTACAAAACTGTAGGAGATGTGAAAATGATCTCAAGCGGAGCGCGGAGATGGCTGGCGGCGGCCGCCCTCACGCTGGGCGTCCTGGCGGTCGGGCTGGACGTGACGGTGTTGAGCGTCGCGCTGCCCACCCTGGCGGCGAGCCTCCGCGCCACAGAGTCGGATCTCCAGTGGTTCTCGTCCGGCTATGCGCTGACCCTTGCGGCCGGGATGCTTCCAGCCGGTGTTCTGGGCGACCGATTCGGCCGGAAGCGCGTGATGCTCGGGGCGCTTGTCCTCTTTGGCGCCGGCTCGGTCGTCTGCGCGTTTTCGCCCAGCCCCGCCGTGTTCATAGCCGCCAGGGTCGTGCTCGGGGCGGCGGGCGCCGCGATGGTCGTGATGGTGCTCTCGATCTTCACCGTTCTGTTCTCCGAGGAGGAGCGACCGAGGGTGGTCGGAATCTGGGCTGCGGCCAACTTCCTGGCGCTGCCGATCGGGCCGCTCCTCGGCGGCTGGCTGCTGACGAACTATTGGTGGGGCTGGGTCTTCCTGATGAACCTGCCGGTGGCTGCCCTCGGCCTCATCGCGGTCATCGCTCTCGTCCCGGAGTCGCGCGCGCAGGAGCGCCCGGCGCTCGATCCGATCGGAATGGTCGCGGCGAGCGGCGGCCTGGCGGCGGTGACCTATGGATTGATCGGGCTGGGCCGCCTCGGGTGGACCGATCCGGGTTCGCTGGTGATACTCGCTGCCGGGGTCCTGGTCCTGTGCGGGTTCTTCGCCTGGGAGCGCCGCCTCACGTCGCGTCCAGGCGGCCGGCCGCTGATCGAGCTGGCGCTCTTCAAGTCCCGCGGATTCACGTGGGGCGTGATCCTGGCCGCGCTCGGGGGTATGTCCCTGTTCGGCATCATCTTCACGATGCCGCAGTACTCCCAGGGAGTGCTGGGTCTCGACCCGCAAGGTGCGGGCCTCCGGCTGCTGCCCGTGATCCTGGGGCTGGTCGTGGGAGCGGTGCCCGCCGACCGGATCGCGGCGGCGATTGGGCCCAAGCTCACGGTGGCGGCAGGCTTTGCGATCACCACCGGCGGGCTGGTCGTGGGCGCGACGACCGCCATCGGCACGAGTGACTGGTTCAGCGCAACCTGGATGGCAGTCGTCGGGTTCGGGATGGGGATCGCTTTCGCGACAGCCGCCTCCGCCGCCCTGAAAACGGTGCCGAGCGAGCGGAGCGGGGTCGCGTCCGCGCTGGTGCAGGCGATGCAGAAGGTGGGCGCGCCTCTCGGCTCAGCGATCCTCGGCAGCGTGCTGGCATCCGAATATCGGTCGCAGCTGAACCTCGGGGGACTTCCGGCCGGCGTTGCGGAGCCGATCCGCCAAAGCGTTTTCGCCGGCGTCGCGGTGGCTGAGAAGCTGCATTCCCCCGCGCTGCTGTCGTCAGTGCGTCACGCTTTCGTTCACGGCATGGATGCAGCCTTTCTGGTTTCGGCGGGAATGGCGATCCTTGGCATCGTGCTCGCCCTCGCTTTCATGCCGGGCCGCACGGCGACAACGCATGAGGCTGCAACGTTGCCGGTCACCGAGGCGAAGTCCGTTGCTTGAGCCACCTCTCGGCCTGCGCGAGCGAAAGAAATTGAAAACGCGCGCAGCCATACAGAAGGAGGGGATGCGGCTCTTTCTTCAAAAGGGCTTCCAGGCGACGACGATCGAAGAGATCGCGGAGGCAGTCGAGATCTCCCCGAGCACGTTCTTCAACTATTTCCCAAGCAAAGAGGACGTGGTCATGCAGGACGACCTCGATCCGTTGATGATCGAGCTGTTCAACTCACAGCCTCCCGAGCTGAGCCCCATCACGGCGATGCGCTACGCCATGCGCACGGTCTTCACATCGCTCAGCCCTGAGGAAGACGCGCTGGCGCGGCAGCGAATGAAGTTGATCGCCGCCGACTCCGACTTGCGGGCCGCCATGTTGAACCGGTTCCTGGGCACGGTTCGAGAAGTCGCCGATATCGTCGCCACCAGGACAGGACTCAGCCCCAACGACTTTGCCGTGCGCAACATGGCAGGTGCGCTACTGGGAGTGCTCATGTCGGCGCTGGTCGCCGTTGAGGATCGCCCGGACGCCGATTTGATCGGCCTCGTCGACGACGCGATGGCGCATCTGGAAGCCGGATTGCCGCTGGGGCAAGCGCCGAAGGACTAGACCTGGGCCGGTCGACCTTCCGCTTGATCGAGCGCCGGGGACTCGGCCTCTTCGTGGACGAAATGGCCGCCCCTCATCGCCGAGGCCGCGGCTGCCACGAGGCTGGCCACGATCGAGAAGCTGAGGACCAGGATGAGGCCGTGCTGAAACGGCCCCGCGATCAGAGACGGGAAGAACGAACGCCCGGTGAGGCGAGCCGCATCGGCGGGCGGCATCTGCGCGAGGACCGGTCCGAGCAGGGTCTGCAGCGGGTTGTAGCCGAGGAATGACGCAAACAGGTAGCTGATGGGCGGAAGTCCGGCCAGTCGGTGGGCGACGCCCGCCGGCACTCCGTTGGCGGAGAGCCCATTGAACATCGCAGCCGGAACGGTCGCGTTCAAGCCAATGATCATCAGCGTGAAGAAAAGCCCGATCGAGATCGGAAGGCCGACGTTGTTGAAGGTCACGCGTATGCCGGAAGCGACACCACGATGTTGGGCCGGAACACTGTTCATGATGCCGGCCGTGTTGGGCGACGCGAACAGGCCCATCGACACGCCGTTGATGAAGATGAGACTCCCGAATACCGGAAACGAGAAGTCGGCAGGCAACAGCAAGAGCAGGGCAAAAGACACCGCCGCCAGCAGCATTCCGCCGGTCGCGAATGGACGAGCTCCATACCGGTCGGACAGGATGCCGGAGATCGGGCCCGCGACCAGGAAGCCGACGGTCAGCGGCAGCATGTATATGCCGGCCCACAGAGGCGTCTGCGTGTAGTCGTAGCCGTGCAGAGGCAGCCAGATCCCCTGCAGCCAGATGACCAGCATGAACTGCAGGCCACCGCGCGCGACCGCGCCGAGCAAGCCCGCGATGTTGCCTGCGGTGAAGGCGCGGATCTGGAAGAGCTCGAGATGGAACATCGGCTCCGGGGTTTTCGTCTCCCAGTAAGCAAACCCGGCCAGGACGACCAGCCCGCCGACGACCAGCCCCATGACCATCGGGTTGCCCCAGCCCATGGGGGAGCCCCCATAGGGTTGGAGGCCGGACGTCACGCCGATCAGGACCATGGCGAGCCCGACGGCGAAGGACACGTTGCCGATCCAGTCGATGCGGGCGCGGTGGCGGGCGCCGATCTCGCGCAGCTGCCAGAAGCCCCACACCGTCCCGATCACGCCGATCGGCACGTTGGCGATGAAGATCCATCGCCAGCTGATGCTGGCCAGCACTCCGCCGACCACGATGCCCAGGAACGACCCGGCCATGCCGGCGATCATGTTGATGCCGAGCGCGAAGCCCCGCTGGTTGGCTGGAAATGCATCGGTGAGAATAGCGGCGGAGGTGGCCATGAGCATCGCGCCGCCGACGGCCTGGACCATCCGCAAGACGATCAGCTCGATTGCCCCCGCCGGTCCCTGGCTCCAGACCAACGAGAGGCCGATGGCCGCGACCGTGAAGATCGCGAAACCGATGTTGTAGATCCTGGCCCGCCCGAACATGTCGCCCAGCCGGCCGGCGGTCACCACGAGGACCGCGGATACCACCATGTACCCCATCAGCATCCAGAGCAGGTAGCTGAAGTTCGCCGGCTCGAGCGGGTTGATGTTGATGCCGCGAAAGATCACGGGCAGCGCGATCAGCATGCTGGTCGCGTTGACGGTGGCGATCAGCATCCCGATCGTCGTGTTCGACAGCGCTATCCATTTGTATGCGATGCGAGGCCGGGCGGAGATCACATGCTCCGGTGGCGTGGCAGCCTGCCTCATCCGGCTACCTACCAGCCGCCGAATGAAGCCGCGTCTGCTCGACCAAGTGCCGGAGGCTTGTGGTCAAACGGCGGCGGTCCTCGCCGGTCATGGAGTCCACGGCCTGGAACAGGGCGGATCCGCGAAGGACCTTGGTCTGCCCGAGGAGCCTCTCCCCCGCCGCTTCAAGATGAACCTGCACGCAGCGCCGATCCTGGGATTCGCGTTTTCGACTCACCAGCCCGCGACGCTCGAGGCGGTCGACCAGCCGCGTGATCGAGGTCGGGGACAATCCCACCCCCAGGCCGAGCCTGCCGGCCGTCTGAGGACCCTGCCTGAGCTCGCGAAGGACCGACAGCTGAGTCAGGGTGAGCTCGGCCTCCTGCCAGAGTCGAGCTTGAATCGGCTCGGCGAGGGTCAGGACATCCAGGTAGGCGAGCAGCGCCTCTCTCGTCTCGGCTTGGGCGGGAGCCGCAGCGGGACTAGTTGTCAAGGCAGCAATTATATATCTCGAGGCAAACGACGCGGCGCGTCCCGGCCGGTGGGCGCCACCCGCCGCAGACAGGCTGTCTGGTCGTCCGAAAGGGTTGACGCGCGGCGGCGACCACCTTCGTTGGTCGTCAGTACGCACCTACGGCGCTAGGCTGACGCGATGAGCGACGCGTGACGCCGACGAGGCTTGGCGCGCGTACGAACCTCGGTCTTTTCGGCCTGGTCACAGTCGCGTTCGTCACCGGGTGGCTCGCCTTCGCTTACGCGACCGCCCCGGCGCGCTGGTCCTTGGTCGTGCACGCCACCGCCGGGTTCGCGATCCTGCTGCTGCTGCCCTGGAAATCGATGATCGCCAGACGCGGCCTGCGGCGTCCGCGGTCCGGGCGCGTGGTTTCGATCGCGCTCTCCGTCCTGATCATCGCCTCGCTCGGTGCGGGCCTCGCCCATTCGACCGGCGTTCTGCTCTCGCTTGGCCCCTTCACCCCGCTGGAGCTGCACGTCGGCGCCGCGATCGCCGCTGTGCCGCTGGTCCTCTGGCACCTCGTGGCGCGCCCGATCCGGCTGCGACCCACCGACGCGTCCCGACGCACGTTCGTCCGCGCAGGCGTCACGGCGGCTTTAGCCGCCGGCGCCTACGCCGCCAGTGAGGTGGTCGCCAGGGCGGCCGCGCTGCCGGGCGCGTCACGTCGCTTCACCGGCTCCTACCAGGCTGCCTCATTTCAGCCTCGCCAGATGCCGGTCAGCTCCTGGCTATTTGATGCGGTGCCACAGATCGACCCGGCGTCGTGGAAGCTGCGCGTCGGACCGCGAGCCTGGTCATACGACGATGTGCTCGCCTTCGACGACCGCGTCACCGCCACTCTTGACTGCACCGGCGGTTTTTACTCGACGCAGGAATGGTCAGGCGCTCGACTGGATAGGTTCATCGATCCCGCGCGAGGCGTCAGCGTGCGGGTGATCGCGAGCACCGGTTACGACCGGCGGTTCCCCATCGAGGAGACGCCGTCCTTGCTGCTGGCGACGCGTTTCGGCGGACAGCCGCTGGATGCCGGCCACGGGTTTCCGGCCCGATTGGTGGCCTCGAGCAGGCGGGGATTCTGGTGGGTGAAGTGGGTCGTCGCGTTGGAGATCGACGACCTGCCTCCCTGGTGGCAGCCGCCCTTTCCCCTTCAGTAGCCGATCTGAGCCGGCCTCTTGGCCGCGACGCTTTGGCTCCTGGCAGCCCGCGCGAGAGCCTCGCGCAGACTCGCGGCGAGCTTCGCCGGCGTCGTGTCTATCTTGACCAGCCATTCCTGGGCGCCGGCGTGCAGCGCGCGGTCCAGGGCTCCGTCGAGATCACCGAGGTGGTTGCTGAGCATCAGCACTGGGACGTCCGCCGTTCGCCGGTCGAGGCGCAGGTTCTCCAGGATGTCGAGCCCGGTCACGATGCCACCCAGGTGCCAGTCGAGCACCGCGATGTCCGGGGTCTCTTCATCGAGAGCCTGGAAAAGACCGCTCGCGTCGGCGAACACGCAGACTCGGAAGCCGGCTGCCTCGAGGCCCAGGCGGTACACCTCGGTAATCGCCTGGTCGTCTTCGACCAGCATCACGAGGGGACGAAGCCCGCTCTCCACCGGTCCAACGCCATCGTTGAAGTCGGCGCCCACAGCCCCCAGTGTAGGACGATCCGTAACACCGTGCGTAATAAATTTCGAAGGATTGTGGAGGTACACCCCCGGGAGGGCCGGGCTTGCGCCTAACCCGCAATTCCGCCTAGTCCCAGCGCGCGATCGTCGCGCGGGCGTCCTCCAGCAGCCGCTCGACCCTCTTGCGAGACGCCACCATGACCGATCTCGCTCCGATGCGTTTGCGCTGAATCAGACCAGCCTGTAAAAGCACCTTCAAGTGGCCGCTCACGGTGGGCTGGCTCATCCCCAGAGCGCGAGCTATCTCGACCGCGCCGCCGGGTGCCGAGAGCAGTTGGAGCAGGACACGTACGCGCGTGGCCTCCGACAGGACTCGCAGGCGGCCGGCCACGAACATGGCATCCCTGGTCCTGCGAACGGGCAGCAGATCGCTGGCCGGAACCGCAACGTGAACGTGGTCGACAAGGTCGACCACATGGCCGCCCGACATACAAAAGTACAGAGGTGACAGGGTGAATTCGAAGCGGCGGCCAAACAGGTCAACCAAGCCGAGCTCGTCGGCGCGTGTCAGCGGATGGCGAGGCGGCACCAGCGCTTCGATCGAATCTCCTGCATCCAGCTTGGCCCGCCACGTCCGGCAGGCCTCCGTGACGACGGTGATGCCTTGCCGATGCCACGGCGCGGCAATGGCATCCCACACCTGGCTGAGCATCGAGCGATAGGCGCGCCGATCGGCCGGGCGTTCCGCCAAACGGCGAAGCCGCGTCGATATCGCACGCCAGTCGTCGTCCGACTCAGTCAACGGGGTCGGCCGCTCCACAAAACGCCCTCTCGGCTGGGCCAGCCAGTCGAACAGATGGCGGACGTCTTCGTCGATCAGGCAATCGGCCAGATGGGCGAGGTAGGGGAGCTCTGGGCAGCCAGGCAGTCCATCGTTCCAAAGGTGGGCTGCAGCGTCGAGCAACGGCCGCCTCATCGTCGCCAGGCCCGGAATCAAGGTGGAATCCAGCTCCGCAGTGGCAGGGAGCGCATAGGGGGCGGTCTGCGTGAGCAGATTCAGCACCCAGGCCAGCTCGGATGGAGCCGAATGGGCAACCGCCCGGCACGACGGCCCGCCAGTCTGGGCAGGCATGCGCCGATTGTGCCATTAATATCGGGATAGCCCGATATCCAAGTTGCCAAATGTGGCACCCGGATTGGGCAGGCCCGATAGATTAAGGCAAATGCACCGGGGCTGGATCCTTGGCGCGGTGGCCCTGTTGCTGCTGGGCGCGGTCGGCGGTTTGACGGCGATTCTCCTGGGCACGCATCGCGCGCCGGCGCCCCTGGCTCTCGGATCGCCTGCGGTTTCTGCTGCCGCGACGAGCCTGGCCGGCACCTGGAAGGTTACGTCAGGCTCTGAGGCCGGTTATCGGGTCCGCGAGCAGTTCATCAACCAACCGGCTCCTACGGAAGCAGTGGCACGGACCTCGAAGGTGACCGGGGGCCTCAAGGTTCTCGATTCCGGCCCTGGACTCGCGGTCACGGACATACACGTGGCGGTCGAGCTGGCGTCCCTACAAAGCCAGGATCGTTATGCGACCTACCAGGTGTACCAGCGCGACTTCTTCATCCGGACGATCTATCTGCAGACCGACCAGTACTCCACCGCGGATTTCACGGCCTCTGTCTTCAATTTGCCGCAGGGCCTTGGGTCGGACGCCGTCTCCGTTGCCGTCGCCGGAAAACTCAACCTGCACGGCATAACGAAAAGTGTCATCACGCAGCTGCAAGCGCAACGAAGTGGGACCGGAGTTGAGATCGTTGGTTCAATCAGCGTCGACATGAGGGATTTTGGCATTGAAGTCCCGAGCATCTCGTTCACCAAGGCGGAGCCGGCAGCCGTGATCGAGTACAAGCTGGCGCTGATCCGCGCCTGACGAATTCTCGCCTCGCGGCACCTTTCCGATCGAGCTACTGACCGTTGCCTGGCCGGTAAATTCTGGTTGATCTAGCCGCGGGTCCAATCCATGATGGACGTGGCCCCAGTGGGTTCGAAAGGCGCAAGCCTGACGGATTCGCCGGGGTCACTGGTTTGGGGGCGAACTGCACCCCGGTCATCACATACTGTTGGTAACCGATGATCGCGCAAGCCCAGTTCGGCCGCACCGGTCACATGAGCAGCCGGATTCTCTTCGGCGCTGCAGCCCTGGGCAGCGTGTCACAGAAGGTTGCGGACCAAACACTGGACCTCCTCCTGCGGTATGGCGTCAATCACATCGATACGGCGTCGAGCTATGGGGACTCAGAGCTGCGCATCGCGCCGTGGCTGCAACGAGACCGAAAACATTTCTTCGTCGCCACCAAGGGTGACAAACGAGACGAGAAGGGCGCTCGCGAGGAGCTGCACCGCTCGCTAGACCGCCTCGGTGTCGACCATTTCGACCTCTGGCAGCTCCACTCGCTGGCCGATCCGATCGAGTGGGACCAGGCTCTCAGCCCGGGCGGCGCGATTGATGCCGCCCTCCGGGCACGCGAAGAAGGACTGATCAGGTGGATCGGCGTCACCGGACACGGCGCTCAGATCGCGGCCACGCATCGTCGCAGCCTCGAGCGTTTCGATTTCGACGCGGTCCTGCTCCCGTACAACTTCATCACGATGCAGAGCCCCTACTATCGCGAGAACTTCGATGCGCTCGTCCATGCGTGCGAGCAGCGTAATGTCGCCGTCCAGACGATCAAGTCCATCGCGCTGCGCCCTTGGATGGGCCGCGTCCACACGCGGACAACCTGGTACGAGCCGCTCGCAGAGACCGGTGACATCGACCTAGCCGTCTGGTGGGCCATGGGCCGCGATCACATCTTCCTGAACAGCGCCGGCGATGTCGCCCTGCTGCCGTTGGTGCTCGACGCCGCCAGTCGATTTCAACGGAAGCCGGACGCCGATGAGATGCGGGCCCTTGTTGCGCGCGCCAGCGCGGAGCCGCTTTTCGTGTAGGCGATCAGGGTTGGGGTCCACTTCACGATTCCTTTCCATATGCCCGACCGCAATCCGGCAACGGTTGCGGCGGGCGCAAAAGGCAACCCTGGTGGCGCGAACTACGTAGCTGCTCCCCCCGGATTCGAAGGTGTCCGAGCAGGACGCAACGGTTGGGGCGGCGCCTCGATGACTCTCCGGCCGATCGCAGTGAGGACGTCCTCGAAGGCTGCAGCGATCACCTGTCGATCGGTCCCCGCCATCAACAGGACCTGCAGCAGGTTGCGCGAATGGAATGCGCCGAGCGCTCCAGCGGAGATGAGGCCTCGACGCGCGAGGTCGATCTCGCCACCAGGGTAGCCGTATGTACCTCGCAGGATCGGCCCGGCGAGGGTTCGCGATGACAGGACGACCGGGATCGTTCGCGCCAGCGCCTCCAGGTCCGGCACCAAGGACGCGGGAACGTGACCGCCTCCGAACGCCGCCACGACGAGGCCGTCAAAGCCTGCATGTAGCACCTGCCGCAGAAGCCGGCCGTCGTCGTCGAGACCGATCGTGACCAGGGCGACCGCCGCCTCAGCGGGCGGCGTCAATAGGCGAACCGTCAGGCGCCCTGGAGGCTGGAGCAGGACGCGAACGCGGTCCTCCAGCACGTGGCCCAGCGGGCCGGCGAGCGGCGATCCAAAGGTCGCGGTCGAGGTTGTGTGTCGCTTGGCCACGAGCCGGGCCGCGTGGATCTCGTCGTTGAAGACGACCACGGCGCCCATCCCCGTGGTGAGCCCGCTGGCCGCCACCCTCACTGCCGCCGTCAGGTTGGCGGGGCCGTCCGCACCTGGCTGCGTGGGATTGCGCATGGCTCCGGTCAAAACGACCGGCCGGTCGCTTCGTACAAGGAGATCGAGGACGAATGCGGTCTCCTCGAGGGTGTCGGTCCCCTGCGTGACCACCACGGCATCCGAGCCGCCGGCGAAACAGCCGTCGATCGCCGCTGCCAGCTCGACGAGCGCATCCATGCGCAGGTCTCCGGAGGGCACCGCGCGAAAGGTCCTGACCTCGATCGAGGCCAGATCGCGAACTCCGGGAACGGCGTCGACCAGGTCATCGCCCGACATGCGAACGTCAACACCTTCGTGACCCGCCACCGCAGTGCTGGCGATGGTTCCGCCCAGCGAAAAGACGGTGATGCTGGGGGTCGTGCGGTTCTCTTTCATCACACGTGCGCCAGATCTGCCTAGCGCAGCGGCGCTCCGAGGGCCGATTCGACCGTGGCCACCAGGTCCCCGTTCAGGATCCGCTGAGCGAGCCAGTCGATGTCGGCGGAAAGGGGACGGTCTTGGTCGACGAAGGCCACGCCGGCCCGAACCGCGCCCCGGAGCGCCCGGATCGCAGTCGACGGCGTCGCCGGTGCCTGCAGGTCCAAGGCCTGGCATGCGCAGATCAACTCGATCGCGAGAACGTTCGCTGTGTTCCCGATGATGGCCATCGCTTTGCGGGCCGAAACCGAGCCCATGCTCACATGATCCTCGGTGGTGTCGACGGCCATCGAGTCGACGCTGGCCGGAAAGCTGAGTGTCTTGTTCTCGGAGACCAGCGCCGCGGCCGTCGTGTTGGCCATGAACAGACCCGAGCCCAGGTCCGGATGCGTGGACAGCTTGGCGGGCAACCCCATGTCGTAGACGGGCGAAACGAGGTGCTGGGTCCGCCGCTGGGAGATGCTGGCCAACTCCGCGATCAGCACTGCCGCGGAGTCCATCGGAAGTCCGATGGGTTGGGCGTGGAAGTTGCCGGCGGATGTCCAGGTGCCATCGTCAAAGACGAGCGGATTGTCGTTGCATGCGTCGAGCTCGATCTCCACCGCCCGTTTGACATAAGCCAAGGCGTCCTTCGATGCGCCGTGCACCTGGGGCATGCAGCGCAGGCAGTAAGGGTCGTGCACCCGCCCGCTCCCCTCGCCCAGGAGCTGCGAGTCCTCTGCCAGGTCTCGCAAGTTGGCGGCCACGGCGAGGGCGCCCGGAAACGGCCGGATCTGGATCGCTCGCTCCGAAAATGCTCCCAGGTGACCCCTCATCGCCTGGAGCGTCGCGGCGCCGGCGATGTCGGCGGTCTTGAGGAGACGTTCGGCGTGCAAGACGACCTCGATCGCGTATGCCTCGGTGAACACGGTTCCGTTCACCAGCGCCAGGCCCTCCTTCTCTTCAAGCTCGAGGGGAGCGAGGCCGGCCGCGCGCAACGCGGCCTGGGCAGTCGAGCGTCGACCGGCGTGCAGTACCTCTCCCTCGCCGAGGAGCGCGAGGGCCAGGTGGCCGGACGGGACCAGGTCTCCGCTTGCCGCGAGTGACCCCTGCTCGGGCACGAGCGGCAGGATGTCGTGCTCCAGCAGCCCGCATAACAGGTCGACCAACGCCGGCCGGACCGCCGAGAAACCCTTGGTCAGGACCGCTGCCTTGAGCAAAAGCATGCCGCGAACGATCCGGCGCGGCGCCTGCGGGCCAACGCCAACCGCGTGGCTGAGCACTGTGTTGCGCTGCACGATGCGGATGGTTTCGGGCGCGATCCGGCGGCCGCTGTCAGCGCCGTAGCCGGTGTTGACTCCGTAGATCGCCGTGCCGCCGGCGAGCTGGCGCAAGAGGGACTGACGATGGACGGCCATGCGCGAGCGGGCTTTGGCCGACAGCCCAACCTGCAGACCGCCGCCGGCCACCTCGTCGTACTGGGCGAACGTGAGCGGCTTCTCGCCGAGCCGCAGGAATGAGGGATCGCGCGCCACGGTCAGGCGCGCGCGGATCCGGCCGTCAGCATCCCGGCAACCACGGCTGAATAACCGTTTGTGCCACTGAACAGCTTGTCGACATCGATGTACTCGTCGACCGTGTGCGCCACCTCTTCCTTACCGATCCCGTAACCGAGAGTTGTCACCTTGCGCAGGCCGGCTGTGAGGCTTCCGTTAGTGCAGAAGCCGTAGGTCGACTCGATCGCCGGTAGGCCTGCCTCGCGCAACTCGGCCAGGCAGGAGTGGACGACCGGCGAATCCCGCGGAGTGAGCCACGCGGGCGCGAACTCGGGAACGCGATACGCGCGCCCGTTGAACGTTGTGAACGTCGCGACATACATGTGGACGTCCAGCTCGGGCTTGCGGCGCGCGCCATCCCAGGCGCTGCTCTGGTCGAGCAGCATGGCGATGAGGCTCTCCTGGGTTTCGTCCGGACCAAACCGGCAGTCGAACCTCGCCCGACAGCCCGGAGGCACCATTGACACGCTTGGGTAGGGGTCGGAAAGGATGTCGATGCAGGTCGCAGTACGCGTGCCGAGAACAGGATGCGTTGGGTGCTTTATCGCGGCCACTCTGGATATGAGCTCGGCCATCATCTCGACGGCGTTGACGCCCACCTCCGGGTGTCCGGCATGAGACGCGACACCCGTCACGTCGACCTCCAGCTTGGCGCGACCCTTCTGCCCAATCGCGAGCCGCAGGTCTGTCGGTTCGCCGATGAGAGCAAGATCGGGCTTGCACTCGTCGAACGTGTGGGCGAGCGCGGCGCCCTCCATCATCTCTTCGGCCACCGAGCTCACCACATGCACGGTCCCGTGCGGCGCTCGACCGGAGGCGTACAGGCGAGCCACTCCGTAAATGACCGCGGCGGCCGACGCCTTCATGTCCGACACGCCGAGCCCGTAAAGCCGGCCGTCCGCCATCTCGGCGCCGAATGGATCATGGTGCCACTGACCCTTGCCGTGCTCCGGGATGGTGTCGATGTGGCAGTCGGTGAGCACCACCGGCGAACCGGCGCCGAAGTGCCCGACCGCGTTACCGGCTGCGTCAACATGTGCCCCCTGGTAGCCCAACTTCTGCATCTCGTCCACGATGCGGTGCACGACGCGCTCCTCACGGCCCGGGGTTGAATTGATCATGACCAGGTCCCGGAGAAATGCGAGGACCTGTTCATCCCCAAGCGAGGCGCTCATCTTGGACGCGGCGACTGTTGGCGGGGCGTACCGCCGTTGCGCAGCCCGAGGGCTTGCGAGAGCTGCTGCAGCGTCAAACCCTGGAATCGGGCGCCGTAGCCGACTAGCACGGCGCCGAAGACGAGCTGCATCGACATGAACAGGAGGAACATCCGGAAGTTGCTTCGCTTGGCGTGGGGCGGCACTACCGCTTCGGTGTAGTCCGCGACCATCGATTGATCTGACGACGGAGGGGATGCGTCGCTCACGGCCGACCGGTTGGCGCTCGTCTCGATCCTGGCCACGTCTCCTCTCTCCTTCTCCACTAAACCGATGACGCGGGATGAAGCGCGAGGGGAAACGAATCATGGCCAGCGGTGAACCGGCATGCCTCCCCCTCGTCATAGAGGCGAAGTCTCCCGGGCTTTTCTCCCGCCGTGCGGCACGCGACTGTGCTCGCTACTCTCGGACCGGGCCCGGCTCGCGTGCCGGCGGAACCCTAGTAGCGTCTTCGACTGGCGGAGTTGTATCACCGACGAACCCGACCGTCAAGGGTCCCGGCCACGCCGGAACGATGGCAGTAAGCTCTCCACGTCATGAGGGCGATCGTCCAGGACAGGTACGGCCCGCCGGAGGCGCTGCGCCTTGACGAGGTCGCTGACCCGGTCGTCGGTGACAGGGATGTGCTGGTGCGCGTGCGAGCGGCCGGCGTCAATCCGCTCGACTGGCACTTCATGCGGGGAGCGCCTTACATCGGCCGCCTTGGCATGGGTGGCTTGTCCCGGCCAGATCCAAGGACCCGCGGGGTCGACGTGGCGGGGCGCGTCGAAGCCGCCGGCAAGGATGTCAAGACTCTGCGGCCGGGCGATGACGTTTTCGGGTGGTGCAGCGGTGCTTTTGCCGAGCTCGCATCTGCCGGCGAGGGCCACTTCGTCACCAAGCCGGCCGGCACGACCTATGAGGAGGCTGCCGCGGTTACGGTGGCCGCCACCACGGCGCTGCAGGGCCTTCGCGATATGGGCAAGCTGCAATCCGGGCAGCGGGTTCTGATCAACGGCGCGGCCGGCGGGGTCGGGACATACGGGGTGCAGATCGCAAAGGCTCTCGGGGCCGAGGTCACCGGTGTGTGCAGCACCAGGAACGTCGATCTCGTGAAGTCGATCGGAGCTGACGAGGTGATCGACTATTCGCAGAAGGACTTCACGAAAGGCGCCGTGCGGTACGACGTGATCCTCGACAACGCCGGGAACCATTCGTTGTCCAGCGTGCGTGGAGTGCTGAAGACGAATGGAACTCTGGTCTACAACAGCGGCGCATCGATGGGGCGGATCGCCGCCGCGCAGCTTTTTTCGAGGCTGGGCCGCAACGTCCGCTCGTTTCTCGCCACGACCAACCATGAGGACCTGCTGATCCTTCGCGACTGGTTGGAATCGGGCAAGCTCCACTCGGTGATCGATCGCACGTACCCCCTGAAGGAGACCCCGGCAGCGATCGCGTATGTCGAAGGGGGACATGTCCGAGGGAAGGTTGTCATCACAAACTGAGCGGCGCGCGTCGATGGCGCACCCATCATCGGCGGCTGGATGATGCTCGTCGAAATCGTTCGTTAGTCTTCTAAAGGCGGCTGACCGCGGTCCGCGCGAGGCTTTCGATGGCAGTCGAGTTGGACACCGGCGAGATCGCGATCAACAGCGCGACGTTTGACTTCAAGACAAAGATCGCCATCCCGGAATTGTTCGCGTTGCCGGTCGTTGTGTACTCGATCGCCGAATCGCCGATTCCGCTCACCGGCTTCGAGAGGCCGAAGGTGGAAGAACCGGCTATGGCTGCGGCCATCTGGGCCGCCGTGATGGACTTGGCCGCCTGAGTGTCCGGCAGGACCATTCCGTAGACGAGGACCGACGCCGTGAAGTCGGCGCTTGCGTAGTAGCACGTGCCCGCGACCTGAGACGCTCCGCCGTTCTGGCCGGCCACATTCGAAACCTGCACGCCGACGGCTGCCGAAGCCTCCGCCTGGGTCACCAACTTGCAAGCGTCGACCGAGGAGATCAGTGCAGCTTGCGGGGCAGACGCGCTCGCTGTCGGGTTCGAGCCGCCACCGGCGGTCGAAGATGCGCCGCAAGAGGCCGCTGCCAGCGCCGCCGCGATGATCAGCGCGCGAGGTGCAACCGTGCGCAGCCGTCGCACCGAGGTGAAGTGCGTCTCCATCTACCTTCTAGCCTCCGAAATTGGCATGACCGGGTTCAGCCTGGTGGCTTTAACGGCATTATCGAACGCGGCGGGGCTGGTGGATCAGAAACCTTTTTGTCGGCTGCCGCGCAAGAGTCGGGCAGGCTCCCCGTTGTCGCAAACGTTCTCCACCGATAACCTGGCCGTCGGGGACCCCGGGGGACCGGCGGCCAGGGCTTGACCTATCCCTCGACGCGCAGGGTGCGCTCCACGCCATCCGCGCTCAAATCGATCAGGTAACCCCGCAGCACGCCATGGTTCGCCTCCGAACCTGCATTCACGCACAGTGTCTCGCCGATCCGCCGCTCCCCGGCTGACTCGTGTATGTGACCATGGATGCCCAGGACCGGCTGGAACTTCTCGATCGCCTTGCGCACGCCCGTGGACCCGACGGGACCGCGGAGCACGTCTCCCGCCGACACTGTGGGGCGGAGGGACGGGGAGAGCAGCGGTGCCGTGTCCAGGCCCGAATCGAACGGCGGGACATGGGTCATCATCACGGTCTTGCGGACGTCGCGCGCGCCGGCGACCAGCCCGGAGATTCGGTCGAGGAACTCCTCCTCAGGCATCTCACGAGGAGTTGACCAAGGCGTCGGCGACGACCAGCCGATGCTCACGAGCTGGTGCCATGGGGTCAGGTCCACAACCCGCTCGTTGACGTTCTGGCAGTAGGCGGACTCCGCGAGAATCGGATCGATCTCGAAGTCGTCATCGTTGCCTGGCATCAGGTACACGGGGACTCCCGAACCTTCAAGCCGCTCTGCTGCAAGCTCCATCCACTCGCGGACCCGACGCCCGATCTGCTCGTCGAACGCCCGCCGAACCAGATCGGGGTCGGCTTCCATCGCCGCCCGCTCCGCCTCGGTCACTCGGACGGCGTAATAGCCGAGATCCGCGATCGATCGTTCCAGCTCGGCGAGCTCAGTCTCAGTGCGCGCGACCCGTCGCTTGCCCATGACATCAGCCGTCCACGCATCCCCGTTTCCGGTGCTGACGACTGCCACCAGCGCCTTGCCTGTCAGGTCTCCTGCAATCACAGCGGCGTCGGCCTTGTAGACGTTCGCCTTCATCGCGTTGACGAACTTCCGCCAGGTGCGCTCCGAGGCGTGGATGTCGCTGCAGATGTAGACGCGGAACGGTTTAGGCATCGGCACTCAGCTTGCGCGATGCGTGGACCGAAGGCAGGCGGCCAGCCCACGGGCGGGCGTGCTCCAGCTGGGCGCCGAGGCGGAACAGAGTGGCTTCGTCGCCATACCGGCCCGTGATCAGCGATCCCACGGGGAGATCGCCGGACGTCCAGTGGAGCGGCAAGCTCATGGCGGGCTGGCCCGTGATGTTCGCCACCGGGTTCCAGGCGTTGAACTCGCAGTCGAATCGCCACCACTCCTCGGCGCCGCCCTGCGAGCGATTGAGCACGCCGAGACCCTCCGGCGGGCGGGCCAGTGTGGGCGTCAGCCAGGCATCGTAGGTTTGGAAGAAGGGCCCGATAGCTCGAGCTGCCTCGCCCAGCCTGCCGATCGCGCGGCTCAGGTCGAGGGCGGTGAACCGCCGCCCGTGGTCCACCAGCTCCCAGGTGGTGTCCTCGAGCTCGTCCTGGCGGAGCGGTCGACCGAGTATCCGCTGCGCCTCCATCGCGTCTTCGAGATTGCCCAGCGCCCAGACGAGGACCATCGGCCCGATCATGACCTCAGCGTCGAAGTCGGGCGCGGCCTCCTCGAGCTCGTGCCCCAGGGAGGCCAGCAGCTGTGCCGTCTCGCGGACGGCCACGACGCATTCCTGGTCGACCGCCGTGCCGAGCGGCGCGCGATCCGACCACGCGATGCGCAGGCGGCCGGGATCGTGAGTCACCTCGTCGAGGTAGGGGCGAGACGGCGGCGTGGCGAAGTACGGGTCGCCGGGCAACGGGCCGGCGATGACGTCGAGCAGGGCGGCGCTGTCCCGGACCGAGCGCGTGATCGCGTGGCGCGTGTTGAATCCACCAATCTCCTCCCCCCCGGGCGCCCGCGATACGCGACCCCGGCTTGGTTTGAGGCCGAACAATCCGCAGCATGACGCTGGGATCCGTAGCGAGCCCGCGCCGTCTCCGCCGTTCGCCGCCGGCACCATCCCCGACGCGACCGCCGCGGCCGAGCCACCTGACGATCCGCCGACTGTTCGATCCAGAGCCCATGGGTTGAGAGTGGGACCGAAGAGCACCGGCTCGGTCGTCGAGTGATTGCCGAACTCGGGTGTGCTGGTGCGGCCGGCGATGATCAGGCCGGCCGCCCGATAGGCCGTGACGAGCGGGCTGTCCGCCGCGGGTCGGTAGTCGCGCATCGCGCGAGAGCCAGAAGTCTGCAGCACGCCGGCCTGTTCGGCTCCAAGGTCCTTGAGCAGGAAGGGCACACCTGAGAGCGGACCCGCGGGCAGCGGGCGGCAGGCCTGCTCGCGGGCCTGCTCGAAGAGCCGTGTGACGACCGCGTTGATCGTCGGGTTCACCGCCTCGATGCGCGCAATCGCCGCCTCGAGCAGCTCGATGGGCCGCGCCTCTTTCAACCTGACCAGCTCGGCCTGCCCGATGGCGTCGAGCCCGGCGAGCTCGGTTGACACCCTCAGTCTGGCGGCAGCATCTGGTACATCAGCTGGGTCTCGACGCCGGCGCGCCGGTTCTGAACTGCCCTGATCGCATACCAGACCACACCGACGGCAAGGACGAACGCGACGAAGGTCACGCCGCTGCTGTTGAGGTAAGACAGCGCGCTGCCCGCCGTCCTGAGCGAGTTGATGATCGGTGCGACCCCGGCAAACCAGTACAGGACGACCGCGAAGATGAGCCAGACAGCGCCCAGCCATGGCAGCGCTCGGATGAAGGGAGCGTTTTTCACTAGGTCGGGCCGCGTGAACCTGGCGAGCACTGCGTTGATGCCTGGATTGATCCAGCTGAGCGCAGAGGCCAGGATGGTGAACCACGCCGACGCGACGAGGTTGAGCTTGCCGTCGAGGGCCGGATCGGCGCTTGGCGCCAGCGACCCGAGGCCGATTGCTTTCAAGATCGCGAAGTTCGAGAAGAGCAGGAACAGCACAGCCATGGCCAGGGTCGCGATGATCGCGTTGGCCGGCGCGTGCAGGCGCTCGGACACGGCGCCCAGCCACTCCGGCACCTGGCGGTCAAGGCTCCACGCGAGGGCCATGCGGCTGATGAAGATCACGTAGACAGGCATGAGAAGGAAGGGGAAAAGAGTCGAAGCGGCGCCGACGATGGTCCACACCGGCCAGAGATCGGGCCGGGCGACCACGCCGACAAGCTGGTAGTAGTTCGGCTGTCCCATCGGAAGGCCCGGCTTGGTGACGTAGCCCCAGAAGGCGCCCGCCCAACCGGTCTGGCCGTCGAGCCCAAGCCGTCTCGGCAGCATCTCCGCGTAGATCGAGTTCATCAGCACGGCGAGCGCGAGGGCGCCGAGCACCGCGTAGAGAATTCCGCGCGTGACGTTGCCGCGGACCTCGCCCGAGATGTAGGCGCTGTACTGGAACCCGATGAACTGGAACAGCATCGTGCCGGCCAGGAGGAAGAATGGCCACGTGGTGCCACTGACTGGCCCGAAGCTGAAGCTGGTGCCCGTCAGCCCGGCGGTGGACGCGGCGGTTGTGAGCTGGTCGACGGTCACGCCGTTGGCGTACTTGGGCAGGTTCGCCGCGAACGTGCCGGCGTCGAAGGTCAGGAGCCCGAATATGGCCATCAGGATCCAGCCGCCGATCCCGAAGATCGTCATGTAGGTGACGATCTTGTGGAATGTGCGGGTCGGCTGGAGGACGACGAAGGCCACCACCCCCAGGACCACCAGGCCGGCGATCAGCCCCGGAATGCCGGTGATGTCTCCTGTGCTGCCGTCGGTGAACCAGGTGTTGGCGCCGTTGAAGAAGCTGCTGCCGGTGCCGATCCCGATGATCCTGCCCTCCATCTGGATGCCGCGCAGCGTGAGCACGGTTTCGAACTGGAGCAGCGCGATGGAGGCAAAGGCGAGCATCCAGCTCTCGAGCCAGCCGAGGGCCGGGCCGATGCGCGGGATGATGCGGCTGGTGAAGACGTAATCGCCGCCCGACCTCGGCATGACCGTCGTCAACGAAGCGAAGATCAAGGCGAGCAAGATGCAGAACGCACCGACGATGAAAGCAACCACCGACCAGTTGGTGACAACGCCCACGACGACGATCGGGACCCCGGCCAGCACCGCGATGGTCCAGGCCCCGCCCAGTGTCCCGCCGATGAAAGCGGAGGTGTTGAAGAAGAGCGCGTTGGTGACGCTGACCTCGCGCACGAGGCCTGACGACTGACGGGTGAAGAGGGTCTTCGTGGGCGCCGTGCCTCGGGTACTCGTGGTCGCCATGCCTCGCCCCTCCCCCTCTGCGCGCGACAACGCGCCCTAGCCGCCGACTTGAGTTCGCGCGGAACCTACAGCCGATAGGATTGTTTGTCAAGGATGTATCCGGGAGGGCCTTCATGGGCGCGGATGTAACCAGCGACACATCGCCGGACACTCCGACGGCCGGTTTCGGGTCCGCGCCGGCCAAGGGCGGCGGACCGACGCTGGCCGACCCCCTGGCCGAGGCGCTCCGCCTGGTCGAGCTGGCGAACGGGCGCGGCCTTCAGGTGCGCCTCATGGGCGGTCTCGCCTTCCATGCACGATGCCGGGAGTGGACCGCGTTGATCGAGCGCCAGCGCCGCGACATCGATCTCGCCACGCGAAAACAGGACCGCAAAGCGCTCACCGACCTCATGGCGGCCGAGGGCTACACCGCCGACAGGCAGTACAACGCGCTGTACGGTCACAAGCAGCTCTACTTCCTCGATGAGTCGCGACAGCGGCCCGTCGACGTGCTCGTCGATCGGATGGAGATGTGCCACCGGTTCGAGTTCGCCGATCGCTTGCTGGTCAGCGATGTGACGCTGCCGCCAACCGAGCTGCTCCTCTCCAAGCTGCAGGTCGTCAAAGTCAACCGCAAAGACCTGCTCGATGCCCTCGCTCTGCTTTCGGAGTATCCGCTCGCGGACGGCGATGAGGGAGGCGCCGCTATCTCGGTGCGACGGATCACCAACCTGACTTCCAACGACTGGGGCTGGTGGCGAACGATCACCGGCAACCTGACGCAGCTGCGTTCGCTGCTGGACGGAAAGCTCGCGCCGGGCGAGCTCGAGTTCGGCAGGCCTTCCCGGTTCGATCCGTCAGAGCAGGTCGCCGCGTTGGGGAGCGCGCTCGAAGACGCGCCCAAATCGACCAGGTGGAAGCTTCGAGCGCGCGTCGGCGACCGGGTGTCGTGGTACGAGCTGCCCGAAGAGGTCGGGCACGGCCGGGACTGACCGCGTCCCGGCGCCCCGATCCGATGACAGATCTGCACTATCTCTCGGCGACAGACGCCCTGCGGATGTTCCGTGCCAAGCAGCTGTCTCCGGTGGAGCTCATGGAGTCGGTCATCGCTCGGGCTGCTGCAGTGGATGGGACGGTCAACGCCCTGTGCCACAAGTTTTTCGACAGGGCCATCGAGCAGGCTCGCGCGGCCGAGGCGCGATACATGGGTCGAGGCGAATCGCCACGTCCACTCGAGGGCATTCCCACCGCATTCAAAGAAGAGGAGCCCATCGCGGGCGAGCCCTGGACGCAGGGCTCGCTCATGTACAAAGACCTGGTCGCGCGTGAGTCGTCGTGCTTCGCGCAGAGGGTTCTGGACTCAGGCGCGATCGTGCACGCGCGTTCGACCGCGCCCGAGTTCTCGTGTGCAGGTTTCACGCACTCGCGCCTCTGGGGCGTGACCCGCAACCCGTGGAACACTGGGTTCGCCGCCGGAGGATCGTCGGGTGGGTCGGGCGCGGCGCTCGGTGCCGGAATGACGACCCTGGCCACGGGTTCGGACATTGCAGGGTCGATCCGCATACCCGCGTCCTTCAACGGCGTCGTCGGCTTCAAGCCGCCGTATGGCCGCGTGCCGCAGATGGCGCCGTACAACCTCGACACCTACTGCCATTGCGGGCCGATGGCGCGCACGATCGACGATTGCCTGCTCTTCGAGAACGTGCTTGCGGGACCGCACCCCGACGATGTCGTGTCGCTGCGTCCCAAGCTGGAGCTGCCCCAGCGATTGGAGGGAGTCGAGGGGCTGCGCATCGCGCTATCCGTCGATCTCGGCGGCTGGCCGGTCGACGAAGAGGTGCGCCGCAACACTCTCGAGATGGCCGCGGCGCTGAGAGAGCAGGGCGCGGTGGTCGAGGAGGTGGAGCTCGATCTTCCGAGAGAGGAGATCATGCGCGCCGCGGCCATCCATTTCCACATTGGTTTCGGCGCCGACGTGAGCGGGTGGGCGGCCAAGGAGCCAGACCTGGTGACCGAATATGCTCGCGAGTTTCCACGCTGGGCCGCATCGCGCGCGGCCGGCGGCAGCCTGACGGACAAGCTGGAGATCGAGGGCCACCTGTATCCCAGGTTGAGCCGGGTGCTCGAGAGCCACGCCGCCTTGATCTGCCCGACGATCGGAACGCGCGGATTGGTGGCCGGCGACGACTACGTGGGGCACGGGCTCGAGGTCGGTGGGCAGCCGGTCGACTTCTATCTCGAGGCGATGTTGACTCCGGTGTTCAACGTGTTCAGCCGCTGCCCGGTCCTGAACGTTCCCTCGGGTTTCGCCAACAACGGCGTGCCGACCGGGATCCAGATCGTCGGACGTACATACGACGACCTGACCCCGTTCCGGATCGGCGCTGCTTGCGAGCGGGCGCGGCCGTGGTTCGACCGGCCAGAACATCGGCCCCGGATCGCCGTCTGACGACGTACGAAGTAAAATCTCCGCCGGCGGCGCTTACGCGGATCTGACCGGAGCGTCGGGGGTCGAGGCGGCGCTTTCAGACACCGAAGGGAGAGAAGGCGCTGCCGGCTCGGTGGCCGCGGATTTGTCAGAGGCTCGGGCCGCTCCTCGCAGCGCGATGGCCACGGCAAGCAGGATCCCGGCAAAAAGCAGCCATCCGGCCGCTGAGCGGTGGCCACCCATGCGGTCTATGAATGCAACCACGAGCAGCATCGCAGCCACCGCGACGGTGGCGAGCTGCCCATCCGTGACGAACAGACCCCAGACCTCGAGCACCGCGGCACGGATTGGTTTCACGAGTGGAAGATCGAGGCGTATGTCATGGCGCCGCCGCAGATACTGGACGAACAGCAACGACGCAGCCGCGTATCCGGCGATCAGCGGCAGCAAGACGACGTCGCCGTTCCACCACTGCACGCCGAGCCCCTCGCCGGCAAAGAACGTTCCGAACGACGTGAGCATGACGCCGACGGCATATTTGAGCGTGTTCTCCGGCACCCGGGTCAGCGGCTTGCGGATGAAGAGGCCCGCGATGCAAACCACGATCAGCGAGAGGAGAGCGCCGATCGCTGCCGCCGCCTGGCTCTTGAGACCACCGAGAGCCACGACGATGAAGACGACCTCCACTCCTTCCAGGAACACACCGCCGAAGGCGGTGCCGAAAGCGTGGCCGTGCGTCATCACCTCCTCGCGCGCCTCCTCGAAAGCCGCGCCCTCATCGTGGAGGGTCTTCAATCCGGTCGACCGGAGGATGGCTTTGTAAAGCCAGCCAAGTCCAAACAGGAGCAGCCCGATGCCGACGAGCGTGCGGACTGCCGCGATCGAGACGTACGACGTGACCGCGAAGCCGAACACGGCGACGAGGCCGACCAGCACCAGCAGCGCCGCGGCCGTCGCCAGGAGGGCCGTTCGCCAGCTCTTGACCGTGCCGACCGCCAGCACGATGGTCAGGGCCTCGACCCACTCGACGGCGGCCGCCACGAATGTCGCCAATAAGACAAGGGTTCCGGTCAATCCACCGCTCCTTCAACGTAACGATTGCTCACCATGCGATTGTGATGGCTAGGCCCCGACCACCCAACAGCGCTCCGGTGACAGCCGACGCTGAGCTGCGGTCAGCCTGCGCCTTTGTGACGCAGCCCGGTCTAATGGCTCATGAGCTGAGCCACCGATGGCCCGGCCTGGCGGCTCGGGTCGCGGTTGTACAGGTGGCGTGCCCAAAAGTAGGCGGTCACCCCGATGACGATGCACCATGCCACCGCGACCAACCCCTCGACGCCAATCGGGGCGCCCATGAGCAGCGCGCGCAGCGTCTCGATGACGGGGGTGTAGGGCTGGTTTTCGGCGAACCACCGGACGCCTGCCGGCATCGATGCCGTCGGCACAAAGGCGCTGCTGACGAGAGGGATGAACCCTGGGATCAGGGACAGAGAGTTGGCGCCCGCGGCGCTGTTGGTGAAGAGGCCGAAGGCGACACCAAGCCACGTCAGCGAGATCAAGAACATCGCGATGAGGCCAAGGCCCTCTGCCCACTGGATGACGCCGGCCGAGGTTCGGAACCCCAGCAGAAAAGCCAGAGCGAAGACGAGAAGGATCCCGACCATGGTGCGCAGCACGCTTCCGACGACCGCGCCCGTGAGCACCGACGTGCGGGCTATCGCCATGGTGCGGAATCGCGCGATGACCCCCTCCCGCTTGTCGATGTTCACGCTGATGGCCGTCCCGGCCACGCTGGTGCCGACGGCCATGAGGATGATTCCCGGAGTGATGTAGACGATGTACGGGACCGCGGACGCCCCGGCGCCGAGGGCTTTCGACATGGACCCTCCGAGCACGCCGACGAAGACCAGAAGAAAGAGCACTGGCGAGATGACGGCGCTCAGCGTCAGCATCGGGTTGCGCCGCGCATGCAGCGTGTCCCTGCGGATCATCGTGGCGGTGTCGCGCGCGGTGGACTGAAGACTCATCAGACGGCCTCCTTTTGCTCGGCGGGGTGGGACTCGGTCGGTTGCCCGGTGAGGGCGAGGAACACATCGTCCAGGTCAGGCGTGTGGATGCTGACGTTGGTCACCTCGATCGAACGCCGAGCAAGCTCGTCCAGCACATCGCGCAGCGACCTCGGGCTCCCGTCGCTCGGCACGTTCAGAGTCAGTGCGCCGGAGTCGGCGTTCGCTTTCCCAAAGACCTGACACGCCGCGTCCAGGGCGGCGGGGTCCGCAAACTCGAGGCTCACGTGGCCGCCTGGCACCATGCGCTTGAGCTCGGCGGAAGTTCCCTGGGCGATGATCTTGCCGTGGTCCAGCACCGCGATGCGGTCGGCGAGCCGGTCCGCCTCTTCGAGGTACTGCGTGGTCAGAAATATCGTCACTCCATCGGAGACGAGGTCTCTGACAAGGTCCCACATGCCCCGGCGGCTCCGCGGGTCGAGTCCCGCGGTGGGTTCGTCGAGGAAGATGATTCGCGGTGATCCGACGAGTGTCATGGCGAGGTCCAGGCGCCGGCGCATTCCACCTGAATATTTCGCCGGCGTCTGCTTCGCCGCGTCGACGATGTCGAACCGCTGTATCAGCTGCTGCAGTCGCTGCCGCCCCTCGCCGCGCCGAAGATGGTTCAGGTCGGCGATCATCCTGAGGTTCTCCTCGCCGGTGAGAAATCCGTCGACGGCTGAGAACTGGCCGGTCACGCCGATCAGCGCTCGAATCTGATCGGGGTTCATCACGAGATCGAAGCCGCCGACCCGCACCTCGCCGGCGTCCGGGCGGATCAGGGTCGAAAGAATTTGCACAGTGGTGGTCTTGCCGCTTCCGTTGGGGCCGAGCAGCGCGAATACGCTGCCGCCTGGAACCTCGAGGTCGATGCCATCGAGGACCAGATGTTTCCCATACGACTTGCGCAGTCCGCTGACTTGGATCGCTGGCGCTGTTGGCAATTTCAAAACTCCTTTCTCCGCCGGGTTAGGACCGGCGAACCCTGATGTCGCCGTAACCCGTCACGGCGTGAACTCTGAGAAACTCGACCGGCTCCGCTGGATCTTCGACGCGGTCGAGCTCGTTGCGAACGCGGCCATGGGCCGAACGCAGCTCGAGGAAGATCGCGACGCCTTCGGCGACACCCACTTCGACATCGCCGTATGAGGCGGTAAGGTCCAGCTCACCGCGCCTTCCGTGCCCCACCCAAATCGCGCCGTATGCGGTCCGCGCGTTGACTGAGTCACCTGCTCTTTCCACGCGGATGTCGCCGGCAGATGCCTTGATGGTCGCAGGGGCGTTCGTCTCTCCGACCCGGACGTCCCCCGACGAGCAGCTGATTTCGGCGGTCCCCGCCACTCGACCGGCGGTGATGTTTCCGGCGGTGGTGTGCAGGGTGACGGCTGCGGCCTCCTCGAGATGAAGGGTGCCGTACGAGGTCTTGAGAGAGCAGTCTCCAAGACGACCCTCTGCGTCGATGTCGCCATAGGCGGTGTCGCCCCGGACCTGTGACCCCATGGGCAGCTGTATCACCACGTCGACCGCGCCAGGCCGGACGAAGCGACCCAGGCCGCGGGCCCTTGGGGCATGGACCTCGAGCCGGCCGGCCGCGAATTGGACGCGGGTCCGCTCGGCGGCCTCCACATCCACCTTCCTGCCTTCGCTCGCGGGACGGACCTCCACCACCGTCGTTTTCCGGTCGCCGGCGATGATGCGCGCCCCGCCGAACTCGACGCTGATGTCGACGGAGATGGCCTCTGGGGTGTCGAAGGTGTGGGTGGGCGTCGCCATCAGCGGAACCATCCGTCGACACGCGTTGCGCCTTTGCTGTCCGTTCGCGTGGACGGCGTCCTACCCGGATCGAGGGCGGTCGTCAGCGTCCTGACCAGGAACGTGTTGACCGAGAGGCCCTCCCGCTCCGCCGCGTCCTCGATCCGCGCTTTCAGATGATCGGGAGGACGAAAGCTGATCCGCGATGTCGCGCCCTCGCCGCCCGACTCAGGTCCGCGGGTGCCGGCGCCCTGCACGTCGCCGCCCGATGATTCGGCGGCCGAGTCGAAGGTGGGCGCGGGAGTGACGACAAAGCCCAGCTCTCGGCCGCGCAGCCTCAGCTCGACCGAGCCGGGTGCCATCTCCCGGGTGATCTCCTGGGCGGCGTCGGACAGGGCGTCCTGGAGGATGAGGCGGGCCGCGGCGTTGAGCGGAGCGGTGAGCCTTTCGGCCATCTCGATGGCCTCTTTTCCGGCTGCCGACGCGGCCAGAGCCAGCTGAGCCTGGAGCGTTTCGACATACGCGTTCAATTCCATGACCGCATTCTAGCGCCATAGTGGCGTCAAATGCAACTGTGTTTGATGTCACGCTGATGTCATTGGCGGATTCCGGACCCAGGCGGCCGCGGCCTGAGAGTCGACCGGTATATAGACACGCGCGCGCGAGGTGAGCGACGGCTGCGGGTTCGGGCGGCGCTCGGGGCCGCTAGTCGATGGCCGGCAGTCGGACGGTGAAGGTCGAGCCCTCGCCGAGAACGCTGTGGACCTCGACGGTCCCCCCGTGCGCCTCGACGATGTGGCGCACGATCGAGAGACCGAGCCCGGTCCCCCCGGTGTCCCGCGAGCGGGCGGTATCGACACGATAGAAGCGCTCGAAGACGCGGTTGAGATCCGGCGGCGGAATTCCGATGCCGGTGTCGGCAACCTTCAGCTCGACGTACCCCGGCACCTGCTTGGCTGCGACTGAGATGGCCCCGCCCGCCGGCGTGTAGCGAAGAGCGTTGTCAATGAGGTTGTGGAGCATGTGCTCGATCTCGGCTTCCGAACCCAGAACGGTGTGAGGCGTTCCATTGACCGCGACGAGCTTCAAACCCGCCTGCTCGGCGCGCGGCCGCAGCCGATCAACCTCCGCCTCGACGACGCGATCGAGCCGGACCTCCGACAGCTTCGGCGCGCCGCCCTCCAGGCGCGACAGCTCGAGCAGATCGACGACCAGCGCCGCCAGGCGTTCCGCCTCTCGCTCCACGCGAGCGCTGAATCGGGCCACAGCATCGAGGTTCCCGGCCGCCACGGCTGCCCGAACCGCGCCTGCCAGCGCGAGGATGGACGCCACCGGGGTCTTGAGCTCGTGTGAGGCGTTGGCGACGAAGTCGCGGCGCAGCCGATCCGTGTTGCGAGCGCGGGTGAGATCGCGGAGCATGACCAGGACCGCGCCTTGCGGGTCGGCCGGCAGCAGCTTCACCTCCAGCAAGGCGTCCTCCGACTCGATCTGGCGCTCGAGTGGCTCCGTCTGGCCGCGCCGGAATCCCAAGCCGGTGCTCGTAACCGCATCCCTGAGCTCCGTGGGCACGATCTCGGCTGCGCTTGCAAATCTGCGCCCGAGCATGGCCACGGCAGGCCGGTTCGCATAGTCGATCCGTCCGGCCGCATCGACCAGCAGGACGCCTTCAGAAACGCTGGCCAGGGCCGCCTCTCGCGCGACGAGGTTGGAGCGCAACGTCTGGATGACCAGGCTCGGGTCGCCGCGAGGAGTGGAATCATTGGCGGACCCTGCGCGCCGACCTCGCAGAATGCCCCTGAACATCTGGCTCGGAGTGTAGAAGGCGACCGGCGCTCGCACCGGCTACGCCCCGAATTTTCACCTGTCGTACACGTGTCATCCACCGGCAGTTCACCGTCGCCATCGATCCTGCTTGTCGGATGGGTGGTAACACACCCGGAGGGTCCGGGTAGGGGTGAACGTAGCTCTGAATCACAAAGCAGCAGCCGCGGGTGATCGCCCACGGGCGATTCCTCACGCCCGTGGCTTGGCCGACAAGATCTACCGCGGGATGGCCACCGGCTCGGGCCTCCTGACCCTTGTGATCCTGTGCCTCATCGGAGTGTTCCTCGTCATCCGCGCGCTGCCCGCCTTCAGGCAGATGGGGTTCGCGTTTCTGACGACGACGAAATGGCAGCCCGACGGACTGACGCACCAGTTCGGCATCGCGGCCCTCCTTTACTGGACGGCTGTGATCGCGGTCATCGCCCTGGTCATCGCCATCCCCGTTTCGATCGCGTGTGCCTTGTTCATCAACGAATATGCGCCGCGCGCGCTTTACAGGCCGCTGACCGCCCTGGTCGACCTTCTGGCTGCCATACCGAGCGTCATCTTCGGTATCTGGGGCTTCGCGTTTCTCGAACCGCAGCTGGTCTCGACCTCCAGCTGGTTGGATCAGAACCTCGGCTTCATCCCCATCTTCAAGGTGGAATCTGGCAACGTCGCCGGCTCGGCCTTCATCGCCGGCGTCGTGGTCTCCCTCATGGTGCAGCCGATCCTCACATCGGTGGTGCGCGAGGTCTTCTCGCAAACGCCGGCCGGCGAGAAGGAGGCCGCCCTGGCTCTCGGGTCGAGCCGGTGGGGCATGATCCGCGCCGTCGTGCTGCCCTTCGGGCGTGGCGGCATCATCGGGGGGACGATGCTCGGCCTCGGCCGAGCGCTGGGCGAGACGATAGCCGTGGCGCTGATCATCTCGCCGTCCACCATCATCTCGATCCACGTCCTCCAATCGGGGGCGAACTCGATCGCGGCGACGATCGCCCTGCAGTTCGGCGAGGCTTCTCAGCAGTTCGGCATACCGGCCCTCATGGCGGCAGGAGTGTCCCTGTTCGCGGTGACCTTGATCGTCAACTTCCTGGCCTCCCTGGTGGTCGCCCGTTCCAGGTCGGGCCGCGGGGTGGAGATCTGATGGCGGTCGAGGCCCGGATACCGCTCGCCCGACCAGCGGCAAGCAGCCCCGCGGACCGCGCCCGCGTACGGCCCCGCTCCCTCCTGGTCGACGACTGGCTGCTCCTGGGAGGGTCCGCGGCAGGGTCGTTTTGCCTCGTGTGGGTTCTCTATCAGAACCTTGCGGCAGAACCCAGCGTGGCGGGATTTGTCGTCTGGTGGTTCGTCGCCTTCGCGTCGATGTACTGGACGTCCGTTTTCCGGCTCCAGGGCCGTGTCCTCGCGACCGATCGGCTGATGTCCTTCGTCATCGCCGCCGGTGCGGCGGCGATGCTCGTCCCAGTCTTCGTGATCATGGGCTTTGTCTTCTACAAGGGCGCCGGCGTCATCACACCCCACTTCTTTGTGGAGACCAACCAATTCTGTGGTCAGCTCGACGGTCCGAAGTGTGGCGGCGTGGCCCACGCGATCGTCGGGACGCTCGAGCAGGTCGGCATCGGGATCGTGATCGCCGTCCCTCTCGCCATCCTCTCCGCGGTGTTCCTGAACGAGGTCGGAGGCCCACTCCGGCGCCCGGTGCGCATCTTCGTGGATGCGATGAGCGGGCTCCCTTCAATCGTGGCCGGCCTGTTCATCTACGCCGTGTGGGTGATCGGCCTGGGCCGTGGGTTCTCGGGCTTTGCCGCTTCGGCGGCCCTTTCGCTCCTGATGCTTCCGACCATCACGCGAACGTCAGAAGAAGTTCTCCGGCTCGTGCCTGACGGGCTCCGCGAGGGCTCGCTCGCCCTGGGTGGATCGGAGTGGCGGACGGTGTGGAACGTCGTGCTGCCGACCGCGCGCAGCGGCCTGATCACAGCCGTCGTGCTCGGAATCGCCCGCGCGGTCGGCGAGACCGCGCCGCTCATCCTCACAGCTTTCGGCGCGTCGGTCATGAACGCCAACCCGCTGGCCGGCCCGCAGGAGTCGTTGCCCCACTTCGTGTACCAGTACATCCACTACAACCCCGGGAGCGCGCCCTACCAGAGGGCATGGGCTGCCGCCGCCGTGCTCACGCTCCTGGTGTTGGGACTGTTCGCAATCGCGCGTGGACTGGGTGCCGCCATGTCGATCGAAGCGCGCCAACGCCGCGCGGCGCGACGCGACCGGCGCCTCGCCAAGCGCGAAGCCGCGGCGGCATTGAGCCAGAAGCGTGCCGCGGAAGGGGCTGGGCCGAGTTGAGCGCGACAGCGGAACCCATCGTCGATTCACCAATACCCCGGCGCGGTGCGGCGGCGACCCTCGAGGCCATAGGGGTCAGCGCGTGGTTCGGCGATCGCAAGGTCCTCGAGGGCGTCACCCTCGAGATGCGGGCTCGAGAGGTGACAGCGCTCATTGGCCCATCCGGCTGCGGCAAATCGACCTTCATCCGGATCCTGAACCGCATGCACGAGCTGATCCCGGGAGCGGCGCTGGCGGGCGAGGTGAGGCTTGACGGAGTCGACCTCTACGGCAGCGACCAGCTGCCGATCCACACCCGGCGGCGCATCGGCATGGTCTTTCAGAAGCCCAACCCGTTCCCGGCCATGAGCATCGCGGACAACGTGCTGTCGGGCCTCCGCCTGTCGGGCAGGCCGATCAAGGAGCCCCGTCGGATCATCGAGGAGAGCCTCACCCGTGCCGGTCTATGGAAGGAGGTCCGCACCCGGTTGGGCGCCCCGGGAGGCAGCCTGTCCGGCGGTCAGCAGCAGCGCCTGTGCATCGCAAGGTCGCTCGCCGTCCAGCCGCAGGTGCTGCTCATGGACGAGCCCTGCTCTGCTCTGGACCCGACATCGACGAAACGGATCGAGGAGACGATCTCCGAGATCGTGAACGACGTCACGATCGTGATCGTCACCCACAACATGCAGCAGGCACAGCGCATTTCGAACCGCTGCGCCTTCTTCAACGTCGATGAAGGGTCTCCCGGCGGGATCGTCGAGATCGGCCCGACGGACAAGATCTTTCACGACCCGGACGACCCGCGCACCGCCGACTATGTTCACGGCAGGTTCGGCTGAGCCGTGCGCATGCTCACGCTCGGTCGCCTCGGAGCTCTTGTGATCGCGGGCTGGATGGCGGTCGGCCTGGCGCTGCCCGCCTCCGCCGCCGGCCCTACGGTGACGGGCGCCGGGTCGACGTGGGTTCAGATCGCCCTCGACCAGTGGCGCGCCGACATTGCGCGGCAGGGTTTCAACATCAACTTCCAGGGCAACGGTTCGAGCGCGGGCCGGCAACTCTATGCCGCCAACGCGGTCGACTTCGCGGCGAGTGAGATCCCGTTCCAGTTCGACGAGCTGCCAACGCTGCAGGCTGAGCACAAGTCGTTTCAGTACATGCCGGACGTGGCCGGGGGAACTTCCCTCATGTACAACCTGCACTCGCCCGCCGGCGCCCGCATCACCAGCCTCCACCTCGACCCGGTGAGCGCCGCTCGCATCTTCACCGGTGGCATGACGAACTGGCAGGACCCGGCGATCCAGGCCCTGAACCCGGGCCTGGCCATCCGGGAGACGACGGTCAAGCCGGTGATCCGGTCCGACGGCTCGGGCACGTCCGCGCAGTTCTCGCTCTACCTTGCGGACCAGGCCCCGGCCGTCTGGCAGGCATTCGTCGCCGGCAACCAGTGCCCGGCGCCCTGCTCCCTGTGGCCTCAGTTCCCTGGCAGCACCCAGCAGGCACTTTCGGACGGAATCGCGAACTTCGTCGCCAGCGACACCCTTGGATCGGGCGCGATCGGCTACGTCGAGGCCGGGTACGCCTTCGGCCGCGGATTTCCCGTGGCGTCGCTCCAGAACGCCAGCGGCAACTTCACGCAACCGACGTCCGAGAACGTCACCGCGGCGCTTACGCACGCAACTCTCAACGCCGACCTGACGCAGAACCTCACTGGCGTGTACCGCGCCCCGGAGTCGAACGCGTATCCGATGTCGAGCTACAGCTACCTCATCACTCCGACCGCGGAGGGTTTCGGCTTTGACAAGGCGAAGGGATACGTCCTTGGGACATGGATCATCTACATCGCTTGCGGCGGCCAGCGCGAGGCGACACCCCTCGGCTACTCGCCGATCCCGCAGAACCTCGTCCAGGCCGATTTCGACGCGGTAAGGCGCATCCCCGGAGCGCCGGCCCCGCCGCCTCTCGACCGGGCGCACTGTCCCAACCCGAACGTCCATGACGCACCCGCCCCCACCAGCGCCCCGACCCAGGCGCCGGCAGGGCAGGGCCAGCCGTCGGCTCAACCCACCGCGTCGGCGCCGGGGGGCACGGCAACCCCGAGCGCGGCGGGCGCGACCCCAGGTGCGACTCCCAGCTCACAGGCGAGCCCAACCGCAGACACGAGCGAGGCCACCGGTGTTCGTGTCCAGACGCTCGACCCTGCCCAGAAAAAGGCCCTGTTCAACATGGCCGAGCTGGTGGCATCGCGGACGCCATATCTCTCCATCGTGCCGCTGGCGGGCGCCGGGGCAATGATCGTGCTGGTCGTCTACGGACCGGCGATCGCCGGCGCAATGCTGCAAAGACGGCGCAAGGGGCCGAGGCGGATTGGAAGGTAAGCTGCGTCTGGCCGCACCCTTGCTGGCGCTCAGCATTCTGGTGTTCAACGCGCCGAGCGCGAGCGCCGCCGGGGCAAGCTTGTCCGTGACACCGGCTGCCAACCTGCTCAGCGGCCAGTATGTCAAGGCGACAGTGCAGGGGATGCCCCCGCAGGTGGCCGGCCACTTCCGCCTTTGCCAGCCCGATGCAACCGTGGCGACCCACCACCACGGGTGCACGGCTCCGTTCTCAACTCTTGGCAACGCCGACAGCGCCGGCGTCGCCACCGCGTACCTGCAGATGCACACCACCGGCGACGCTGAGCTGCTGAGCGAGTATGGCCAGTGGGTGGCCAATGCGGGCGGCAGCCCGGTCAACCTCGAGTACTACGACCCCGCCTCCGCCTCGGTGCCTCCGCAGTCACCGCTCATATCAAGCGTTCCGGCGGGCGGAGCGGTGCGTACGGATTACACGGGAGAAGTCGGAATGACGTTTGACACCGGCAGCCAGGCTCTGAGCGTGGGCGCCCTGGGCCGGTACTTCGTGCGCCCCGTGACCAGCGTCCTCGGAGCGGGTCAATCGCCTGCCGGAGGCCAGCTGCTCGCCGCCTCCACGATTGGCTTCGCACAGCAGGGAGCCTTGCAGGTCGACGGCGTCCAGGGCACGTGCGCTTACCTCGCCACGACCCCCGACTCGTTCACCGGGATCACAGGGTGCACCGGTTCCCCGGCCGACAAAGCGGCCGTCACCGAGGTGGCGGGACAAACAGACACGCACCGGCTGTCGATCTATGCCTCTGACGGCGGTCCTCCGCTCGCTTACTGCCTGGTGACCGCGGATGCCGGAGCCACCGACGCCGCCGGCTTCAACTACTGCAAGGTCAGCACCTTTCGCGGCAACCTTGACCTGGCCGCGAACACGAACTACATCAGCGCCTCCAGCGAAACAACCGGCGGCGACGGTTGGCTGGACTCCGCCGGCACGAGCGGGCCGGTGCTGAGCTTGGGCTCGATCAAGGCCCCGGCCCAGCACCAGGACGAACCGCTGAAGTGCGACTCGGCCAACCCATGCCTTTTGGTGTTCGATTGGCAAGACAACGCAGGCCAGCCGCAAGTCCTCGTTCAGCAGCTCACGTTCGCGCCGTCGCCGAACAACTGCCCGCTCTCGCAGGGCGGCCTGATGCTTGGCAGCGGCTCGGCCGAGGCGTACCGCGCAATGTATTCGTGGGAGGCCGTGACATGCCTGCCGCCTGTGAGCCTCAGCGTCGGCTACACGAGCTCCAGCTCGCCGGGTGGGATCGTCAACCTGAACAAGGGCCGCACGAACTTCGCGGTCTCCGGTCCCCTTCCGCCGGTCAGCGGAACTGATCCCAACGTCTACGCGCCGATCGCCAGCTCGGCGGTTGTCCTGGCCTACAGGATGTACACGGTGACCGGGTCCCAGATCACCACGCTGACGATGACGCCGGCCGCCATCGCCAGGATGTACTCCGGCCAGATCCAGAACCTCAACGACGACCTCGAAACTGCGGCCCTGAACCCCGGGTTCCTGTTTCCCCCCCAGGTCAAGATCTTCGCCCGCGCGGAGAGCTCGTCCGAGAGCTACGTCTTCATGAAGTGGCTCGCCGCCAACGCGCCGAATGTCTGGACGCTGCCGGCAAACCAGGATCCGACCATCTTTCCGTCCATCCAGAGCGTGTTCAATGTGTTTGGAGCGAGCAACGTCGGCCTGGACATCCTGGACCCGACCATCCCCAACAACACCGGCGCCATCGGCTTCATGGACTCGAGCACCGCTGCCTACTTTGGGCTCGCGACCGTAAAGATCGCAAACCCCAGCACCGGTGCCGTGACCGGCGCCACCTCCGAGGCAATCGCTCGGGCGGTCGCCGATTCCACCAACGCCGACGGGACCGTGACGTTCGACTACGCGAAGCTCCTGACTGACTCGCGAGCCTACTCGATTCCGATGCTGTCGTATCTCGTGGTACCGCGGTCCATCACCGCCGACAACGCAGCGATCCTCGCGCCCTTCATTCTGTTTGCCGTCAATCCCAGCCTCGGTCAGGGCTCGGGCATCCTGCCGCCAGGGTATGCGCCGCTCTCAGACGCGCTCCGAGCGGTCGCCTTGAAGATCGCCAACGCGGGCCCGACGCAATCGTCGCCATCGCCATCGCCGTCGCCCTCCCCGTCACACAGTCCGTCTCCGTCGCCGGTACAGTCCACCACCCTGCCGCCCCCCGATCTTTCGTCGCTGCCCACCTACTCGCCGCCGGCAGACTCGGGCACAGGCGCCGGCTCGGGTTCCAACACCGGCGGCGCAGCCACCGGCGGCAGCAGGATCCCGTGCCCGACGCCGAGCCCCTCCACCGCGGTCGCGTCGAGTGCGCGGACGGCATCAGGGGCGCGGACCTCGCCCGACACGGTGCCGCAGTATTGCCTGCCCATCGCCAAGATCTACGACAACCAGGGCCAGCTCCTGGCGTGGGTGGTGCAGTCCGGCGACGCGACGGTTGCGGCATACATCCTGCCGGCGATCGGCGGGCTTGGGCTGCTGGCGCTTGCGACAGGGGGCGGCGCCGAGCTGTTCGGCCGGCGCAGGCGGCTGCCTGGGGCCAAGACCAGATGATCTTCCTCCCTCAGCAGGAGGCCGAGGAGCTCGGCGCCGAGGAAACCAGCGAGCCGGATCTGCAGCAGACCGGGCAGGGCGTGGGTATCAGGATCGGACCCGGTCCGTCCGTCCATCGCGGCTCCGGGGTCCGAACGGCCAGCCGATCGCTGCTCCTGGCGGGGGTCGTCCTCGTGGTCTTCGTCCTCTACGAGCTCACCTTGACCGGTCTTGCATATCAGCGCAGCCAGGTCGCCCTGCTCGATCAATTCAAGCAGCTGATCTCGGCCACCAACCTCGACGATCCGGCGACCAGCCTGCCAGAGGGAAGCTCGGTGGCGATCCTGACCATCCCCGGCATCGGGGTCAACGACGTTGTGGTCGAGGGCAGCACGGCCGCCGACCTGAAGCTGGGCCCGGGTCACCTCCGCAACACGCCGCTGCCGGGAGAGTTCGGCAACGCCGTCCTGGCCGGACGGCGCACGACCTACGGCGCACCCTTCGCCGGGCTGGACCGGCTGGGCAAAGGCGACGTCATCGTCGTCACCACCGGGCAGGGCAGGTTCGAGTACGTCGTGGCCTCGGTGGGTCGGGTCGGGGCCGGGGTGGCCACGCCGCTCACCGGCACCCTTGACAGCAGGTTGACTTTGATCACCGCTGATCCGCAGTACATGCCGACCGGCCGCCTTGTGGTCGTCGCCATGCTGCGTGGCTCACCGGCGGCGATCGCGACGCGGCCCGAGGTCCCGATCACGGCGCAGGAGACGGGCCTTTCCGGCAACTGGCTGGGACTGCTGCTGGCGCTGATCTGGGGTCAGCTGCTGGCGGGCGCGATCTGGTTGACGATGCGACTCCGCCGAAGGTTGACCGCGTCGGTGACGCTCATGTTCGCGACGCCGGTGCTGCTGGCGCTCGGACTGCTGCTCTTCGGCAGCCTCGACCTGGCGATGCCCGCGGCGCTCTGAGTCGGGCGGGGTCCGCTGCCCGCGCTGCTCTCTACTCCTGGATCGTCTGCTGGACGATGACCGAGCCCGCGACCGGCGCCGTCGCAGACGTGCCATTCAGGTAGTACGAGATCGCCTGTGGCCCCTTGGGTAGATAGGAAAAGCTGCCTCCGGCGGGGATGGGGTCGGTCTGGAAGTGCAGGTGGTCGAAGACCACAACGACCGCTTCGTGCGTCATGTTCTTCCAGGTCACTGTCTGGCAGCACGGCGCCAGGAGCTGCTTGGGGTGAAACCCGACATCGGTGATCTGCACCGTGTAGCCCCAATCGAAGTTCGGGTCCGGGTGGACCGCCTCCTGGGCGGGATGATTCGTCACGGGCGCGGGGGACTGAGGTGGTGAGGTCGCGGGCGGGCCAGAGGAGACGGTGCTGTCGCAGCCGACCAGCGCAAGGGCTCCGAACACCGCCGCCAACACCAAAAGAGATGGCTTGATCATGGTGCTCATGGTGTCCGGCCAGAATTGCATTTCGGCAACCGGCCATCTGAGAGATCGTTGCCGAGACGAAGGAGCTGGGAAAAGGAAAAGAGCCCGGCGCGCGCCGGGCCCTTTTCCAATCAGGTTGGCTTGAGTGCGATCTAGGTCGTCAGCAGGCGGCAGTAGTCCTGGTTCGAGTCGCCGCTGCCGATGGTTCCAAGCGTCAGGGGCAGGAAGACCGATCCCTTCCCGGTGCCCAGCACCGACGGTGAAAGGGTGAGGTTTCCGCCCTGAATGGTGGCCTGAATCTCGGTGAAGTAGTTCAGCTGCTTGGCCGGGTCGACGTTGCTGAACGGGTCGGCAACGTGGCCGGTGAAGTTCGGATTGGTGGTGTGGGTGTCGGCCTGAGGCTTGCAGATCCAGCCCTCTTCGCCGACGTACTTGACCGTTGGGGCGTTGGAGCCGCCGCCGGCGCAGGTGGAGCGGCAGTAGACGTTGTAGAGCAGGCGGGTCCAGGCGTAGGAGCCGTTCTGCATCGTGGGGATCGAGACGCCGACGCCGTCGAGAAGTCCGGGCTTGACGCCGCCGGCGAACCAGGCCTGCTCGGCCCAGACTCCGACGGAGAACGGCGCGATGGCGCTGTCCTGCGTGCCGGCCGCGACGATCGGGGCGTTGTTGTTCTCCGGGATGACCTGGGTACCGGGGCACAGGTCAGCGTCAACCGTGCTGACGCCGCCCGCGGTGGCGAGGAAGGCGTTGAAGGTGGACTCGGTGCCCGACGAGGGCTGGAACGCGTACCGGGTCATGGCCACGTTCTGGCCGCCGACCTGGTTCCAGTTGACGTAGGTGCAGTCACCGTAGATGTGGTACAGGTCGAGCGGCGTGAGGCACGTCGTGTTGGGGTGCGCGGCGCAACCGCCGTGCGTGTTGTTCATGGCGTGGATGCCCGAGGCGGTCGTGCCGCGGTCCCATGCCTCCCAGATGATGGCGTCCTGGGCGTACGCGACGAAGCTGAGTCCGGTCAGGTCAGAAGACCGCGGACCGCGCGACGAGCGCGCGAAGTCGACGTGGGCGGTGCCCGGAGTGGTCTGGTGGTCGAGCTCGAAGATGCCCTCGCTCGAACCGACGAACCAGCCCTCATGGACCTGGTCGTGCGCGTAGTTCTCGCTGGTGATCGTTCCGGCCGGGTCCGGCGAGTAGCACTGGTTGTTGTGCACCTGGACCTCGGTCGGCGTCTGTGACGAGCCGATGTTGTTGCACCCGGCGGACAGTCCGTACAGCTGGTCCATGGCGTTCATCACGAACATGGTTGTGTCCGAGCCCTGGCCGAGGATGCTTGTCGGGATCGGCCCGGTCGGAGAGGCGTAGACCGTGGCGATGGCCAAGCTGGTGATAGCCACGCCAACACCCCCGGCGACCACTCCAAGACTGAGCAGAAGCTTTCTGAACCTCACGCGTTACCTCCTTGATTGATGCCGGTTGGCGCCATTTCCGTCAATTCGTCTCCTTGGTGAAATGGACCCGCGCAAAACGGATCCGGGCCGGCGGCACTGTGAGGCATCTTGGAGAAGCGATGTGGCCCATCCGTGGCCCGAGACCGAACGGGGCCTGCACAGTGGGTGTCCAACGGTCGAACGTTTGGCCAGAATTCGGTAACAGCCGCCTCGAGTTCAGCGACGATCGATGAATCGGTACCCCAGCCCGCGCACCGTGACTATGTATTCGGGGTTGTGCGGGTCGCTCTCGATCTTCTGACGCAATCGCTTGACGTGAACGTCAAGGGTCTTGGTGTCCCCGAAGTAATCGTGGCCCCAGACCTCTGAGATCAGGTAGCTGCGGGTGCGCAGCCGGCCCTTGCCGACCAGGAACGTCTCGAGCAGCTTGAACTCCTTCGGTGTGAGCATCACGCTCCTGTCCCTGACTCGGACCTCGTGGCGGCCGACGTCCATGACCAGCGGCCCTCCGACGAGAACGCCCACCTGGGCGGCTGGAGCGACCATCGTGGCGCGGCGATGCTGGGCCCGGACGCGTGAAACCAGCTCACGCATGGAGAACGGCTTGGTGATGTAGTCGTCAGCGCCGATCTCCAGGCCGGCCACCTTGTCCGCTTCGGAGTCTTTGGCCGTGATGATCATGATCGGGATGGTCGACTCGGCCCTCACGATCCGGCACACGTCCAGGCCCGACAGCTTCGGCAGCATCAGATCGAGGAGGATCAGCGCGGGTGGGTCGGAGCGAAACCGCTCGATCGCCCCCTCGCCGTCACTCGCGATGACGACTGTGAAGCCCTCCCGCTCGAGCGAGTACTCGATGCTCTCGGCGATGGCGGGCTCGTCTTCGATGATCAGGATGTGCGGGGCCGCGATCACATCAGCCGTCGTCACGTCTTTTTTCCTCCATTTCCTTCCCTCGCGACGCTGAACAGCCTTGCGTCCCATTGGCGGCTCATGCTTTCAACTGCGGATTCAGCGTCTGCGCCAGCAACGGGGCGAACAGGCGAGCGCCTTTGACGTTCAGGTGGAGCGGGTCGAACCAGAGCTGCGGGTCGTCGGGCACGGCCGCACCCAGATCAACCACCGGGACCGCAAGTACCTGCGCCAACGCTCGAGCCGCCCCCGGAAACTGGCCGGCCGCGGCCGCGTCGCTGCTGCGAATCGAGCTGTGGAACGGCGGTTCGAGGAACACCACCTGGGCGCCCCCGGCCCGCGCTCGCCCGACCATGTCGCGCTCGTCGGCCATGAGCTGGTCAGAGAGGCTGTAGTGGGCGACGAAGTCCGCCTGGTACACAGCCACCAGGCCATCGGCCTGCGCGGCCGTCATCTCATGGTTGGGTCGAGCCGCCGCGCCGACCTCGCAAGGAGTGGCCTGCTGGAGCTCCCACGGCATGGGCCGCGCGGCTTGAAACAAGCGGCGCATCCGGTTCACGATCGGGCACTCGAGGGCGCCGATCGAGGGGTAGTACGCGATTGACGGCAGGGCGAGGCCGGTCGCCAGCTCAGCGCGGTTGGGATCGTTCTGGAAGGCGAGCGAGTAGTAACCCGGGTCAATGGTGCTGGAGAGCTGCCAGATATCGCTGGTCAGTGGGTCCCGGCCGCACTCCCTGCACACGGCGTTGGCGTTGAACATTGGCGCCTCGAGAGTGAGCACGACGACCTTGGGCCGGGTCGTTTGGGCCATCACGCGGTACATCACGATGTCGAGCAGCGCCGGCTGGGCAGCGCCGATCCCCATTGCCTTGACGCTCACGCGGCGCCCGGCCAGCGAAGACAGGTCGGATGACAGTCCGCCGACGTCGACATCGGTGCGGCTCTCCGACGGCCCGAGAAAGAGGATGTCCGGGGCGGGCGCAGAGGCGTAGGCCCGCCACTGAGAGTAGATATCGGTGCCGCTTTCCAGGCGGCTGTAGAGATAGTGGCCGGCTGGGATGCTCACGGGTTGGATGAGCACGGCGAGCGCCGCCAGGATGATGAGCGCGCGAACCGCCCGCCGCCGCCGGGCCGCGGTGAGGGGCGGCGGCAGCGGCGCGAGGATCTCGGCATGGCGGCGACGTGGAGGCGACGCGGTCGAGAGCGAAGCAGCGTCCGACTCGCGCGTGGCGACTGCCAGTTCAGCCATCAGAACTGGAAATACACGAAACGCTGCGTGCTCAGGTTGATCGCCGCGCCGGCCACGGCGAAGTAGAGGGCGACAGCGGAAAGGCTCGCCACGTAGGCGGGGCGCATCAGGCTGGACAGCTCCAGCCGCGAGATCCATTCGCGAGGCTTCCAGCGCTCCATCGCGATCTGGATCCCGACCGTGGCGCCAAAGATCCCGGCGATCTGAAGAACCTCGAGCGAATTGAGGAGCTGGAACCCAGGTGCGCCGGTAAACATCACCTTCCAGAAATGAAGTGCGCCGGTGACCGGCACCACGAAGAGCACGAGCGTGACGAGGATGAGCAGTTGGGTCTGCGCCCAGACCGCGATGGTCCTCACTCGCGCCAGCGACTTCCGGCGCCACACGCGGACCTCGAGAATGCGATCCACCACCACCCACAGCCCGCACATCAGGCCGAAGGCGACGAAGTGGACTGCAGCACCGTGCCACAGTCCGACCAGGGCGAAGGTGACCATCACCGCGAGGATCAGCCTCACGTTGATTCGAAAGCGCTTCAGGCCCCTCGCGGTAACTAGGGGTTGGAAGACGTAATCGCGCATCCAGAACGACAGCGACATGTGCCAGCGCTGCCACAGGTTCTGGAAGCTTCGCGAGAGGTACGGCGCGTTGAAGTTCAGGGGGATGCGGTAGCCGAGGAGCTGCGCCGAGCCACGCGCGATGTCCGAGTATGCGGAAAAATCGAAATAGATCTGGATCCACCAGGCAAGCGAGCCAAACCAGGCGTCGCCGGCCCCGACCTGGCCGGGATGGGAATAGACCAGCACCACCAGCCTGGCCACGGTGTCGGCGATGACCGCTTTTTTGAAAAGGCCGACCGCAATCAGCTCCAAGCCTTCGAGGAACACCGAGACGTTGAACGCGGGCTTCTCGCGGACCTGCTCGTCGAAGTCCTCATAGCGCTTGATCGGTCCGGCGATCTGCGTCGGGAAAAATGCGGGAAAGAGCGCGAAGCGGATTGGGTTGAGGATGGGCTCGGTACCGCGGAACAGGTCGATCTGATAGTGAACAAACTCGAAGGTGAAGAACGAAAGGCCGAGGGGCAGGATGAGCTGCACGACCGGCAGTGACCCGCGGCCTCCGACCAGTGCCGCGATGCTGTTCACGGTGCCGTCCAGGAAGCCGAGGTACTTGAACACGCCAAGGGCGGCGAGATCGACCGCGATGGCCAGCGCCAGGAGGCCGCGCCGGCGAGGAGTGCTGCGGCCCTGCAGGATCCCGGCCAGGTAGTTGAAGGCCGTAAGGCTCAGGATCAGCGCGAGGTACGGAGGGCTCCAGTAGGCGTAGAAGAAGTAGCTCGCCGCCAGGAGAAACGCCGGCCGCCAGTCCCGCGGCAGTGCCCAGTTGAGCGCCACGACAGTCCCGAGAAAGAGAATGTACGGCTCGCTGTTGAAAAGCACGTGCGCCGAACCGTGCCCGAATCGAGTTGCTTTCCGGTAACGCGCCATGGCGGCACGGTTGCAGCCTTGTAAAGGCCGGATCCATAAGCATTGCCTTATGGCCGATTGGGGAGCAGTTTGGAAATGTTCACCTTTGTGACACCTTGTTGATCCTGCCGTTCCAGGCCCGTTAGTCCGCTCTTAACTGTTGCCGTCCAGGATTCATCCAGCCGGGAGGCGTTCGGTAGGGGTTGCCTCCGGGGTGCGTTCCTTCTTGGGAGAAAGGGGTAAGAAAATGCCGAGTGTGCTCTCGGACCCACGTTTTGACGAGCGGTCTTTCATTCTCGCCCTGGATAAAGATCCACTGCAGCTTGAGATGACGTCGATGCTCCTCAAGCGTGACGGTCACGAACCAATCACAACTTCAGATCCCGACGCGGCGTTTCAGATGCTCGGCACGCAGCAGATCGACCTCGTCCTGCTCGACGCATCGTTCCCGCGCCACGATGGCCATCGCGTCGGTCAGCACATCCGCCAGCTGAAGCCCACCATGCCCATCGTCGTCGTCTCCGAGCGCCGCGATGACGACCGGGTCGTCAGGAGCCTGCTCGAGTTCGCCGACGATTTCGTGGCCAAGCCGTTTGTTCCACGGGAGCTGCTCGCCCGAATCCACGCCGTCCTGCGCAGGGCGGGCCTGGCGCACAGCACGCGCGGCGTCGACGGAAGCATCGTCGTGGGAGAGATCTCTCTCAACCGTCACCTCATGCAGGCGTCGATCGGCGGCAAAGTCATCGGCCTCACGCCACGCGAGCTCTCGCTGCTCGCCGTCCTCATGACGAATCCGGATCGTGTCCTGAGCCGCAGCCAGATCGTGCGCCTGGCCTGGGGTCACGAGTTCAGCGGTTGCCTGAAGACGGTGGACGTCTGCGTGCAGCGGCTGCGCAAGAAGATGACGCCCCACCTCGTGGGCCCGGACTACATCCAGGCGGTGCGGGGGTTTGGCTACAAGCTCGAGAGCCGCAAGCGGCAGATGGTTCCGTCGAGGCTCCACCTGGAGGCTGCGGCCGCAACAGCGTAGTTGCGAGGCATTCTGCCTCCGTTACCGGAACGACATCGCGAGGCGCGACAGTCGGTCGCATGAGTGCGATCGGCTACGGGCAGACAGATGGTTGGGCGCACGGCTTCGTCTTTACCGCTCACCGCAGACGGCAGAGTGGTGTTCCGGGGCTGCTGAAAAGAGTGCTCGACGTGAGCGTGGCGGCCGCGGCGCTGGCGGTGCTTGCCGCCCCGATGCTCGTGGTTGCCATTGCGATACGACTTGATTCGCGAGGTCCCGTGATGATCTGGCAGGAACGCCTGGGACGTGACGGCAAGCCGTTCCGCATGTACAAGTTCCGCTCCATGGTTGCCGGCGCGCACGATCTCCTCGACGGACTGCGAGGGCTCAACGAAGCGTCAGGTCCTCTCTTCAAGATGGCAAAAGATCCGAGGGTCACGCGCTTCGGTCGGTATTTGCGGCGCGCGAGCTTCGACGAGACGCCGCAGCTGATCAACGTCCTGAAGGGCGAGATGAGCCTGGTCGGCCCAAGGCCGCCGTTTGCCCACGAGGTCGCGCACGACCCGATCCGGCAGTCAATTCGATTGCAGGCCACCCCGGGGATGACCGGCCTGTGGCAGGTCAGCGGCCGGAGCGACCTTCCCTACGAGACGATGGTCAGCCTCGACGTTCGGTACCTCGAGGAGTGGACTTTGCGGCGGGACGTCAAGATCCTGATCCAGACTCCCGCGGCAGTGCTGTCGGGCAGGGGAGCGCGCTGAGCTTTCAGTCGGCCAGGGAGTCTGCCGCGACGGCGCGGCGGCGATAGGTTTCAAGCCACAGGTTTGCCGGCCACCATGCGGGGTCAGCAGCCGGCGCCTTCAAAGCACCGACCAGGAAGGCCGCCGCGAGGGCGGTCTTGGTTGCCTCGTTGATTGCTTCGGCGGGCCAGCTGATGCCTGGGTTGCCAACCAGGTTGAAGTGAAAGCCCGTGACCAGCCACACCACCCAGAACACGGCCGCCAGGCCGACGAGCCTGATTTCCGGGCGCACCCCGACGAGGTATGCGGCGAGCACCCAGCCTCCCCAAAGCGCCGTGTCTCGGGCGGACGTGCGCCAGCTCCAGCCGAGCGCGATCGTGCCCGACCAGTTGAACAGGATCTCGAAAGCGACCAGCCAGCCCGCAACAGCAAACACGGCGAGCGCCGGGCGGCGCCGCAGGATACCGACCCAAACCAGCATCAGCAAAACGGTGATGACGGTGCTGACTCTGATCACGCCAAAACCGGGCGCATAGTGCATCCAGACCCGGTCGAACATCGGTCGTCAGGCTCAGCGCGCCGAGTCTCATTTCAGTAACCGCGGCCGGGGCCTGAGTTGCTGGAACGCAATCCCGAGCTGGAAGACTGGCTCGCGGTGGAGGACGTGTGGCCGTCAGTCTCCGTGATCGTGCCGACACGCAACCGCGAACGGTTCATTCCGCACCTCATGCGGGCTCTGACAGAGCAGGATTATCCGCCCCAACGAATCGAGGTGCTGATCATCGACGACTGCTCGACGGACAGCACGGAGCAGATCGTCGTCGACTGGATCGCGAGGGCGCGCTTTCCAGTTCGCTTCTATCGAGCATCTCGTCGGGGTCCGGCAGCATTGCGCAATTTCGGCGCGGCTCATGCCGCAGGCACGCTCCTCGCCTTCACCGACAGTGACTGCATGCCCCACGCGTCGTGGCTGCGCAACGCCGCGCGCGCCATCGATGGCGGAGTTGGCCTTGTGGCCGGCAGGATCGACCTCGACCGGAACGCGGACACCCACTTTTTCTTCAACTCGCAGCTGGACCCGGAGATCCACGATCGCGGCCTGTACCGAACCGCGAATCTCGTTGTTCCAAGTGAGGTCTTTCGGATGGTGGGCGGCTTCGACGAGAGCTTCACCTATGCCGCCGGATCCGGAGAGGACACGGACCTCGGCTGGCGCATCCGGCGAAGTGGCAAGGCGGCCGCGTTTGTCCCCGACGCGCTCGTGACGCATTTCGCGACGCCGATCTCGATTTCAGCGTGGATGCGCAAACCCCTCGACTTTCAGGTCATTCCGCGGTTGGTGGCCCTGTATCCCGAAATCCGCTCGACGGCGCTCTTCGCCCGCTACTTCATGTCCCCCAGGCACTTTCTGTTTGACGTGGCCGTCGCCGGGCTCGTGATCAGCCTGGCGGCTCAATCCTGGCCATGGCTGCTATTGCTCCTGCCATGGTTCGTCGTCAGCAGCGAAGCCTGGTTGACGATGGCGCGGCTCGGCCGCCTGCACAAGGCGGCCGCCATCCAGCTGCTCCTGATCGAGCGCTACGGCCTCGGCCTGGGGGTGCTGCTCTGGTCGAGCCTCAAGTACAGGCGCCTGGTGCTTTGAGCTCGATTGGCTGTGTGATCCTCGCGTACGGAGAGGACAGGCTGTATGAGCCGCTCCTCGATCAGCTGCGGGTCGGCGCCTTGCGGCCCGAGCAGATCGTGCTCGTGCACAACCCCTCGCTGCCTGACGCAGCCCCCCTCGAGCCGCCGCACGATATTTCCGTCATCGAGATGCATCGCAACGATGGTTACGCCGGCGGCATGAACGCAGGCATCCGGGATCGCCTGGCCAGAGCCTGCTCGCACCTGCTGCTGCTGACGCATGACACGCGGTTCCACGAGCAGGGCCTCGAACTTCTGCTGTCCGCCTCCACGAGCGACTATGGAATTGTGGGGCCCGCGATCTGCTGGGATGCGGAAGTCACGTGCTATGGAGGCGACTTTGCATCCTCCGGCGCGGCCAGGTTTCGGACGTCCCCGCCGGCAGCCACGAAAGGCGGCATTGCGGATTGTGAGTGGGTTGACGGCTCGGCGGTTCTCATTCGCCGGGAGGTGATCGAGACGGCGGGCGGCTTTGATGAAGGCTTCTTCATGTACTTCGAAGAGATGGAGCTCTGCAGGCGGGCAGCCCAGGCCGGCTGGAAGATCGGCGTGGTCCCGGCGGCGGTCGCCGAGCAGGACCACGGCTACCTGCACCGCCCGCAGCTGTACGCGTATCTGATGACCCGCAACGGTCTCGAGTTCGCCCGTCGCAAGGCGGGATGGCGTGGCGTGCTGAGCGCGTTGTTCCAAACCGCAGCCGGCAGCGTGCAGCCGGCTCGCGCCGTGGCCGGGCCGACGTCAGACCCGAAATCGCGGAGAATCGCCCTCGGCCGCCTGGTCGCCACTGCTCGTGGCATCGCCGCCTTCGGCGCCAGGCAATTCGGCCCACCGCCGGCCTCCTACTTCGCAGTTACCGGAAAGTAATCCGAAAGCGCCAATCTGCCTCGGGTGGCAACGCCGGTTCTCGTGATCGAAGCAAACCCCGGTCAACACCTGTTTCGTTCGCTGCTGGATTTCTGGACGCATCGCGAGATGGTGCTCGCGTTCGCCGACCGCAACATCCGCGTCAAATACAAGCAGGCGGTGCTTGGATTCGCCTGGGCCGCGATCCAACCGGTGGCGATGGTCCTGGTGCTTGCCGTGACCGTGGGCCGGCTGGTCGGTGGCCATGGCTACGCCGCATTCGCGCTGGCGATGCTCGTGCCCTGGACTTTCCTCCAGACCGCGGTCACCTTCGCGGCGCAGGCACTGATCACAGATGCGCCGCTGATCCGGAAGGTTTACTTTCCGCGTGAGGTCTCCGTTGCCGGCGCCGTCCTCGCGGCTGGGCTGGACCTTGCGATAGGGCTGGTGCTGTTTGCGGTCGCCGGCCCATTCCTCGGAGCGAAGGTGTCGCCGACGTGGATGCTAGCCCCATTCCTCCTCCTGGTCATGGTGCTGCTCGCCACCGGCGTAGGTTGCGTGTTCGCCGCGTTGAATGTGTACTACCGCGATTTTCGGTACGCGCTGCCATTTGCCCTTCAGTTGTGGTTCTTCGCGTCACCGGTCGCATATCCGCTCAGCGTCGTCCCCCAACGCTGGCAGCTTCCGTACGTATTGGTGAATCCCGCAGCGGGTCTTTTCGACTCCCTGCGCCGGGTGCTGACTCAAGGCCAGATGCCGGACCCGCTGCTGGTCGGCATCAGCGCCGCCGAAACCGCCCTCGTGGTTTGGGCCGGCTACCGCGTCTTCAAAGGTCTCGAACCCGGTTTCGCTGACGTCGTTTGAGCGCGGCGGTCACGTTCGAGGAAGTCAGCAAGCGATACCGCGTGGGCGGCGGTTCCCGCTACTCGTCCCTGCGGGCAGATGTCGCTCGCGTGCTTTCTGGAGCAGCCGCCGGCCCCAGGCGCAAAGGGCCGTCTTTCACCGAGATCGCCGCCCTGGACAATGTCAGCTTCGAAGTCCGCGCCGGCGACAGCTTCGCGCTCATCGGCTTGAATGGCGCCGGCAAGAGCACGGCCTTGAAGATCATCTCGCGCATCACCTACCCGACGTCGGGGCGGGTCCGAGTCCGCGGGCGCGTGGGAGCGTTGATCGAGGTCGGCGCGGGCATCCACCCGGAGCTCTCCGGACGCGAAAACATCTGGTTCCACGGCCAGATCCTGGGCATGAGCCAGGAGGAGGTTCGGCGGCAGTTTGACGCAATTGTCGATTTCTCCGAGCTCGAGCACATGCTCGATGCTCCGGTGAAGATGTACTCGAGCGGCATGCAGATGCGGCTCGGGTTCGCGATCGCATCGCATCTCAACCCAGAGGTCTTCCTGGTCGACGAGGCGCTGGCGGTGGGTGACGCGGGATTTCAAGCCAAGTGCGTCGAACGAATGACCGGGCTGGTCAACGAAGGACGGACGCTACTGTTCGTGTCGCACAACCTGTCGGCGGTGGAGGCCGTGTGCCGCAAGGCGGTCTTGCTCCGCGACGGCAAGGTGGTGGCGGATGGGCCGGCCAAGGCAGTCGTCAAGACCTACCTGAATGCGATCGATACGGAACACCGCGAGCGGCTCGACGCCCAGGCGACGGCTCCGGTATCGCGATACATCGACCTCGACACTGTCACGTGCGCTGGCGGCGACGGCACTGAGAGGTACGCTTTCGCCACCGGCGAGGACATCATCGTGCGTCTTGGAGTCCGCGCCAAAAGCCCCATCGTGCGGCCGCACTTCAGCATCGGCATCACCGACGGTCGCGCCGGCAACCTGGTCCTCGCCTCCATGCTCGTAGACGGCGGAGCCCCGGATCGCCTCGAGGGCCGATCGGAGATCAGCTGCAAGCTGCGTGCGGTACCTCTCCTCCCACGCGTGTACCAGCTGTGGTGCTCCGTGCGCGGTGAGCATGCATACGGGGATCTTCTGGACTGGCAGCCCATCGGAAGCTTCCGAATCACCGAGGCGCCCGCGGGAGAAGGTCCCCTGGCGAACACACACAAGGCGGCCGACGGCCCGGTCTATGTGGCCCATGAGTGGCGGGTCGAACCTTGCAGCTGAGCAGGGTGGCGGCCGACCGAGCCGACCGGTACAACCCCATTCACCTGGCCGAGTCAGACCTCGACGATCTCGCGACCTTCACCGGTCTCAGCCGGAATGAATGCCGCCAGCGAGTGCTCTCGTACAACACCGAGGAGCTCACCGAGGCCTGGCATCGAGCCGCGCCGGTGACGGCGGCTGACCTCGTGGACTTCTATCGCTCGTCCGATCTATACATCTGGGACCTGATGCAGTGGCACGCGTCCGCTGAGCACGAGAAGTACACGAGGGCGCTCCAGTGGTTCACGACAAACTTCCCACCGCACGCCTATCCAAGGGTCTACGACTTCGGGTGCGGGGTCGGCACGGACGCTCTGTTTCTCGCCTCTCGCGGCTATCAGGTAAGTGCGGTCGACGTGGGCGGCCCCGTTTTCGATTTCGCGCGCCACCGCTTTCGCCGGCGCGACATTCCGGCGCGCTTTGTCGAATCACGCAGCCACCTGCCGGATATCTCCGGCGAGTACGACGCGGTCGTTTGCTTCGACGTCTTCGAGCACCTGCCAGAGCCTCTCGAGGCTGCCCGGAGGCTGGTGGCGGCCTTGCGGCCCGGCGGACTCCTGCTCCAACGAGGAGGGTTTGGCGGATCCGACGAGCGTCCCTACCACCTGCAGCGGGGTGTGGATCGCTTCGGCGGAATCAAGTGGCACGTGCACCTCTCGGGACTTGGACTGGTGAGCGCCCATGAGATGGCGTATCGCAAGGTCGGCGGTGTCGCGGCGCTGATCCCCAAGGCACGCTTCCGGCTCTGGCAGATGTCGGGCCTCTGGCTGACGCGGGTGGAGCAGGCACCCGAGCGCGCCGCATCGGCGCAGCGGGCGGTGCGGCCGGTCGAGGCGGACCCAGGACACAGCCGCCTCCTGGAGGAGCTCGCCCAGCTGCCCGAGTCCTGGCAGAAAAGTGACGGACCTCTCGAGCCGCCGGTGCTCGAGGCGCTCGTTCGCCACGCAGGATCGCAGCCGATTTCGCACTCGCTCGAGACTGGCACCGGCAAGAGCACGCTGCTCCTGTCCCACCTGAGCCGCAACCATCTGGTGTTCACGATGGGCGGAGCCGCTGACACCAACCACGCGGCCGTGATGGCGTCTCCGCTCTTGAACCGCGAGAGCACCGAGTTCGTGCTCGGCCCATCGCAGGTCACCCTGCCCGCGTACAAATTTGAGCGGAAACTTCAGGTGGCTCTGCTCGACGGGCCACATGCGTTTCCCTTTCCAGAGCTCGAGTACTGCTTCGTCTATCCGCACCTCGCCCAGGGCGCGCTCCTGATCGTTGACGACATCCACATCCCGACCCTCCACCACATGTTCGAGTTTCTCCGCGAAGAGGCAATGTTCGAACTGCTCGAGGTCGTGGGCACGACGGCGTTCTTCCGGCGCACTCGAGCGCCCCTGTTCCCGGCCACGGAAGACAACTGGTTCACACAGCGCTACAACGCGGCGAGGTTTCCTGTGCGCCGGTGGCCCCGCGTGCCGAGATGGGGGCGCTAGAGGACCAGGGAGCGGTAGCGCGCGCTGCCGACGAGCAGCGCTCCAAGTGCCACGGCGTCCCAGGCTATATGGGCCGCCGCCTTGGCCGGCGGGAACCGACCGCTGAATCCACGTGTTCGCACGAGCTCGACCAGGTACGGAATCAGAAGCAGCAGCGCCCACCGGTTGAGAACCGCCAGCAGGAGCCCGAGCACGGCGAGATCGAACCAGAAGTGGATTGGGCTGACCCAGAGCCGGAGGAACAGGTGGCGGCGGAATCCTGGATAGCGAGCCGCCTTGGCCGGGTAGTAGCCAAATTTGCGAGGCCACAGGATCCAGCGCAGGGCAGTGATCGGGATGACCTGGTGGCGGACCAATGCCTCGGGAGCGAACCGGCTCTCCCAGCCATCGTCGAGCACCCGCCACGCCAGGTCGACGTCCTCCCAGTAAACGATCGCCGGGTCGAAGCGCCGCGCGGCCAAGGCCTCGATTCGGTACACCACGTTCGAGGTCGAATACGAACCGTCGAGCTGAGACGTCACGATGTAGTGCGAGAACAGCGGGCTCTGTTCTTCGGTCGCTGTCGTCCGTCCCTGAACGATCCCCACCCGCGGTGAATCGAAGCGCGACAGCAGCGCGGCGATCCATCCCGCGGCCGGCACGCAGTCGCTGTCCGTGAACGCGACGTACTCTCCCCGGGCGCGGTTGAGGCCGAGGTTGCGCCCACCGCCCGCGCCGAGGCCGACCTCGGACCTGATCAGCAAGAGGCGCCGATCATTCGACGCAGCGAGGCGCTGAAATATCGCGGGCGTCTCGTCGGTCGACGCGTCATCGACGACGATCAGCTCGAGCTCGCCGCCAAACTCTTGCGCCAGGATCGCGCCCACCGTGGTTGGAAGAGTCGAGGCCTGGTTTCGAGTCGAAACGACAACAGAGACAACCACACGATGGATCAAATCAGACGGTGGTTACGGGCCAGTCTCGAAGCTCCCGGGCGCATCTTTAGAGGTGCATAACAACCCTGAGTCTCAGCCCTTCGGGCGCGTTGCCGAATGGATACCGGCGCTGCCTAGGTTTGCCGGGTGCAGCTCGCCCACTACTTGCACGGGCTCCGCCGTTTCTGGCCGGTCGTCGCGGCCGGCGCGGTGATCGGCCTGATCTTCGCTTACGGGTTCCTCAAGCTCACGATGCTGGATCAGGCCAGCGCAGACGTGGCCATCCTCGACCCGATGTCTGGCAGATCGACCAACTACAACGAGGCGCAGGTCACCTTCGACTCGATCATCAAGAGCGAGACGCTGGCCGAGAAGGTGAGCCTCGTCGTGAACGAAGATCCGGCGACAGTTCGCAACGACCTGTCTGTCACGGTGGCAACGAATCTCAACCCGAACAATCCGAGCCCGCTTTACGTCGTCCACGGGCGAGATCACGGAGTGTCGCGCGCGATCCTGCTCGTCAACACAGCCATCGGCGAAGGCCGCAAGCTCTACGTCAGCCTCAACGCGGCCAACACGGCCGCATATCAAGCCACGATCGATGTCGAGGCAAAGGCCGCCAGCGACAACCTGACAGCCGCCCAGGCGGCGCTTGACGACTTCGCCAGCTCCAACAACGCGGTCGACCTGCCGGGCCGCCTCGCGACCATGACCGCCCTCGCGGATGCCGGCAGCAGCTCCGCCGCGACCGAGAGGGACCGGCTCGAGAAGCTGCAGAGCCAGTACGCCGGCCTGGCGTTCGCCGTCCAGGCGGCGCAGGCCCGGGCTCAGACCGTTGCCACCGAAGGCGAGAGCCTGAAGATGGCCGAGCTGCTGCCCACAAGCGCCGAGACGAAGGTGCTGGATCCCGCCGCGGAAGAGGGCCAGGCGCTTTATGTCGCGCTCGTATACGCCCTCGGACTCGTAACGGGCGCGGCGGTCGGCCTGGCGGTCGTCTACGGGCTCATGTTCACGGGCCGGCGGCCGGCGACGCCGGCCGAGGTCGCGGCGGCCCTGGGCGCCCCGGTGCTGGTACGCATTCCCAAAGCGGCCCAGTGAGTCATGCGATCCGGAACGGAAAGGGAGCCAGGTCGGCCCAGTCGGCGCATGGCGAGCTGACCGCAGACGATGCCGCGGGCGCCCAGGGTGAAGCTCATGAGCAAGCCCAGGCCCCGGCAGTTGCGCCGACCCTCAGCAAGCCGTTCACGGAAGGGTTCAGGCTCCTGGCTCTCGACATCGACCACCTCCTGCAGGGTTCGCCAAATCGCTCTGTCCTGGTGATGAGCGCGCTGCCCAAGGAGGGGCGAACCACAACCGCGGCGGGGCTCGCGCGCGCCTTCGCCGAGGTGGCCACACCCGTGGCGCTGGTCGACGCGAATCCCGCGGCCGTGATCGGGTCGGCGCCGGTAGCGGGTCAACCCTACGAGGTGATCAGCCCGTGGGCCACCTACGACACCCAGGCCGAGGTGGTCGATTACGTCCGGCTCGTGCTCGAGTCCGGGCGCAGCGCCGGCGCGACGGTCGTGATCGACGTGCCTCCCGCCACGACATCGAGCCTGGGCTTTTTTTTGGCGCCGCTGGTCGGTGGCGTGCTCTACGTGATGCGGACGCGCCGCACACCTGACGCGACTTTCGCGGCAGCGGTTCGCTCCCAGCTCGACCTGCTCGGCGTCAAGGTCCTCGGAGTCGTGGTCAACGAAGGGTGACCGGTTCGACAAGGGTCGCAGCGATCACGGTGAACTGGAACGGCACCGAGCGCAGCCTCCGCTGCCTGGAGTCGGTCGCGGGCGGGGCGCCGGGGGCGATGCTGATCCTCGTCGACAACGGATCGAGCGATGATCCGTCGGCCAGCCTTCGGGAGCGCCTACCGGAGGCAAGGCTCGTGCGCCTCGACCGCAACAGCGGCTACGCCGCGGGCTGCAACGCCGGCGCGCAGGCGGCCATGGACGACGGCGCCACCCACCTCCTCTTCCTGAACAGCGACGTGGTCATCGAGCCGAACGCAGTCGACGCCCTGATCGCCGCCGACATGACGCACCCCGGATGCATTCTTGGCCCAAAGATCGTCTACGAAGACCGGCCCGAGGTCATCTGGTCCGCTGGGGGCTACCTCGTCAGGCCACTGATGAACAACCACCATCTCGGTAAGGACGAGCCTGCGTCCGCGCACACAACGCCGTGCCGCGTCGATTGGACCACCGGCTGCGCCTTTTTCGTCAGCGCCGACGTCTACCGGAGAGTCGGTCCTCTGGACGAGAAGTACTTCCTGTATCTGGAGGACACCGACTGGTGCCTGCGCGCGGCCGGCGTCGGCGTCGATACCTGGTTTGTGCCGGACTCGGTGGTCCGTCATGAAGTGTCGTCCACAGTCGAGTCCCTGCCCCCATGGCAGGTGCGTTATTACGCTTACCGCAACCACTACCGGCTCGCGTTTCTGCATGGTCCTCTCGGCGCGCGCCCTCTTGTGCTCGCCGACGCCGCCCTGACCCTCTGCAAGGCGGGAGCTCGCTCGCTTGTCGCCAGGTCCTACCGCCACGACCGGTACTACCACGCACGGACGCGAGGGGTCGCGGATTTCGTGCTCGGGCGCTGGGGGGCGGCGCCTGAATGATCTACCTCCCCACCACCAGGCAGTGGCGCCTGCCGGAGCTTCCGGGCCTGCTGGTGCCCGCGGGCGTTGCCGGCCTGGCGCTCGTCGTCATCGCCCTTATGCGAATCGGGCTGGCGTTCATCGCCGCCGGCCTGGTCCTCCTTGTCGTGCTCTGCGTGCTGGCGATCAGCCATCCGCTGGCGACCTCGATATTCATGGTTGCCTACACGTCGGTAAACCGCTTCGTGGTCATGCTCGCGTTGCATTACACGGGCTCTGTCGGGCTGACCAAAGCACTCGAGCTGTGGAAGGAAGGCGTGCTCGCGATTCTGATCTTGCGTGTGCTGTACGAGCTGCTTTTCACCCCCTACCGCAGCCACACGATCAAGTTCATGGACCTGCTGGTCGCGTTCTTCATCGCCGTCTCTGCCGTCTATGTGATCTATCCGGGTCCGCTCAACGTCGACCTGTTTACGCGCCTGCAAGGCTTCCGCACCGACACGGTCTTCATGTTTGCCTACTTCATCGGACGCGGCCTGCACGTGCGGCGCCGAGATGTGCGCTGGTTGGTGCTCGTCATGGTCGCGGGGAGCGTTCTCACGGGCGCTGTGGCCGTGTGGCAGATCAGCGACTCGGCCGGCGCCAACCAGGCTTTCAACAATCTCGGCTATCAAGACTTCTCAGTGCTGCAGACCGGGACGACCGGTCCGGGCGTGGTGCGAGCCCGTGACCTGCCTGGAGCAGCGCTCCTGCCCCGCGCTTCGTCGCTGCAGCTGAGCGATCTCGCGCTTGCGTTCTACCAGCTGCTCGCTGTCGCCCTGGCCGCGGCTATGTACTTTCTATCGCGCCGAAGAATCGAGCGCGTTGTGACCGGAGTGTTCCTCGCGGCGATGATCGCGACGATCGTGCTGACCGCGACCCGCAGCGCGATCGGAAGCGCACTGGGCGGCGGGCTGGCCGCCGCGGCGGTGTCCGGCCAGATCCTGAAGATGGCCGTGTTTGCGCTGTTGGTGGGCGCCGTCACCGTGATCGCCCTCGCTTATGGACCGGTCAGCAGCGGCGGCCTGTTCGCGCTCGTGAATTTTCAGGATCGCTCGAGCCAGAAAATTCACGAGCGCGAACAG
>DASXBJ010000107.1:0-16123 GCA_036491755.1 Candidatus Dormiibacterota bacterium
CTGTGACTGCACGATCTCTCGGGTCCTGCTCGCCGACTCGGTGGTGATCGATGTCGGGCGGGCGACGCGGGTGGTCTCGGCGCCGGCGCGGCGGGCGCTGCGGGTGAGAGACCAGGGTTGCCGCTGGCCGGGCTGCTCGCGAGCGGTCAACTGGTCGAGTCCGCATCACATCGTGGCCAGGTCGAGGGGCGGCGACACCAACCTCTCCAACCTGGTCCTGCTCTGTTACCACCATCACCGGCTGGTGCATGAGGGTGGCTGGCAGGTGGTCAGGGCCGGGCGGGAGTTTCGCTTCTTGCCGCCGGAGCGGGTGGCCATGCGGCGCATGAGACTGCCGCGCGGGCCGGGGCTGCGCTGGGCGGCGTGAGCCACCGGGCGGCTAATCCGGAAGGTCCAGACCGATGATTGTCGCGAGGCGCTCGCCCTTGTTGAGGCGCGCCTGGACGTCGGCTTCGCGAATGGAGATCTGGTGGGCCGAATCGCGGACGGCGGACCAATCGGCCGCCCTGACGAAGGCGACGGCGTCGCGATCCGCGATCACCTGGTCGCCCGTCGAGATTTCCTGGTCGAGCAGCCGGATGGGTTCGCCGACCGAACCGACCGCGTGCTTTTTGGCCTGGGCGGGGGCGATGCCACGAGAAAAGACAGGGAAACCAAGCCTCTGGATGTCATCGACGTCGCGAACGCTGCCGTCGATGAGCAGCCCGGCCAGCCCGCGATTCTTCGCGTCGGTCGCCATGAGCTCCCCGAAATAGCCCCAGTTCAGGTCGCCCTCCGCGTCGCACACCACGACAGCGCCGGACGGCGCCCGGACGAGCGCTGCGTGGAGGGCGAGGTTGTCGCCCGGCACGCACCGGCAGGTGAATGCCGGCGCGCAGATGCGGGTCTTCGCGGTCACCTGCTGAAGACCAATGACCAGCCGGACCCGAGCGCCGCCACCCTGCACCACCTGCGCCGTCGCCGGCGTCCAGTCGCTCACGGTCGCGCCCCGACGTTGTCCTGGTGCTTGGCCATCTCCTCGCGCCAGTGATACCTGGGCTCGAAGCCCAGCATCTCGCGGGCTTTGCGGTTGCTGACCAGCGAGTCGTTGGGCTTCAGCTCACCGCGAATCGGCACCGTGGGGTAGAACCTGGCGGCCAGCTCGCGAATTGGCGTCACGTGCGCGCTCTCCGTGGCGAACGTGTTGAAGATCTGGAACCCGAGGCCGTCCTTCTCCACGCACAAGCGGACCATCTGGGCGACGTCCCTCACGTCCACGTAGGCCCACATCTCGCGCTCTCGAATCTCGGGCTGGGTGCTCCACTGGGGGAACTTCGCATAGTCGGATGGCGCCATCACATCGCCGATGCGAAGGCCGTAGAGATCGGCACCCGTCCGCGCGTGGTACGCGGCTGCCGTGCGCTCGTTGACGACCTTCGACAGCCCGTATGCATCCATGGGCACGGTCGGATGGTCCTCGTCGACTGGAAAGTATTTTGGATCCAGGTGGCCATCGGCGAACACGACGCCATAGGTGGCCTCGCTGGACGCAAAGACAACCTTCGGAATTCCCATTCGCATCGCTGCCTCGAAGACATTGAACGTGCTGACCGCGTTGATCCGGAAAACCTCCGAATCAGGCACCAGGAGGACCCGTGGGATGGCTGCGAAATGAACCAGCGCGTCGATGGGCTGCGGGCGCAGTGACGGCTGCAGCTCGTCGATTCCGGTGTAAGCCCCGATGGCTCCGAACGCCTGGCCGGCGTCGGTCAGGTCGGTGATGAGCGTGCGGCAGCGAGGCTCGGGGGCCGGCTTGATGTCCAGGTTGAGGACCTCGTACCCCTCATCGCACAGCTCTTTGAGCAGCCAGCCGCCGATCTTGCCGCTGCCGCCGGTGACGACGATTCGCTTCACGAATTGCCCAGCGCCTTCTCGGCGGGGTACTGCTCGATGAACGTCCGCGCGAGGTCGATGCGGCGGCAGAACCAGACGTCACCGAGCTTCTGCGCATAGTCGATGAAGCGGGCGAGCGCGTCGGAGCGGCTGGGATGCCCGCTCAGTCGAGGGTGGAGCCCGATGGACATCATGCGGTTGACGTCGTCGCCGTCGTTGCGAAGGCGGTCGAGCTCGGCCTTTGCGTACTCGAAGAAATGCTCGGGGCTGCCGTATCCCTGCGCGACGACGAAACGGCAGTCGTTGACGACGAGGGAGTACGGCGTCACCAGGTGCGGCTTGCCATTCACGCGCGTCCAGTAAGGGAGGTCGTCGTTGTAGCAGTCGAAGTCGTACACAAAGCCGCCCTCTTCCACCACGAGCTCTCGCGTGTTGACGCTCATCTCCCGGCAGTACCAGCCGAGCGGTCGCTCGCCAACCGTGGTGCGGATGGACTCGATGGCGCGGCGAATCGCTTCGCGCTCCTCATCCCGGTTCATCTCGAAATGGTTGCTCCAGCGATATCCGTGGCTCGCCACCTCGTCCCCTCGCTGCTTGAGCTTCTTGGCCACCTCGATGTTGCGCTCAAGAGCGACCGCGGCCGCCACGCACGTGATGTTGATCCCGGCCGCTCCAAACACTCTGAACAGCCGCCAGATTCCCGCGCGCGATCCGTACTCGTACGCGGACTCGATGGCCAGGTCCCGCTGCCCCTCCTGCTTGAAGGGAAGCTCGTACAGGTCCTCGTTGACGTTGTCGCCCATCGCGTAGGTCTTTTCGGAGCCCTCTTCGTAGTTGACGATGATCTGCACAGCGACCTTGGCCCCACCGTGCCAGTTGATCTTCGGCGGAAATTCACCGTAGCCGACGAGCTCTCGTGGGGGACCGGCCACCGGAACGTCGCGGGTCATGAAGAACTGCTGGTCGAACTTCTGAGTCACTTGACCTCTCCTTTCTTGAGGCGAACGGGTGCGCGGGACGTTGGAACCTGGGACTCAGCCTGTGCCGCTCGAGGGTCTCACGTGCAGCGCCGGATCTCGAGCCTCCAAAAGCCTACTCGATGCCATCTACCCTCTCGGTTCGCTGCCGCTCGAGGCGGCGCGGACGTGTCGCATAGACGTGGTCGAAGACGGCTTCCGGGCCGGGGCGGGGGTAGCCGCTCGCGAGCTTTTGCGCCTCCTCGACCAGGTCGCGGATCTCCTGGTTCGCCGCGGCTTCCCGCGCAGGAGACCAGATCCCAGCTTCCGTCATCAATCGCCTGGTCCGTTCGACTGGATCCTGGCTCGCCGCCTCGGAGACCTCCGAGGCCTCGCGATATTCGGAGGGATTGTCCGACGTGTTGTGGAAACCAAGCCTGTACGTGTTGAGGGCCAGGAGGCTCGGTCCGCCGCCGCTCAGGGCCCTCTGCACAGCCTCCGTCGTGGCGCTGTAGACAGCGAGCAGATCGTTGCCGTCGACCTCGACGCCTGGGAAGCCATAGCCCGCGGCGCGAGCCGAAAAGCCGGACGCGGCCGACTGCTTCTTGACGGGCGTCGAGATTGCGTACCGGTTGTTGATGAGCAGGAAGACCAGCGGCACCCGCATGACGCCCGCGAGGTTGGCCGCCTCGTGAAAATCGCCCTCCGACGACGCCCCCTCCCCCAGGTAGACCGCAACGGCAGCGCGTACCTTGCGAATCTTCAGCGCCCAGGCCAGGCCCGCGGCGTGCGGCAATTGGGCGCCGATCGACTGCTGGCGCGGGAGGAGGTTCACCCCGTCGGGGATGACCGAGTAGTTGAGCTTGCCCATGTAGATCGCGAAGAGCTTTTCGAGCGGGAGGCCGTGCCGGAGCCACGCGGGCTGTTCCCGGGACGCCGGGACGATCCAGTCTCGGCGCGGATCAAGCGCCATGGCCGAGCCCACGACCGCCGCCTCCTGGCCGCTGACGGGTCCGTACACCCCGACGCGCCCCAGGCGCTGCATCTTGATCAGGCGGTCGTCGATGGCCCGGGACAGCAGCATCAGGCGCATCGCCTCGTGGAGCTGTTCGGTGCTCATCGCCAATTCTCGGCTCACCTTCATGTCAGGACGCCAGGGAACGATGGGCCGCCGCGACGATGCGGGCCACGGTGGGCAGGAAGTGGTCCTCCAGCGCGCCGGGAGGGTATGGAGTGTCGCTGGAGGCGACCCTCAGGATGGGGCCGTCGATCGAGAGGTAGGCCTCCTGCTGCAGGGTGGCCACGATCTCGGCGCCGAACCCGCCGGTCAGGGGCGCTTCGTGGACCACCACGACCTTGCCGCTGCGGGGCACCGCCGCGACCAGGCCCTCCACGTCGAGCGGGACCAGCGTCCTGAGGTCGAGCACCGCGGCTGAAACTCCTTCCTGGCTCAGAACCTCCGCAGCCTGGAGGCAGAGGTGAACAGCCGCGCTCCACGCGACGAAGGTGAGGTCGGTTCCGTCGCGGACCACGCGAGACACTCCGAATGGGACGGTGTGGTCTCCGGCGGGTACGGGTCCGCGGATTGACCTGTACAGGCGCTGCGGCTCCAGGAACAGGACGGGGTCGGGATCCCTGATGGCTTCGAGAAGAAGGCCCTTGGCGTCGTCGGGAAACGCCGGGCACACAACCTTCACGCCGGGGGTCTGTGTGAACAGCGACTCGATTGCGTCCGGGTGGAACTCCGGGGTTCGGACGCCGCCCCCGTAGGGCGCCCTGATCGTGACCTGCGCGTGGTACCGGCCCCGGGAGCGAAACCGGTAGCGCCCGAGCTGGGGGCCGATCTGATGGAAAGCCTGCTGCGTGAAGCCGAGGAACTGGACCTCGGCCACCGGCACCATGCCGCCGATCGCCAGCCCCAGGGAGGCGCCCACGATCGCGCCTTCGGCCAGCGGCGTGTCGACCACGCGCTCGGCGCCGAATCGATCCTGGAGCCCGCGGGTGACGCGGAAAACACCGCCCAACCGGCCGACGTCCATACCCAGGACCATCACCCGCTCGTCGCGCTCCATCTCTTCGAGCAAGGCGCTTCGGATCGCCTCGAGGATCGACGTGCCGGCCGGGGCCGCTTGGGTCACACCATCGTTTGAGGCGCTCACGGCTAGCCGCGAGGTCGGGCGGGCTGCTGCTCTGCCTGGTCGAGCTCGGCGCTGCGCTCCCGCAGCTTGTCGAGCTGGTCTCGCGGCCACACCACCACGCCATCGTCGTCAGCGATCACCCAGTCGCCCGGGCTGACCTCGACGCCGGCCAGCTCCACCTTCGTACCGATCTCGCCACCGCCCCGCTTGTGCGGCGCGATCGGGGTCAGGCCTCGGGACCAGACCGGCAGGCCGAGCGCCAGGATCTCGAGCGAGTCACGGACTGGCGCGTCGGTGACGACCGCCACCACGCCGGCCTCGTGAATCTCGCCGGCCAGCAGGCCGCCGAGGCAGGCGGCCCGCGACTTCGCCCCACCCCCGACCACCAGAACCGTGCCGCGGACCAGAGCCGACTTGAGCGCCTGGCGAACGTCGAGGTTGTCGTCGGTGGCGATGCGCACTGTGCTCGCCGGCCCTGCCACCGAGAGGCCGGAACGGATTGGCCTGACACTCGAGTCGAGCACGCCCTGGCCGCCGGTGGCGTCACTGGCCAGGGTGCTGGTCAACCTCAAGGCCGACCCATGTTATCAGCGCCCCGTAGAACCGAACTGCGATCCTGATGGCGCCCGAACGCGGGTTTGCAGCAGCCGGTTGAGAAGACCAGGAGGTCAAAGAAACGTGGGTGAGTTCTCAGGACGCCGCACCGGGGAGAGCGTCGAGGCGCGGTTGGCGCGCCTGGAAGACATCGAGGCGATCAAGGGCCTCAAGGCACGCTATGCGTACTACTGCGACCACGGATACGACGCGGACGGCATGGCAAGCCTGTTCGTCGAGGACTCGCTGTGGACGAGCAACTCCTTCGGGACCTACCACGGAAAGGCGGCCATCCATGAGTTCCAATCGCGGATCAGCTCGGAAATCCTGTGGGCTCTCCATTTCATGATCTGTCCGGTGGTGAACATCAGCGACGACGGCCAGAGCGCCGCCGGCAGCTGGTATTTGATCGAGCTCGCGACGATGACTCGTCCACCGGATGGCAAAGCCAAGGACGCGGTCGTGATGAGCGCGGTCTACAACGACACGTTTGTGCGGGAAAACGGAGAGTGGCGCTTCAAGACGGTGAGCGTCGAGTTCCACCAGGTGTCCGACCTGGACAAGGGATGGGTGCTCCAGAAGTTCCGCGGCCAGGCGTGACCTCAACACCGACCGTTACACAGCAACCGTGAGGCGACCCGCGGTCGATCGCTGATCTCCTCACGGAAGCTGCTCGGCTGAAGAATGCAGGGTTACTAGCTGGGCGAGGGGCCCTGGAGCGCGGCGCGGGCGGCGGCAACGAGGTCGGCGCCGGTATTGGCGTGCCCGTTGATGCCCCAACCGCCTTCGGGCGACTCGCTGATCAGCACCCATGTGCGATCGACCAGGCTCGGGTCGGCGGCCGCGGCCGCGACTATGTCGGTGAGCTCGCGCACCACACCGAGCTGCTTGTCGCGATCAAGAACTCCGACTGGCGTGAGGACCTGCACTCGGACATAGTTGCCGTCACCGGAGACGTTGGACAGCGAGTCCGCGGGCAATTCGTGGATGAATGCGGCGGTGTTCTTCTTGAAGAGGTCGATCGCGGGCACCTTCTCCCAGCGCATCACCGCCGCCGCCAGCTCCTGCGCCAGAACCTTGCGGTTCTTGAAAGTTCCCGCGGCCGCGTAAACGTCGATCATTGGCATCGGTTCGTCCCCTGTGTGGTTATGATGGCCGTCATAGAGGACCACAGCATGCACTATGACGGTCGTCATAGTCAAGAGGAAATTTAGTTGCCGCCGGAGAGCCGTGACCGAATGATCCGCAGCGCCGCGTCGCTGATCCGATCTCGCGGCGTCAACGCCACCTCGTTCTCAGACGTGCTCGCGGACAGCGGGGCGCCGCGCGGCTCGATCTACCACCACTTTCCGGACGGCAAGGACCAGCTGGCGGACGAGGCGATCGCGTGGACCTCGGAACGCGTCCTGGCCCACCTCCGCGCGGGGTCTCCATCCTCCCCGCCAGAAGTGCTCAGCCGGTTCATCGAGATGTGGCGTCAGGTCGTGGTGGCCTCCGGTGGCAGGGCCGGCTGCGTGGTGGCCGGTGTCGCGATCGACACCTGGGGGGAGGGGAGCCAGCTCGACCTCGTGCGGGCCACGTTCCGGTCATGGGTGGCCGCGCTCGCCGAGCAGCTCGCATCGGTTGGCGTCCCCTCGCAACGCGCGTCCGCGATCGCGACGGCAACGCTGGCCTCGATGGAGGGCGCTTTGATCCTGTGCCGCGCCGAGCGAGACGTGGGGCCCCTGAACACGGTGGCGGATGAGCTGATACGCCTCGTCCAGCCGTGAACGCGCGGCGCCTAGGCCGGATGGACGACTCGGTACCGCACGTGGGTGACCGCCGGCGAGGCGACCACGTTGACCGGCTCGAGTATGGGGTCGCCGACATCGTCCAGCAGCCTCTCCCCACGGCCCAGCACGACCGGGACGATGTGCAGATGCAGCTCGTCAAGCAGGCCGGCAGCCAGGTATTGACGCACGGTGCTCGCCCCGCCAGCGATCTGGATGTTTCCGTCTCCGGCCACGCTCTTCGCCTCGTGGAGCGCCGCCTCGATCCCCTGCGTGACGAAGTTGAAGGTCGTTCCGCCAAGCATTTTCAGCGGCTCGCGCGGAAAGTGGGTCAGGACGAAGACCGGAGCGTGGTAAGGAGGCTCTTCGCCCCACCAACCTGACCAGTCCATGTCCCATCTGCCCCGGCCGGGACCGAACATATTCCGGCCCATGATGTAGGCGCCGGTGCCGGCGGACTGCGTCTCGACGATCTCCGAGTCGGCCGTGTCCTCTCCGCCTTCGGACCCCTGCCGTCTGCGCCAGCTCGCCGTGTTGAACACCCATTGGTGCAGGCGCATCCCGCCCTGGCCGAGTGGATCGTCGAGGCTCTGGTCCGGCCCGGCGACGAAGCCGTCGAGCGAGATCGAGATGTTGCACGTGACGATGCCCATACCTCAATCATGCCTGCTTCGTCACCGCCACCACGGCCGTCGCCTGGCTTGGGATGCGGCGCCGACCGAGTCATCACAGCCTCCGACGATCGTCAGATCAGACCGCGCGCTTCAGCGATGCCTGAGCTCACGCGCCTGTTGCGGCGGCACCATCGCAAGCCACGCGTCGACGAGTGCGTCGCGCAACGCCCGCCGGTCGACCTTCGTGAGCTGGATCATGATCGCGGCGAATCCGTCGAAGTGCGGGATCGTGAAGAAGCCATCCGCGTGCGCCATCAAGACAACGTCCTTCTGTTCCAGGTTGGCGACCCGCAGGGCCAGAAACGGCCCCTCGGGGGGCGTGACGTCGCCAAACCTTCTCAGGTCTGCCTTCGTGAACGGCCTCTCCCACGCGAACGCCTTGCCTGCGACAAACCACGTCCGATTGCCGCGTCGATCGGCTTCGGAGACGCCGGGCATGGCCAGGGCGAGACGGGCGACGTCGTCGAAGGTGGCCACGAACCTCAATTTAGGACGACCTTCTCAGGGCCTTGACCCTCGACCGCGAACCACAACCCCAATCCCTCGGTAATCGCCGGCTGGTGCACAATGCCTTGCAACAGGCGTGCACGATGTCCTAGACAGGACAATTGGTGGACCCGAGGGGATTCGAACCCCTGACCTTCTGACTGCCAGTCAGACGCGCTCCCAACTGCGCCACGGGCCCGCACGACGACTTGGGAGTTAAGGATACCGCCCTCCCTGTGGTGGGCCCCCAGGCGCCGTTAACATCTTCGACGGCTCCTGCCACCCCATGCGAACGCGCGAAATCGAATCTAAAGATCTGAAGGGCGGGGGCTATCTTGCGCTGCCTGAAGGCGACGGGCCGCATCCCGGCGTGGTGGTGATTCACGAGGCATACGGACTCAACGACAACATCAAAGGCATCACTCGCCGCTTCGCGGACGAGGGTTATGCCGCACTAGCCGTCGACCTCTTCACCGATCGCAACCGCGCCGTGTGCATGACGCGTTACATGGCCGGCATGCTGCTGGGCTCGGTGAACCGTTACGGCGTTTTCGACCTCAAGTCCGCACTGACCCTGCTCGCCAAAATGCCGGAGGTTGACGCCAAACGACTGGGCGCGATCGGCTTCTGCATGGGCGGAGGTTTCGCGATCGCTTGGGCCTGCACCGACTCGCGACTGAAAGCGATTGCCCCCTTCTACGGCGCCAACCCGCGACCGATCGAGTTGGCCAGCCGCCTTTGCCCCGTGGTCGGTTCCTACCCCGAGAAAGACTTCACAGCCCGCGCCGGCCGCTCCCTCGAGCAGCAGCTCGAGACGAACGGCATCGCCCACGACATCAAGATCTACCCTGGCGCTCGCCACTCGTTCTTTAACGACAGCCGCCCCGCGTATGACAAAGAAGCCGCGGAAGACTCGTGGCTAAGAGTTACGAGTTTCTTCGCGGACCACCTGGCCGCCACGAGCTAGTCCCGCGGCGGCGCGTGATTCCGCGCGGGCTGCGAGCTTTCGGTGCGGCGTGACTCTGCATCGGCCGGGACTCTCGATAGAGCCAAGTGCCCTCATCGACCAGCTGTTTGGTGTCAATCTCGCGTATCTCAGGAGCGCCCTGGCGGCTCAGCTTTACCCAGGCCGGCTCATCCTCTGGCGTGACGAACGTAAGCGCGCGGCCGGCCTCCCCCATTCGCGCCGTGCGGCCCACGCGATGCGTGAGCCATTGCGCTGAATCCGGGAGCTCGAAGTTGACGACCAGCCCAACGCTGTCCACGTCAATCCCGCGCGCCGCCACGTTGGTGGCGACCAGGATCTGCGTGCGTCCCTCGCGGAACGAGGCCATCGCCCGATCGCGAACTGATTGCGACAGGTTGCCCTGCAGCTCGATTGAGTTGTGCCCCATCTGGCGCAGGTTCTTGTTGAGTTTCGTGACGCCATGCTTGGTGCGACCGAACACGATCGCGCTACCACCGTGCCGGCGCAACAGCTTGCTCAGCGTCTGCAGCTTCGACTCACTGTCCACTCGCAACATCCCGTGCTCGAGCAGGTCCTCGTGCTCCGACTCGATCTTGATCTCGACCGGCTCGTGCGTGTGCTTCTCGACCATTCGCTCAACCCAGCTCGGCATAGTGGCCGAGGCCAGAGCAGTCTGCGGCTCGTACGTCAGGCCGAGTATTTTCTCCACGGACGGCGCGAAGCCCGCGTCCAGCATCTCGTCCGCCTCATCCAGCACGAGATACTCGATCCGCGACAGCGAGAGCAAGCCCTGTCCCACCATATCGAGGATGCGCCCGGGTGTGCCCACGACAACATCAACCCCACGTCGCAAGGCAAGACGCTGCGTGGCGTAACCGACCCCGCCGTACAACACGGTGGACCGCAGACCCGTGGTCAGCGACCGGAGCACCTTTTCGACCTGCAGCGCAAGCTCGCGAGTCGGCGTGACCAGCAGTGCCCGCGGCCCCGAGCCGCCACGTGGCAATCGCTCGATCATAGGAACGAGGAAAGCCAATGTTTTGCCCGACCCTGTCGGAGCCTCGATAACCACGTCCCGGCCCGCGAGCAGGGCCGGAATCGCCTCAGCCTGGACCTTGACCGGTTCCGAGATGCCCTGCGCGGCCAGGGCGGCAACTGTGCGCGGGCTCACGCCCGCTTCTGCGAATGTAGACAACGTATTCTCCTGATCCTCTCGTTTCTTTTATTTGCGACGATCAGGACACCGTAACTTGACGGCGAGAGAGGACCCGAGCGGAGCGGGCCGGCGAACCGGCTGTGGCAATGAGTGTACGGGGAATGACGAGGCTGGCGCTTAAATGAACGTTTTGGTCACCGGCGGCACGGGCGCGCTCGGCCGCCGTGTCGTCCAGCAGCTGCGGGAGGCCGGACATCGCGCGCGCATCCTCAGCCGCCACCCCAAGGGCCACGTCGATGCCGTCCAGGGCGACCTCTCCACCGGCGAGGGGCTCCTGAAGGCTGTCAACGGCATGGACGCGATCATCCACGCCGGGTCCGCAACCCGCGAGCTGTTCAAGGGAAGGGCGACCGACGTTGTCGGCACGCGCCGCCTTCTAGCGATGGCGCGCGAGGCGCGCGTCAGACATGTGGTTTACGTGTCGATCGTTGGCATGGAGGGCATCGCCTACCCCTATTACAAGACCAAGCTCGCGACCGAGGCGGTCGTGCGCGAGAACATCATTCCCTGGTCGATCCTGCGCGCGACGCAATTCCACACCCTGATGGAGGTGTTCCTGGGCACCTTCAGCAAGATCCCCGGCCTGGCAACCGTGCCGTTCAGGTGGCGATTCCAACCGGTTGACACGAAGGACGTCGCACGGCGTCTCATCGATGTCGTGACGGGCGAGCCGGCGGGCATGCTCGCCGACTTCGGCGGTCCCGAGGTTCGGGACCTGAAGAGCATGGCCGTCTCCTGGCTCGCGGCCCGCAAGGACAATCGGCGGCTCATCAACCTGCGGCTCCCGATCAAGTTCAGCCGGCAGGTCGCCGACGGTAAGTTGCTCTGTCCTGACCACACGGACGGCACAATCACGTTTGAGCAATACCTGAACGAGAAGTACGGGACATGATCGAGCGCCTGGTAGATCGCTTCGGGCGAACGGGCACCGCCGCGCTCACCAGCCTGATGTGGGCGGTGCCGCTGTCCGCGTGGGCCGGGTCCTGGGACCTCTCGCCGGTCGACAAGACGGCCTACCCGTGGGTGGCCCTGAGCATCGGGCTCGTAATGCTCCTCGTGTGGCTCGTGGTGCTCAGCCGTCTCAGCCAGGCCCCGGCATCCACGAGGCCGCACCGCCTGGACTTCCGGCAGATGTCCACCTCCGAAAAGCGCTGGGGCCTTGGCCTGGCCGCCTTTTTCACCGGTCTTGTCGCCTGGCTCAGCGGCGCCGCGACCGTGGATTGGACGCCCCTGGGCCCGGCTCTGCAGTCGGGCAGGTTGGGCCCGATCCTGCTGACGGCGGCGCTGCTCGCGTATCTCCTGATCATGCTCGCCGGCATATGGGTCACCTGGCGCAGGTCAGCCGAAGCGTTCCGGCGCCGCAGGGCAGCCGTCCTGGAATAGTTGCTTGCGCATGCAAGTAGTAGAGGGCAACCAATCCAAATTTCCAGGAGGACCCAATGGTTCAGTACGAAGTCGATCAGCAGCACACGCATCTCGGTTTCACCGCCAAGCACCTCGGCGTATCGACTGTGCGCGGCCGGTTCAACAAGTTCGAAGGCCACATCGAAGGCCCCGACGATGACTTCACCAAGGCGCGCGGCGAAGTCAAGATCGAGGTCGCGAGTCTCGAGTCGAGGAGCGACCAGCGCGACACGCACCTCCGCTCCGCGGACTTCTTCGACGCGGAGAAGTACCCCTACATCACGTTCAAGATCACCAAGATCGATTCGGTCAACGCTGACAAGTTCCTGGTCACCGGCGACCTCACGGTCAAGGACGTGACCAAGCCCCTGGTGCTCGAAGCGACGCTCGAAGGCCGCATGGCGGACCCGTTCGGCGCCAAAGAGCGGCTGGGCATCAGCGTGCGCGGCCAGCTGAACCGGATGGACTATGGCCTCAACTGGGACGGCGTCGCCGGCGCGGTGCCATTCGCAAGCCACACCATCAAGCTCGAGGTCGACGCAGAGATCGTGGTCAAGGCAGCCGAGCTGACCGAAGCCAAGTAAGGATCCTCCAGGAAGAAAGGCCGGGCCTACCGCTCGGCCTTTCCTCATCCATGCGTGGCTGCGATGAATACCATTGGCAGGGTGAAAAAGGTCAGCCGGACCAAGGTGGTCGAGGTCTGGGAGGGTCTCGCGCGTGTCCACAGCTCAATGGCTGCGGCAATCGAGAAGGACATGGTCCCCGGCGCGGGCATCGCTCTCGGTTGGTATGAGGTGCTCACCCACCTCGAGCGCGCTCCCAACAACATGCTCCGATTCCAGGAGCTCGCGCGCCTCGCCGGCATCACCGACAGCGGCGCATCACGCCGCATCGAACAGATGATCAAGGCCGGCCTCATCGACCGGCACCTGTGTCCGGCCGACCGGCGCGGGGTCTACGCGCACCTCACCGCGAAGGGCAGGGCCGCGCAGGAAAAGGCTCACGCCGTGTTCGTGCGCAGCCTCGAGCACAACCTCGGCAGCCATCTCGAGCCAGACGACGCGGACGCCATGCACGCAGCGCTCTCGCGCCTCTAGGCCGCGAGTCTCTAGATCGCCTCGGCCTTCTTGGCCAGGTTCTCCAGCAGCGTGCCGAATTCTTTGGAGACCTGCGGCCCCATCATCCCGCCCATCACCGGGCCGAGTGGGCCTCGAACCTCGACGGTCTGACTGATCTTCGTCCTGCCGGCGCCGGGCTCGATGCGACAGTTGAAGTGAAACAGCGTGCCCGGGACGACTTTGGTTTCGAGCGCGAAGCTGCGGCCTGGCTGCACGTCGAGGAGCTGCATCTTGTGATGCTGGCCGGCGCGAGTGTTCATGACACCGGTCGTGCCAGACGCAAAGCCGCCCTGCCAATCCATGGTCGAGACGTTGGGGTTCCAATCGCCCCATGTCGACATATCCGACCAGATGCGCCACACCTTGTCCGGCGAGGCTGTGGTTTCGATTGAGGTCCCGTACTCGCGAGCCATGGCTGCCCTCCTTTGAATATTCAGATGTCCAGAGGCATTTATAGTCCGCCGGTGAGTCATTCGGCGCTTCCACTCGGGTGCGGCATCGATTTCGGCACCAGCAACAGCTCGGTCGCGATCGCCTACGCCGACCGCGTCGAGGTGGTCTCGATCAGCCCCGCCCGTTCATCCAGGACGCTGCCGTCGTTCGTCTACCTGCACCGCGGAGGGAGGCGAAACGCGGGCGACGAGGCGGTAAGGACATTCCTCAGGTCCGGCCACGAGAAGACCGACTGCTGGAAGTGCCCGCTCGCTCCTTACGGCTGGGACACCGACTGCAGGCAATATCGCAAGGGTGGCGGGTGCAACGATGCCCGCCTTCTGTCCGGAGTCAAGCACGAGCTGGCCAAGCTCGGGTTCGCGGGCACCAACTCGTGGGCGACGGACTTCAGCGTGGGCTCGCTCGTGAGCGTGGTCCTCAAACGCCTCAAGAAGGAGGCGGAAACAGCCGCCGGCCAATCACTCGCGGCGGTCGTGCTGGGCCATCCGGTCGTCTTCGCCGGAGAGGACCCCGAGGAGCGGGCCGCGTCGCGAGCCGAGGCGTTCAACCGGCTCGAGCATGCAGCGGAGGAGGCGGGATTCAAGACCATCGCATTCCTGCCCGAGCCCGCTGCCGCGGTCATCGGCGAGTCCGCCCATCCCGGCGTGGAGGTCGCGGTCGATTTCGGAGGCGGAACCTACGACGTGGCCGTGCTGGACTCGAGGGCCGGTGAGCCGCGCATCACCGGGATCTCCGGCGTCCCGATCGGTGGCGAGATCCTGGATGGCGTCCTTTTCGAGACCATCGTCGGGCCGGCCCTCGGCCTGGATGCGCTACCGAACTGGCTCTTCAACGAGATGCGAACCGCCAGCTCCGTCCGGCTCCTCATGGCCGATCCGGGCATCCCCGCGATCCTGGCGCGAGTCGGCGGAACGGCTGCGGAGGTCGTCCAGGCCCTCCTCTACGAAGGCCAGGCCTACGATTTCTACAAAGCGATCGAGTCAGCCAAGATCGCACTGTCGAACGATCCCGCGACCGACATCAAATTCGCGCCGTTGAGCCTCCAGGTGACCGTCCAGCGCACTGCTTTCGAGTCGATGATCAGGCCGGAGCTCGACCTGGTCGCACAGACCACCCAGCGTGCGCTCGCCGAGGCCGGCATCGGCGCGGCGGAGGTCGATCGCGTCCTGCTGACTGGCGGGTCGGCCTACATCCCGGCTTTTCGCTCGGACCTCACGGCCACTTTTGGCGCCGGCAAGCTCGAGCAGCGCGACGCCTTCACTGCTGTGGTGCACGGGCTCGGTGTCCGCGCCCAACAGCTTTGGAGTGCAGCTGGAGTCAGCCCTCCGCCGGCGTGAGCACTGGCGCCTGGACCACCGGCTCCGCTCTTTCCTTCCCGAGGTTCAGAACGATGATGACGCCGATCAACATCACGGTGCCAACGATTTGCACCGCATACACGGGCTGGTTGAAGCCCCACGGCGGCGGAGCCGAGGCGATGAGGGTCGCGGCGACCGGATAGGCCATCTCGGCGATGGTCGCGAGCGAGGCCGGGGTCCTGGAGAGTGCGCGGTAGTAGAGGAGCAGCGCGAGAAGGCCGGGCACCAGGGCGATCGCCAGGAGGTTCGGCACGAAGTCCGAGAAGCGGTAGTGGCTGAAGGCAGCCGTTCCGTTCTGGGCCAGGGCGATCGCGATCAGGACAGGCAGCGCCAGCGTGAAGCGGAGCGCCGTCATGCTCCAAAAGCTGATGGAGCCGAGGGCGAATCGGCCAAGCACGGTCCCGCTCGCCCAAAGCACCGCGGCGCCGAGCGCCAGGAGGCCAACTTCGACCCGGCCCTTCTGGAGCGCAGACACGGGGGCCGTTGGATCCTGGGCGAATACGACCAGGTAGACGGCGACCAGCGCCACCGCCGCGGCGGGCCAGAACCACGGCCGGCGGCGTTCGCCCAGCACGATCCACGCGAGGACGATCGCGATCAGGGGCTGGGTTTGCTGCAGGACGAATGTCTCGGCGAACACCCTGTAGGTCGCGGCGGCCTGGAATGAGGCCGTGAATAGGATGGTCGCCACCGATTGTGCGCCGGCGGCGATGATCCCCACCGCAAGCCATCCGCGCGGGCCGAGCTTGCGCAGCTCGTGCGAGCTGCCGATGAGGATGGGGAGCAGGAAGAGGGTGACCAGCGCGTCCTCGGCAACCACGATCTCGGTCGCGGTGAGGTGGCTGATGAGCTGGTTGCGGAAGTAGGCGTCGGACGCCCAGAGGGTGGCGGCCACCGCCACCAGCACGACCGAGAACCGGTCGACGCTGATCCCGCCGGCCGGCGCAGGCCTTGTCACGATGTCCATTCAACCGCATCCGGACGCGGACCCTTCCAAACGCCGCGCGGCGCGAGCCCACCCCTGGCGGGGCCCTCCCTCGATCGGAGCTCCTCCCCCAGCTCCTGACACACCAACTGCGAGTGAATCTAAATCGAAGGGCGGAGCAAGGCAACCCACC
>DASXBJ010000108.1:0-16756 GCA_036491755.1 Candidatus Dormiibacterota bacterium
GGCTTCGCCGGCCCGGGCTTGAACCCCATCACAGCGTCGGTGAAGAGGCGGGTGGCGAGCCGGGTTTTGGGCTCGCCTGTTCGCGCGGCGACCCTGGCCAGCCGATCCACCACACGAGGCTCGACGCTGAGGCGGTAGAGCTGTTTGACGACGGGTTCCTTCTGTTTCACGGCGGTTCCTCCTGAGTTGTTCACGCCCAGGATTGTGCGATGCAGGCGGGGCAGCCGCCTACCCCGCCTGTTAAGGACGTGCTTGCGTGGGCACGGGATCGTCGAACGGTGCCAGATCTCCCAAGTGTGCCCGAGCCCCGGTTGGGGGTTATCCGGCCAGTAGTGAGCCGAGGCGATCAATGCGGGCGGGCGCCACACCGGCGGCGTCAAGGTAGCCGGCGACGCCGCCCCACCTCGAATCCAGGTGATCGAGCAGGCCGAGGATTCGGTCCGGCGGGCAGCGCAGGTCGTCGCGCACGATCTCCCTGCGCTCTGGCGCCGCCGCGGCCACCCACTCCTCGAAACGGTCCGCCAGCTGGGCCTCGCTCTCGGCGAAGTCCGCGGCGATGCTCTCGCGGGGCACGCCGGCGAGCTCCAGCATCATCGCGGCCACGATCCCGGTCCGGTCCTTGCCCGCAAAGCAGTGGACGAGTGTCGCGCCCTCCGCCGTCGCCAGCCGCTCGAAGATCGCGCGCATGGCCGGCCGGCTGTCTTCGACCATCATCAGGTACCGCCCGAGCATGTCCGGCGCATGGTCGAGTCGCGCCATCAGCGCGTCATCGATCAGGGGCAGGTTGACGTAGGCCGGGGCGCGGTGCTGAATTACGCCCCTCACCCTGGCCCTCTCCCCTATGGGGCGAGGGGAAAGTGGGCTCGGCGCCCTTTTCAGCTCGGCTGAGGTGCGCAGGTCGATGACGAGCGCGACACCGAAGGCGCGCATCGCCTCCTGGCCCTGTGGCGTGAGGTTGGCGGTGCAGTCCGACCGCACGAAAACGGAGCCGCGGGTCACGCCACCGGGACGCGGCAGGCCACCGAGGTCGCGGACGTTGCGGCAGTCGGGCCAGTCGAGCCGGCGGCCACTGATCACCTCGGATTCCCCGCGGGTAGGCAGGGTGGGGTCTACCGCTTCGTGTACTGGGGCGCCTTGCGAGCCCGCTTCAGCCCGTACTTCTTGCGTTCCTTCATCCTCGCGTCGCGAGTCATCAGGCCGGCCTTCTTCAGGGCAGCCCGGAATGCCGGATCGAAGTTGCACAGCGCGCGGGCGATGCCGTGGGCGATCGCGCCCGCCTGCCCGCTGGTGCCGCCGCCGGCGACCTTGATGCTGATGTCAAACCTCCGCTGGGTGCTGGTCACCCGCAGCGGCGCCAGGGCTGCCATCTCGAGCACACGCCGCCCGAGGTATGCCAGCGGGTCCTTCTCGTTGACCGTGACGCGTCCCTCGCCCGGCTGCAACCTCACGCGCGCGACGGCGTTCTTGCGCCGGCCGGTGCCTCTGTTGAACGTCTCAGCCAACCTTCATCTCTCCCTTGGCGTCGAAGGTGAGCACCTTCGGCTTTTGAGCCTGGTGCCCATGCTCGGCCCCGGCGTAAACGCGTAGCCGGGTCAGCATGTCCGCGCCGAGCGTGTTCCTCTGGAGCATGCCCTTCACGGCCGCCATGATTGGGAAGGTCGGGTCGAGCTCCTGCGCCTTCTCGAACGTGCGCGTCCGCCGTCCACCGGGGTAGCCGCTGTACCGCGAGTAGGTCTTGTCGCCGCGCTTGGCGCCGGTCACCTTGATCTTGGCCGCGTTGATGACGACCACGTGGTCGCCGCTGTTGAGGTGCGGCGTGAATGTCGGCTTGTGCTTGCCGCGCAGGATCCTCGCCACGCCCGAGGCAAGGCGGCCGAGCACCTGATCTGTCGCATCGACGACAAACCAATCGCTCTTGAGATCCGCGGCTTTCGCCGTCCACGTCTTCTGTTTGCTCATTCTTTGTCTCTAGTAAATCACTTCCACCAGTGTCAGACCCGCCGCTGGGGCCGTTCGTGCGGCCCGCCGGCGATCGCGCGCCCGGAGGACGGTCCCCACCCACTCGGGCGGCCGCCGGCCTCTACCGACCTCGGCCAGAGCCCCGGCGATGCTCCTCGCCAGGCCTCGCAGGAAGCCCTCCGCGACCAACTCGAGCTCGACGAACTCGCCGTGCCGCTCGACGCGCACCGAGCGCATCTCGCGCACCCGCGACTCCTCCGGCTCCGATGCCGAGCACAGGCTGGTCCAGTCGTGCCTGCCGACGAGCGCCCGCGCCGCTACAGACATCGCATCGACGTCCAGCGGACCGCGAACGTGCCAGCACCGGTCGCGCGCCAGGGCCGTCCGCGTGGGGCGGTCGAGGTAGCGATACCGGTAGCGGCGCCAGTGGGCGGAGTAACGAGCGTGAAACTCTTCCGGCACGCTCTCTGCCGAGACCACCGCCACGTCCTCCGGCAGACGCGCGTTGAGCGCGCCGACCAGCCTCTGCGGCGAAATCCGGGTGTCGGTGTGAAAGCTGACCACCTGGCCCTCTGCGTGGGCTCCGGCGTCGGTTCGCCCCGCGGCGTAGACCTTGTGCTCAGCTCCTGTCACCTCGAGCAATGCCTTCTTCAGCTCGGCTTCGACGGTGCGGCCGTGGGCCTGCTGCTGCCAGCCGGCAAATGCCGTCCCGTCGTACTCCAGCACGACCTTGATATTCATTTTTTAACCAAACTGCCGGCTTACGCCTCTCATCTAGCCTCTCCGAAGGGGAGAGGAATCTCCTAGTCGACTAATTCGATGATCACCATCGGTGCGGCGTCCCCGAGGCGAGGGCCTTTGTGGATGATCCGGGTGTAACCGCCCGGCCGCTCGGCCAGGCGCGGAATGAGGTTCGAGAAGAGTCTCTCGACGACCTCGGGCTTGGACACTTCCTCGGCCACCCGACGCCGGGCGTTGAGGTCGTCGCCCTTGGCCGTGGTGATGAGGCGTTCGACCCAGCGTCGAAGCTCCTTGGCCTTCGGTTCGGTCGTCGTGATGCGGCCGCTTTCGAGCAGGGACGTGCAGAGGTTCCGCATCAGCGCCTTGCGCGCGTCGGTGTCCCGGTTGAAGTGACGGCCGCTTTTTTGATGTCTCATTTAGCTGCGGAGGACAGTGCCCATCTCCTCGGGCTTGATGAAGCCCTTCTCGACGAGCTTCTCTTTGATCTCGTCGAGCGACTTCCGGCCAAAGTTGCGGAGAGCTAGCAGCTCCTCTTCCCGCTTCTGCAGCAGCTGGCCGACGGTCTGGATCTCGTTTGCCTTGAGGCAGTTGAACGCGCGCACCGAGAGGTCGAGCTCCTCGATCGGAGTGTCCATCAAGCGGTTCTGGCCGGTCTTCTCGCCTTTGCGCTCGTCCTCGCCCTGCTTGATCCGGTCGCCGAAGCTCACGAAGAGCCGGAGGTGCTGGGTGAACAGCTCGGCGGCGTGGCTGACGGCCTCTTCGGGCGACATGGTGCCGTCCGTCCAGACCTCGATCAAAAGCCGGTCGTAATCGGTCGACTGCCCGACACGGGTCTTCTCGACCGTGAAGTTCGCCTTCTCGACGGGCGAGAAGATGGCGTCGATCGGGATCACGCCGATCGGCTGGCCCTCGCGCTTATTGCGGTCCGCCGGGACGTAGCCCTTGCCGCGCTCGACGTTCAGCTCGATCCGCAGGTGGCCCTTCGCGGCCAGGGTGCAGATGTAGAGGTCGGGGTTCACGATCTCGACGTCGCTCGAGGCCTGGATGTGCGAGGCGTGCACCTCGGCGGGGCCCTTGACGTCGAGCATCAGGGTGACCGGGTCCTCGGTGAAGCTCTTCAAGCAGAGCCGCTTGAGGTTGAGGATGACCTCGGTCACGTCCTCTTTCACGTGCGGGATGGCGGTGAACTCGTGGGCGACGCCGTCGATCTGGATCGACGTCACGGCCGCGCCCCACAGCGAGGAGAGCAGCACGCGGCGCAGCGTGTTGCCGAGCGTCGTACCGAACCCGGGGTCCAGCGGCTCGATGTCGAACTTGCCGTAGTTCGCGCTCGTCTCGAGCTTGCGGACCTGGGGGGTCACTGTCATCTGGGTGTCAATTGCCAACTTGGGTTGTATACCTCCGCTTATTACCGAGAGTAGAACTCGACGATCAGCTGCTCTTCGACCCCGGACTCCATCTCATGCCGATCCGGCCGGGCGAGCACTTTGGCGGACTTGTCGTCCGCGTTGAAGGAAAGCCAGGAGGGCACGGGCCTCACCTTGGAGGATTCCAGTGCCACGTCTGTGACGCCGTTGGCCGGCTTCACCTTGAGCACGTCTCCGGGCTTCAGCTGGTACGACGGCACGTTGACCGTCTTGCCGTTGACCTCGAAGTGCCGGTGACTGACGAGCTGGCGCGCCTGCTTGCGCGAGGTGCCCAGGCCCAGCCGGTAGATGACGTTGTCCATGCGGAGCTCGAGGTGACGCAGCAGGTTGACGCCGGTCACGCCGGGCTCGTGCGCCGCTCTGTCGAAGTAGTTGCGAAACTGCTTCTCGAGCAGGCCGTAGATGCGGCGCGCCTTTTGCTTCGCGCGCAGCTGCAGGCCGTAGTCGGAGGTCTTGCGCTTGCGCGCCTGGCCGTGCATGCCGGGCGCGAATGCGCGTCGCTCGATGGCGCACTTCGGTGTATAGCAACGCTCGCCTTTGAGGTAGAGCTTGGCGCCCTCCCGGCGGCAGAACCGGCAGACCGGGCCGCTGTAGTTGGCCACTACACGCGCCTCCGCTTGGGCGGGCGGCAGCCGTTGTGCGGGATCGGCGTCACGTCGGTGATGGCGCTGACCTCCAGGCCCGTGGCCTGCAGCGAGCGGATGGCCGCCTCGCGACCGGCGCCCGGACCGCGCACGAAGACCTCGATCGAGCGCATGCCGTGCTCCAGGGCTTTCTTGGCCGTGGTCTCAGCGGTCTGCTGGGCGGCGAAGGGCGTCGACTTGCGGCTGCCCTTGAATCCCTGTGCTCCGGCCGAACCCCACGAGATGACGTTGCCGTCAAGGTCCGTGATCGAGATGATCGTGTTGTTGAACGTGCTCTGGACGTGCGCCTGACCGTTGACGACGTTCTTGCGCTCGCGACGACGTGTCCGGACGACCTTTTTCTTAGCCATCACTTACCGGCTTTGACCTTCTTCTTGCCTGCGACCGCGCGCTTGGGTCCGCGGCGTGAACGGGCGTTGGTCCGCGTGCGCTGGCCGCGGACAGGCAGCCCTCGGCGGTGCCGGCCGCCGCGGTAGGAGCCGATCTCCGTGAGGCGCTTGATGTTCTGCGCGATCTCGCGCCGAAGGTCGCCCTCGATGAGCACTTCCTTGGCGGTGGCCATCCGATCGATGATCTGGCGCAGCCGACCGACCTCCTCCTCGCTGAGGTCCTTGGTGCGGGTGTCCGCGTTCAGGTTGGCCATCTTGACCAGCTTTTGGGCGGTGGTGTTCCCGATCCCGTGGATGTAGGTCAAAGAGATCACGACCCGCTTCTGCGGGGGTATGTCGACACCGGCAATTCTTGCCATTTAGTCCTTCATCCTTGCCTTTGCTTGTGCTTCGGCGTCTTGGAGCAGATGACTCGCACCACCCCGTTCCGCTTGATCACCTTGCAGCTCGGACACATCTTCTTGACCGACGGTCGTACCTTCATCTCCAAATCTCTCGAATTCGCCCGCGCGACCTGTCGCTCGTCGCGAGCTCGACCCCAACCTTGTCGCCGGCGAGAAGCCGGGTGAAGTGGGAGCCGGCGCGATCGGCGACGTGGGCGAGGACCTTGGCCCCGTTCTCGAGCTCAACCCGGTAGACACCGTTGGGAAGAGGCTCCACCACGACCCCCTTCACGAGTGGGGGGCGTTGGGGCACGAACGACGATTGTACCAAAACATCCAAGATCGGCTCAGCCTGCCACTCGGGCGCCGGCGAGGGGATTGCCTGTCAGGACCAGCGGACCCTTGTCGGTGATGGCCACAGTGTGCTCGAAGTAGGCCGAAAGTGAACCGTCCGAGGTGCAGATCGTCCACCCGTCCGGCTTCATGTAGACCTCGTGGGAGCCGGCGTTGACCATGGGCTCGATCGCCAGGGTCATCCCCGGCTTCAGGCGGGGCGGCGTGCCGGGGGTGCCGAAGTTGGGGACCTGGGGATCCTCGTGCATCTGGCGGCCGATGCCGTGGCCGACGAACTGCCGGATCACGGAGAAGCCGGCCGCTTCGACGTGCTTCTGGATGGCGGACGAGATGTCGCCCATGTAGCCGCCCGGGCGGGCCTTGTCGATGCCCTTGTAAAGCGCCTGCTCGGTGACCTGGATAAGCCGCGCAGCCTCCGGGGAGACCTTGCCGGCCCCCACGGTGATGCCGACGTCGGCCCAGAAGCCCTCCAGGACCAGGCCCAGGTCGAGGCATACGACGTCGCCTTCCGCCACCTTGCGGTTGCCCGGGATGCCGTGGACCGCCTCGTCGTTGATCGAGACGCAGATCGAGCGCGGGAACCCGTTGTACCCGAGGAAACCAGGGGTTGCGCCCCCCTCTCGGATCAGCCGGTCGGCGATGCGGTCGAGCTCGATTGTCTTGACCCCGGGGCGGCAGGCCTCCCGAAGAGGAGGCAGCACGGACGCGAGCAGGCTGCCCGCGCGGGCCATGAGGTCGATCTCGTGCGCTGTCTTGAGGTTGATCATGCGGTTCTCTTCGTCTGCAGGTTGCCCGTCACGGCGGCGAGGACCTGGCGGCTTATCTCGTCGATTGTTCCCCGTCCGTCGATCTCGGAAACCAGGCCCTCGCCGCGGTAGTGGTCGAGGACGGGGACTGTCTTCTGCAGGTAGATCTCGATGCGCGGCTTGACCGCGTCGGCCTTGTCGTCCTCGCGCTGAACCAGCTCGCCGCCGTCGGCCTCGCAGATTGGAGTTCCCGGGGGGTAGGTGCGCTGGCAGCGCGGGCAGACCAGGCGTCCGGAGAGGCGGCGCAGGAGCTCGTCGGTCTCCACCTTCAGGTAGACGACCCGGTCGAGCGGCATGGAGAGCTCATCCATCAGGGTGTCCAGCGCCTGGGCCTGCGGCACGGTGCGCGGGAAGCCGTCCATGATGAAGCCGAGCTCGCAGTCTTGCCGGCTCAGCCGGTTGCGGATCATGCCGATCATGATGTCGTCCGAGACGTACTGGCCGGCCGCCAGGATGGGCTGCGCCTGGAGGCCGAGCGGCGACCCGGCAGCGATCTCGGCGCGGAGCATGTCGCCCGTCGCGATGTGCGGGATCCCGAAATGGCCGCGCAGCATGTTGGCCTGCGTGCCCTTGCCACTGCCGGGCGCGCCGTAGAGAAGGAGATTCATGCTGTCGCGCTTCTCCACCCTGACCCTCCCCGCTTCGGGGAGAGGGGAATCAATCTCATGTGATGAATCCTCTGTACTGGCGCATCACCAGCTGGGTCTGCAGCTGCTTCATCGTGTCGAGCGCGACGCCGACCACGATGAGGATGGCCGTGCCGCCCAGGTACATCTGGTTGTGCGGGATGCCGGAGATGGTCGCCGTCGCGATGGGCAGGATGACGGTGATGAAGCCGAGGAAGCACGCGCCGGCGAACGTCACCCGGTTCATGACCGACGCGAGATAGTCCGCGGTCGGACGTCCCGGGCGGATTCCCGGGATGAAGCTGGAATAGCGTTTAAGGTTGTCGGCCACGTCGTTGACCTCGAAGGTGATGGCCGTGTAGAAGTACGTGAATCCGAACGTCAGGGCGAAGTAAAGGGCGTTGTATGTGATCGCCATCGGGATGTTCGAGGTGTCGGGCGCGAAGTTGCCGCGGATCCAGGCCGCGGCTTTGTAGTACCAGGTGTCAGGCGGCGCGCCCGTGAAGTAGTTGGCCAGGATCGTGGGCAGGAACATCACGGAGATCGCGAAGATGATCGGGATGACGCCGGCGTGGTTCACGCGCAGCGGCAGGAAGCTCGCCCGGCTCTGCACCTGCTTGAGACCCACCGTCCGCTGGGCCGACTGGATCGGGATCTTCCTGACCGCCTGCTGCACCTCGATGATCACCGCGGTCATGACCAGCGCGATCAGGCCGAAGATGATGAAGGGGACGTAGTCCGCCAGGCCGCCGCCCGTGGAGTGCGCGCTGAAAACCGCCGCCACGCCCTGGGGACCGCGGCCGATGATGCCGGCGAAGATGATCAGCGACACGCCGTTCCCTATGCCGTACTCGGTGATCAGCTCGCCGAACCACATCAGGATCACGGTGCCCGCGGTGAGGACCAGGATGATCTGGAGGCGCTGGAACCAGTCGAGCGGGCCCAGGATCTGGGGCGTGGTGTTCTGGAACAGGACGGTGAAGCCGTAGGCCTGGCCGGCGCCCAGCGCAACGGTGAGGTAGCGGCTCCATCGAGTGATCCTTCGCCGTCCCGCCTCGCCCTCTTTGGAGATCTCCTTGATGCGCTCGGAGATCACCGTCATCAGCTGCATGATGATCGTGGCGTTGATGTACGGGTTCATGCCCATGGCCACGATGCTGAAGCGGGAAAGGCCTCCGCCTGAGAAGAGGTCGAGCAGGCCGAGCAGGGCCTGGGAGTTGAAGAGCTGGGCCAGCGCCGCCTGGCTCGCGCCAGGGACCGCGATGTTGGCGAAGAGGCGGAAGATGACGAGGATTCCGCCGGTGAACAGGATCTTGTTGCGGAGCTCGGGCAGCCGGATGGCGTTGACCAGAGCTTCGAAGAGGTTCATGGCTTAACTGTCAGCTGGGGTCGGGGGAGTCTCCGGCGCCGGCTCTTCTGGTGCAGCGGGCCTGGGGCGCTGCTTGGGAGCACGCTCCGCTTTGGTGGGCGGTTCCTCGCCGGCCGCCGCAGACGCAGCGGGGGCTTCGGCGCCCGGCAGCGGCTTGGGCGCTTTCGCGGCCGTGCGCCGGGCGCCGATCTTGCGGGGCTCGCCGAGCACCGTGACGCTGCCGCCCTTGGCTTCGATCGCCTCACGAGCGCTCAGGCTGAACGAGTACGCCTCCACGGTCAACTTGCGCTTCAGGTTCCCCGTGCCCAGGACCTTCACGTCCTCGCCCGGGCGGACCAGGCCGGCCTCGACCAGGGCCTCGCCGTCCACCTTGGCTCCGTCCTTGAAGCGGCTGAGCTTGGATAGGTTGACCACGGCGTAGACCTTCTTGAACGGGTTCTTGAACCCGGGGAGCTTGGGCAGGCGCTGCGACAGCGGCATCTGGCCACCTTCGAATCCGAGGCGAAAGCCTTCGCTGCGGGCGTTCTGGCCCTTCTGGCCGCGGCCTGAGGTCTTGCCCCGGCCCGACCCGGTGCCGCGACCGATCCGGTCCGGCCGGCGGTGGGCTCCCTTGGCAGGTTTCAGGTCGTGCAGCTGCACCTTAGTTGCCCCTCTGGTCTTTTTTGTTCGAACGCGAGCGCCAGATCTTGTAGCGGCTGCGCTTCGGCCGGACGAACGGTTCGCCTTCCACGGCGACCAGGAAGTTGACGGCCTTCAGCATGCCGCGCACTGCCGCGTTGTCCGGCAGCTCGCGGGTCTGGTTCATGCGGCGAAAGCCCAGCGAAACCACCGTGGCCTTGATCGAGGGCTGCGCGCCGATCGTGCTCTTCACGAGGGTCGCCTTGATGGGAGGTGCGCCCGGCGCGCGCCCGGCGGTCGTCTTGCCTTCGACTGTCTTGTTGGCTGGGGTCATTTCGACTCCGCGGCCTCGCCATTGGATTTGCCGCCGCCCTCGGCGCGGCGATGTGCCGCGGCCAGGCGCTTGCCGACGATGTCCTCGACCTGCTTGCCGCGCAGCTCGGCGATCTGCTGTGCCGTCTTCAGCTGCTGCAGGGCGGCGAGCGTGGCCCGCACCGTGTTGATCGGGTTGTTGGTGCCGTGCGACTTGGTGAGGATGTCCTTGATGCCGGCCGTCTCGATGACGGCGCGCATGGCGCCTCCTGAGATCACGCCAGTGCCCGGGGCCGCGGGTTTGAGCATGATCCGAGCCGCGCCCCACTTGAGGCGAACCTCGTGAGGGATCGTGGTCCCGACCATCGGGATCGTGATCATGTTGCGCTTGGCAACGTCCATGCCCTTGCGGATCGCCTCGGTCACCTCGCGGGCCTTGCCGATGCCGGCGCCCACACGACCGTTCATGTCGCCGACGACGATCAGCGCGCTGAACGAGAACTTGCGCCCGCCCTTGACCACCTTGGACACGCGGTTGACGCGGACGACGCGGTCGGTGAGATCCGATCGCTCGCCGCTCGAGTGGGGGTACCGAGAACCCATGCGTTAAAACTCCAATCCGGCTTCGCGCGCGGCGTCCGCCAGAGCTTTGATCCTGCCGTGGTAGAGGAAACCGCCGCGGTCGAAGACAACCGAGCTTACGCCGGCTGCCTTGGCCTTGGCCGCGATCGCTTTGCCGACCTCTGCCGCCTCGGCGACGCCATTGCCCTTGGCCTTCAACCCGACCGTGGATGCGGCCGCCAGGGTGCGGTTGCCTGAGTCGTCGATCAGCTGGGCGTACAGGTGGTTCAAGCTGCGGAACACCGAGAGTCGCGGGCGCGCGGCCGTGCCGACCACGTGCACCCGTACGCGGCGGTGCCGCTTGCTGCGGTTGATCTTGCGGTCCTGTCGCTTGATCATGAGGCCGTCTTGGCCCCCTTGCCGGCCTTGCCGGCTTTGCGCCGGATCCTCTCGCCGCGGTACATCACGCCCTTGCCCTTGTAAGGCTCCGGCGGGCGCATGCGGCGGATGTCGGCCGCGACCTGGCCCACGGCCTCGTTGGAGATGCCGTTCACGGAGAACTTGGTGGGGTCCTGGACTTCGATCGAGACGCCCTGGGGCGGCTTGAACTTGATCGGGTGCGAGTAGCCAAGGCTCAGCGTGATCTCATCGCCCGCCTTGGCGACGCGATAGCCGACGCCGACCAGCTCGAGATGCTTGGTGAAGCCTTTGTCCACGCCTTCGACCATGTTGGCGACGAGGCTGCGCACCAAGCCGTGGAGCGCGCGGTGCTGGAAGTCGTCGGAGGGGCGCTCGAACACGAGCTCGCCGTCCACCTGCTTCACCGTGATGTCCGCCGGCAGGGCGCGTTCGAGCTGCCCCTTAGGACCCTCGACCTTGACGTGGCCCGGGGCGAGCGTGACCTTCACGCCACCCGGCACGGGCACCGGCAGCTTGCCAATTCGCGACAACTCTCTCTCTTCGCTCCTATCCGATCGCCCGACGAAATCTGCGATTTCGCGGGGACCCCGATATTCCTGTCCTACCACACATATGCCAGCACCTCGCCGCCGAGACCCTGGCGGGTTGCCTGCCGTCCGCTCATGACACCCTCAGCCGTGCTGAGGATGGCGATTCCCAGGCCGCCCAGGACCCGAGGGATCTCGGTCTTGCGTGCGTAGACGCGAAGCCCGGGACGGCTGATCCTCTTGACCCCGGAGATCACGCGCGTGCGATCGGGGCGAGACTTGAAGATGATACGCATCGTCTGGAGGGTGCCGTCGGCTTCGACGTCGTAGCCGGCGATGTAGCCCTCCTCCTTCAGCACGCGGGCCATCTCGAGCTTCAGCTTGGACGCCGGCACGCGAACGTCAACGTGGCGGGCCGTGTTGGCGTTGCGCACGCGGGTGAGCATGTCGGCGATCGGGTCGGCGACCACGCCCGTCGACATGCGCTTCGGCGCCTTGCCAACGGTCGTTTTGCCCACGGTCGGCCGGGGAGCGGCTGTGGTGGCCATCACCAGCTCGACTTCGTGATGCCGGGGATGCGTCCCTCGGCGGCAAGTGTGCGGAAGCAGATGCGGCACATGCCGAAAATGCGCAGGTAGGCGCGCGACCGCCCGCAGATACGGCAGCGGTTGTGGAAGCGAACCTTGAACTTGGGTTTGATCGCATCCCTCTTCCAGCGCTCAAGCGAAGCTTTTTTGGCCAATCTCCTTTACCTCTTCCTGAATGGCATGCCGAGCCGTGTCAAAAGGCTCCGCGCCTCATCGTCGGTGCGAGCTGTGGTGACTATCGATACTTCCAGCCCGCGCAGTTTGTCGATCTTGTCGTAGTCGATCTCCGGGAACATGACCTGCTCGCGCAGGCCCAGCGAGTAGTTGCCGCGTCCGTCGAAACCCTCCGGGCTGACGCCTCGGAAGTCGCGAATGCGAGGCAAGGCGATGTTCAGCAGCTTGTCGAGGAAATACCACATGCGGCGCCCGCGCAGCGTGGTCTTGATGCCGACCGTCTGGCCGGCGCGGAGCTTGAACGCCGCGACCGACTTCTTGGCCTTGATCAGGGACGGCTTCTGGCCGGTGATGATCACCACGTCGCCGACGGCCGCATCGAGCGCCTTGTCGTTGTCCTTGGCCTCGCCGATGCCGATGTTGACGACGATCTTGGCCAGGCGCGGCACCTCCATCACGTTGTCGTAGTCGAACTCCTTGGTGAGCTGAGCCACGACAGTGTCGTTGTAGACGGTCTGCAGCCGCGGCGGCGTCTCGGCCTTCGTGCCGCCGCCCTTCGAGAGCTCTTCCCTTTTGGCGCCCTGCGACCGCTTCGGCGTCGAGCGCGCCTTTTCCTTCCCCACTACTGGGCCTCCGTCTTGCGGACGCGCTCGTACGGCTCGCCGCAGTGGCGGCACACAAGTGCGCGCGCGCCTGACTCCAGCACCGTGTGCTTGGAGCGGGTCGGCCGCGAGCATGACGGGCACACCAGCATCACGTTCGAGTAGTCGAGCGGGGCCTCGAAGTCGATCACCCCGCCCTGGGCCACGCTGACGCCGCCGCGCTGCTGGCCGGCCTTGGTGTGGCGCTTCAGGATATTGACGCCCTTGACCACGATCTTGTGCTTGTCGGGAAGGGTTCGCAGGACCTCGCCCTGCTTGCCCTTGTCCTTGCCGGCGACCACGATCACGGGGTCACCCGGGGCAAGATCAAGCCAGTGGCGCTTGGGCTGCGGTTTGTTTTTCAGCATCTGGTTTACAGGACCTCCGGAGCGAGGGAGATGATCTTCATGAAGTTACGCTCGCGCAGCTCGCGGGCCACCGGGCCGAAGATGCGAGTGCCACGCGGGTTGTTGGCCGTGGCCAGCAGGACTGCCGCGTTCTCATCGAAGCGGATGAGCGAGCCGTCCGGGCGCTTGAACTCTTTGGTCACGCGGACGACGACCGCCTTCACGACCTCGCCTTTCTTCACCTGGCCGCCGGGCTGCGCCGACTTCACGGTGGCCGTGATGATGTCGCCTACAGAGGCGTACTTGCGGTAGTGGCCGCCGGTGACGCGGATGCACAGGATCTCTTTGGCTCCTGAGTTGTCCGCGACCTTCAGCCGGGTCTCCTGCTGGATCACTTGGCCTTCTCCACGATTTCCAGCACGCGCCAGCGCTTCTCCTTGGAGATGGGGCGCGTCTCAGCGATGCGGACCAGGTCGCCCACGCCACACTCGTCCTTCTCGTCGTGGACCTTGAACTTCGTGCGCTGCTGCACCGTCTTGCGATACAGCCGGTGGGCCTTGGACGTGCCGACCTGGACGATGACAGTCTTGTTCATCTTGTCGGCGATGACCGTGCCCAGGCGGATCTTGCGCTGGCCGCGCGCTTCGGTCTCGGTCTCGGGCTTGGTCTGAGTGGTGGCGTCGCTCATGCTCTGTCCTCGGTCTTCTTGGCTGCGGACGCGCCCTGCGCGCGCCCGGCGGCGCGGGTGCGCTTCGGCTTGACTGGGGCCGCTTCTTCGACAGGCTCGGCGACGGCGACCGGCGGCTCGGCCTCGGCCACCGCCAACGCCACGATGCCAAAGCTGCGTTCCGTGAGCACGGTCATGATCCGCGCGATGTCGTGCCGGACCTTGGAGATCTGGCTCGAGTTCTCGAGCTGGCCGACCGCGTGCTTGAAGCGGAGCTCGTAGAGCTCACGACGGGCGGTCTTCAGGCGCACGCCGAGCTCGTCGGCCTCCAGCACTCTCAGCTCGTCGACTTTCATTGCGAGCCTCCCGTGGCGACCGACTCCGACGTGACGAAACGGGTCTTGATCGGCAGCTTCGACGCGGCGAGCTTCATCGCCTCCTTGGCCACCTGCGGCGTGACGCCGCCCATCTCGAACAGCACGCGACCGGGCTTGATCACCGCGACCCAGCCTTCGGGGTTGCCCTTGCCGGAACCCATTCGCGTCTCGGCCGGCTTCTTGGTGATCGACTTGTCAGGAAACACCCGGATCCAGATCTGGCCGCCGCGCTTGACATGACGGGTCATCGCCCGCCGGGCGGCCTCGATCTGGCGGTTGCTCATCCAGCACGCCTCCATCGCCTGCAGGCCGAAGTCGCCGAACGCGACTGTCGCTCCACGCGTGGCGATGCCGGTGCGACGACCGCGGTGCATCTTGCGGTACTTGACTCTCTTGGGGATCAGCATCTAGGCCTTCTTCTTGGCAGGTGATTTCTTGGCTGGAGCCTTGGTCTCGCTCGTCGCCTCGGACTTGGGTTCGGCTTTCGACTCGGCCTTCGCCTTGGGCGCGGCCGCTCGAGGCCTGGGCGCGGCTTTCGGCTCCGCCGCCGTGGACGCGGCTTTGGCGGTCACGGTGGCCGGCCGGCTTCGCTTCGGCTTTTCGGGCTGCGTTTCGGACGGGGCGGTTGCCGCAGGCGCCTCGGCGGGCGCGATGGCGGCAAGCGCGGCCACCAGGTCAGGTTGCGGAGCGATGGGCTCCGGATTCGGCAGCGGTTCCTCGACGATCGGTGGCAACCGGCGCTGGGCCGGGGAGATCTGGTCTTTGTAGATCCAGCACTTGACGCCGATCGCGCCGAACGTGGTCTTGGCCGTGGCGCGGCCGAATGCGATATCGGCGCGCAGGGTGTGCAACGGGACGCGGCCTTCGCGGTCCCACTCGCGGCGCGCCATCTCAGCGCCTCGCAAGCGTCCGCCGCAGTAGATCCGGACGCCCTTGGCGCCGGCGCGCATGGTGCGCAGGATCGCCTGCTTCATCGCACGCTTGTAGCTGATGCGGCGCTCGATCTGAGAGGCGATGTTCTCAGCCACGAGCTGCGCGTCGAGCTCCGGCTGCTTGATCTCCTGGATGGAGATGCGCACCCGGTTGCCGAAGCGCTTCTCGAGGTCTTCGCGAAGCTGGTCGACAGAGCTCCCGCCCTTTCCGATCACGATGCCCGGCTTGGCCGTGTGGATGGTCACGGTGAGCTGCGCGTTGGACGAGCGCTCGGTCTCGATCTTCGCGATGCCCGCGTTGCGCAGGCGCGCGAGGATGATGCGGCGCATCTCGAGGTCCTCGTGCAGCATCTTGGTGTAGTCCTTGGGGTTGGCGAACCAGTTCGCCTCCCAGGGTCGGAAGACACCCAGCCGGAACGCGTTCGGATGAACTTTATGGCCCAACTATTTCGTCCTCTTTGGTTGTGCGCCCGGCGCGCGCGCTGGTTTCTGTGCGCCCTGCGCGCGGGCTGATTTCTGTGCGCCCTGCGGCTGGTCTTCGACGACCGCAGTGATGTGGCAGGTGCGGTGAAAGAACTCGTGCGCCATGCTCCGGCTGACCGGCCTGCGGCGGCGGAAGGTCGGACCCTCGTCGATGAGGATCTGCTTCAGCACGAGATCGTCGCGATTCAGGTTGAAGTTGTGCTCGGCGTTCGCGGCCGCGGACTTGATCGCCTTGGCGATATCGCGCGCGGCATGCTTGGGGGAGAACTCGAGCTGCGCCAGCGCGTCGGCGACTCGCATTCCCTTGACCATGTCGGCCACCAGCCGCGCCTTGCGCGGCGTGCGGCGGACAAACCTCTGCACTGCTGAAACTTCCATCGTTGCCAACTTCTACTTCAGCGCCGTGGATTTTTCGGTGTGGGTGCCGTGGCCGCGGAAGTGCCGGGTGGGCGCGAACTCGCCCAGCCGGTGGCCGACCATGTTCTCGCTGATGAACACGGGCACGTGCTTGCGCCCGTCGTGCACCGCGATGGTGTGGCCGACCATGTCGGGATAGATGACCGAGGCGCGCGCCCAGGTGCGGATCACCTTCTTGTCGCGTGTCTGGTTCATCTTGTCGACCTTTGCCTTCAGCGAGGGGCTGATGAAAGGCCCCTTCTTCAATGAGCGTGACATTTACTTCTTTCGTCCCTTCTTCTCGCGGCGGCGGATGATCAGCTTGTCCGATGCCTTCTTCGGCTTGCGCGTGCGGTAGCCGAGCGCAGGCTTGCCCCAAGGCGTCTTGGGGTTGCCGCCGGGCCCGGTCTTGCCCTCGCCACCACCGTGCGGATGGTCGCGGGGGTTCATGGTCGAGCCGCGGACCGTGGGTCTCACCCCAAGCCAGCGACTGCGGCCGGCTTTGCCACCCGACTCGTTCTCGTGCTCGATGTTACCGACCTGTCCGATCGTGGCCTGGCAGCGGACGTGGATCCGTCTCAGCTCCCCGCTTGGCATGCGGACCACCGCATAGTCGCCTTCTTTGGCCAGCAGCTGCGCGGAAGCGCCCGCGGATCTCACGAGCTGGCCGCCGCGACCCAGGGTCAGCTCGATGTTGTGGACCGTCGAACCGACGGGGATGTTGGCCAGCGGAATCGCGTTGCCGATGCGCACCGGCGCCTCCTCCCCACTCTCGATCGGGTCGCCGACCTTGAGGCCGAGCGGCGCGAGGATGTAGCGCTTCTCGCCGTCCTTGTAGTGGATGAGCGCGATGCGGGCGCTGCGGTTGGGGTCGTACTCGATGGTCGCGACCTTGCCCGGGACGCCGTGCTTGTCGCGCTTGAAGTCGATCTTGCGATAGATCTTCTTGTACCCGCCGCCCTGGTGGCGCGTCGTGATGCGGCCCTGGTTGTTCCTTCCGGCGTGCGTCGGGATGT
>DASXBJ010000109.1:0-2823 GCA_036491755.1 Candidatus Dormiibacterota bacterium
ACCTGGAATGCCTGTGGGGCGGACCCGGACCCACGTCGCCCGCAGCGGCCTGACCCAGGCTCCCGACCCGGCCGAAGCCGCCCAGGAAGCGGGGCTCACCTATACCTCCGACCTCGAGCCGGGCATTCGCCGCATTCGCAAAGGCAATGGATTCGTGTATTCCGACCCCGAAGGCAGGCCTGTACGCGACCGTCCCACCCTGGAACGCATCCGATCGCTTGCGATCCCTCCGGCCTGGGAGCAGGTCTGGATCACCCCCAGGCCCCGCGGACACCTTCAGGCCACCGGCCGGGACGCACGCGGGCGCAAGCAGCACCGCTACCACCCGCGGTGGCGCGAGATGCGCGACGAGAACAAGTTTGAACGGATGGTCGGCTTCGCCAGGGTCCTGCCCCGGATCAGACGGCGAGTCGCGCGCGACCTGCGGCGTCCGGGACTGCCGCGTGAGCGCGTGATCGCGACGATAGTCAAGCTGCTCGAGACGACGTTCGCCCGCATCGGCAACGAGGAATACGCGCAGCAGAACGGATCGTTCGGCCTGACCACACTGCGCAACCGCCACGTCAAGGTCCGGGGCTCGACGGTCCGGTTCCTTTTCAAAGGCAAGAGCGGCCGGGAGATCGAGCTGGGCGTGGCGAACCCACGCGTCGCGAGTGTGGTCAAGCGTTGCGAAGAGCTGCCCGGACAGCATCTGTTCCAGTACGTCGATGCCGATGGCGAGAGGCGCCGGGTCACATCGGACGACGTCAACGAGTACCTGCGCCAAGCCGGCGGTGGGGATTTCACGGCGAAGGACTTCCGGACCTGGGGGGCCACCGTGCTCGCCACCTGCGCTCTGCGCGACCTCGCCCAGTTCGAGTCCGAGACCGAGGCGAAACGCAATGTCCTGGACGCGATCGACACCGTGGCTCGAAAGCTGGGGCACACGCGCGCGATATGCCGGCAGTCTTACGTGCACCCCGCCGTCATCGAGACGTACATGTCGGGGTCGATGGCGGCCACTCTGGCCGGTGTCGCGCCCGCAAGCGTGCGGGGTCTCCGACCTGACGAGCTCTCCGCGCTGGCCATCTTGAAGAGCCGCTCCCGGCGCAAGGCGCCGTCAGGGGCGGTCCGGGCGGGCGGCCACGAGCAACATCGCCCTTCGCAAGCGGCGTGAACGTCAATTGACGGACCTCGCGCTCCTGGCCGTCCGCGTTGTCGCGGGCGGGTTCATGGTCGTGGCGTTCTCGATGGCGGGCGACATATTGAAGCCGCGAATGTTCGCGGGCCTCTTTGCGGCGGCCCCTTCGGTCGCGACTGCCAGCCTGCTCGTGTCCGGGCTCGCCTCAGGAGCAGGCAAAGATCACGTCTATGCGACGGGCATGATCGCGGGCGCTGCCGGGTTGATCGCCTACAGCGTCGCCGCCGCGTTTCTCGTCGAGCGGCTCGGCGCGGCCGCGGGGAGCATCCTCGCCTGGGTGGCGTGGGCGGTCCCGGCGTGCGCAATCTTCTGGCTCTTCTTGCGATGAAGCATGAGAGCCCGATTCCATCGGTGCGCACGCGTGAGATCCGCGCGAACAGGTTCACCGACTATGCGATCCGGTTTTGCTTCGGCGCGGCGATCTCTCTGGTCGCCGGGCTCATCGGCTTGAAGTTTGGCCCCCGGGTGGGAGGCATCTTTCTCGGCTTTCCGGCCGTCCTCCCCGCCTCGCTCACCCTGATCCAGAAGAAGTCCGGCAAGACGGACGCGGCGATCGATTCCGAGGGTGCGGTCCTCGGCTCGGTCGCGCTCGTCGCGTTTGCCATTTTCACCTGGCTGGTCGTGGTCAGGCTGGGCGTGCCGTTGACGCTGGCGCTGGCCCTGATCGTGTGGGTGGCCGTCGCAGTTGGACTCTACGCCGTGGCGATGATGGTGCTGCACGGCGGGGAGCCCGTGCCGCGCTAGCCGGCGGAGTCGGTGCGAACCTCTGCGCCATCCTGCGCCCAGCGCGTGTGGTACGCGCCCGGGCGGTCCGTGCGGTGGTAGGTGTGGGCCCCGAAATAGTCCCGCAGGCCCTGGATGAGATTGGCCGGACCGCGGGCCTGCCGGTAACCGTCGTAGTACGCAAGCGAGGAGGCGAATGCCGGTATTGCAACGCCCTGGTCGACGGCGGTCTTGACCACCCGTCGCCATGCCGGCTGGGCGGTGGCCAGGGCTTCCTGGAAGAAGGGGTCGAGCATCAGGTTTTCCAGGTCCGGCGCGCGGTCGTAGGCCTCTTTGATCCGGTCGAGAAACTGGGCGCGGATGATGCAGCCACCGCGCCAGATCGTCGCCAGCTCGCCCAGATCCAGCTTCCAGCCGTACTCGCGCGAACCGGCGGCGAGGTGCTCGAACCCTTGTGCGTACGCGACGATCTTGGCCGCATAGAGTGCCTCGTGGACGTCGTCGACCAGCCCGTTCGGGACCCTGGCGGCAGCCGGACCGCCCAGAATTCGCGAAGCCTTGACCCGCTGCGCTTTCTGGCTTGAAAGTGCCCTCGCGAACACGGCCTCCGTGATGCCTGTGAGAGGCACGCCCAGCTCGAGCGCGGACGCGCTCGTCCACCGCCCCGTGCCCTTCTGCTCGGCCTCATCCTCGATCGCGTCCACCAGCGCCGACTGCGTGGCGCCGTCCTTCTTGGCCAGGACATGGGAGGTGATCTCGATCAGGTACGACTGGAGGCGGCCTCGATTCCATTCCGCGAACACTTCCGCCAGCCCGCCCGCCTCCATGCCCGTGGACTGCCGGAGCAGGTCGTACGACTCGGCGATGAGCTGGATGTCGGCGTACTCGATGCCGTTGTGGACCATCTTCACGAAGTGGCC
>DASXBJ010000110.1:0-1827 GCA_036491755.1 Candidatus Dormiibacterota bacterium
TTTGTAAAATCGAGCGACCCAGTAGACTCCGTGCCTGGCGCCGTGGCGCGGTATGCAACGGGCGGGGGCCGCTAGCTCAACTGGCAGAGCGCCGTGCTGATAACGCGGAGGTAGGTGGTTCGAGTCCACCGCGGCCCACCAGCTCCGCCTGATCGCCGAGTGTGATGCCAGCGGGCTTTCAACCGCCTGAATTCGACCGGTTTTCTCACACTCGACACTCTTAGTGCTCCGGTGTGGTCAATGTCTCAGCTCACGGCTTGCTTGACGAGCGCGCGAATCTTTTTCTCCTCGGCGCCGGTTAGCCGCTTGAGGGCGTAGGCGACCGGCCACAGGCCGCCTTCGTCCAGGTTGGCCGCGTCGCTGAAGCCGAGCGTCGCATACCTCGTTTTGAACTTGTGCGCGTCTTGAAAGAAGCAGATCATCTTGCCCTCCTTGGAATAGGCGGGCATCCCGTACCAGAGTCTCGGCGAGAGGCCTGGCGCCGTGGCTCTGATCAGCGCATGGAGCCGCTCGCCCAGAGCGCGGTCCGGCGCCTGCATCGACGCGAGCTTCGCCCGGACATCGGCCTCTCCGTCCGCTGCGCCCGCGCCGCGCCGGGCCGCCTTCACTTCCCTGGCGCGCTGCGCGATAGCGAGTCGTTCCTCTTCCGTGAACACCTTCGTTGCCCTGGCGGGCTTGTTCATACCTTTCTTCGCAGCGGTTCGCTGAGCCATGGAAGCTACCCTCCTCGAGATCTTGTGGAAACGATCCCATCGTAGGCGGGCGTCCTCGCGAAGGCTTCTCGAAACGTGATCGAACTACTCCGCAAGGCCAGGCTCGGAAATCACCGGCGAGGCGATTCGTCCAGCCGGTGGTCCGTGGATACTTCCGCCATGACCGACGTCGCCCCATTGCACCCGTCATTCAGCTGCCAGGGTCGGGTCGCCCTGGTCACGGGCGCTTCGTCCGGTTTCGGGGCGCGCTTCGCCCGAGTCCTGGACAGCGCCGGCGCGCGGGTGATCATCACCGCGCGACGGTCCGACCGGCTCGACTCCATTGCCCACGACCTGGCGGAGCCTTTATCACTGCCCGGCGACATCACCGATCCCGCGCATCGCCAGGGCCTGGTCGACGCCATCCGCGACAAGTTCGGCCGGCTCGACATCCTGGTCAACAACGCGGGAGTTGCGGACGACGGACTGCTCGAGGACCAGAGCCTGGACGAGCTGAACGCGGTCCTGGACGTCAACCTGGTCGCGGTGTTGGATCTCTGTCGCCTTGCCGCGCCGTTGCTCTTCGCGGCGAAGCATGCGTCAGTGGTCAACGTGGCCTCGATGTATGGGCTCGTCGCGTCGCGCGGCGGGATGGCGGGCTACAACGCCAGCAAGGGCGCGGTCGTCAATCTCACCCGCAACCTCGCCGCGCAATGGGGGACGCGTGGCGTCAGGGTCAACGCGCTCGCCCCGGGCTTCTTTCCCACCGAGATGACCGGCATGCTCTCCGACGAGGCTTGGGCGGGCACCATCAGCGCGCGCACTCTCATCGGCCGCGTCCCGGCAATCGCAGACATCGACGGTCCGCTGCTGTTCCTGGCTTCCGACGCGTCTAGCTACGTCACCGGTCACACCCTGGTGGTGGACGGCGGCTGGACCGCGGTCTGACGTTCCCGTTCCTCCAAACCCCCCTCTCTACCCGAGCGGGTGGGCAAAAGGCTGACCCGGCTCCGGAAGGGGCACGTTGACAGCGAGGTGGATCGTCGGCTCCGCTCCGCCGTTCCAGTTGCGATGCGGAACCCCGGCCGGAAAGACGACCAGCGTGCCTGGGCCGGCCACGTGGGGCTCGCCGGCG
>DASXBJ010000111.1:0-28565 GCA_036491755.1 Candidatus Dormiibacterota bacterium
GCCGACCCCATCCCGCTCACATTCCAGTGTGCCAACGCCGCGGCCTCCGGCAACACGGCCGGGACGGAACAGACATCGACCGGCGACAACCTCAGCAACGGCCAGACAGCCGAGAGCGACTACAACTCGGCGGGCGGCAACCTGAGCCTGTACTTCTGCTATCCCGGAAGCCTGATGAGCGTGACGGTCACGGATCCGAATGGAACGCAGTACGCGCGCCAGGGACCTCCACCCCTGACCGTCAAGATTCCGAACGGTCCACCCGGCGTCTACAAGGCGGTCGTGCGTGCGATCAACGTCGCCGCCGGCGGCGAGGCCTACTCCATCGCATTCGCGACCGACGCGTCCTGCACGCCGGGCAACGTCGATACCGGCACCGTCGTCCGCGAGACGCTCAGCAACTCGCAGATCGCCAATGCGCTGGCGCAAGCCGGGTCAACCGGGGTCACGCTGCAGGTGCAGGGCACGTCCGCCACCTCGGCGCGCCTCCTTTACTACTCGAACCTGGGCGGCCTCCCAATCTCGTGGACGATCGACTTCTACGCGGCCACGCCCAACCTGGGCGCGGTGATCACCCAGGTCACGGTCCGCGACATCAACGTGACCACGCAGCTCGTGTCGAAGCTCACCTCGCTGGGTGGCAACTCGGTCGCATCGATCCCCTCGGGGTTCATAGTCGACCGCGTGTACTCCTGCAACACCCCGACTGGCGACGGCGTGATGGTGGTCGAGGGACACAGGTAGAAATCGGCGTCCCGAAGGGCGCTGTGCCAGGCGGGCAGTGAGCTATCTTTCCCGGGCAACATGTCAGTCGTAGCCGCCCGGACGCCTCCGCGCCGCAGGGGCGGCCGCCGCCTCCTGATCGCCCTCTTCATCGTCGTCCTGATCGTGGCGGGACTGGTGGTGTGGGTGAACCTGAGCGCCCAGGCGGCGGTCAGCGCGTCGGGAGTCCTCACCGTCTACCTGCCTGCGACCTCGGTCCAGCATGGCTCGAGCGGCTCCTTCGCGGCGGGGTCGACAGGCTCCCTGGTGCAGGCGGGCGATTCGGTGCAGACCGACGCCACCGGCAGGGCGGCGGTGACGATGCCCGACGGCACCCTCACGCGGCTGGCGACCAACACGACCGTCACGCTCGACTCTGCGCACTTTGCTCGCAGCGGAAACCTTCATGACGCGAAGTTCGTCCAGCAGATAGGTCGCACCTTCACCAACGTGCAGCATCTCGTCTCCGGCGCAACGTTCCAGGTGGCGGGCAAGTCCGCCACGGCGACGGTGCGCGGAACCAGGTTCGAGGTCTTGATCAAGCAGGACGGTTCGATGACGGTGAAGCTCTTCGACGGCACGCTGGACTTCGACGGCAAGAATCACGTCCACCTCACCGCCGGCCAGCAGGCGACCGCCGACGCAAACGGCACCGTCAGCGCCCCGATCACGATCCAGCCGGACCCGAATGATCCTTTCGGCCCGGATCTCGCAGCGTCCGATGCCGTGGCCGCAAACACCACACCGGGCACGGAGCAGGACTTCATCGGCGCGCCGATCCACAACGGCGAGCAGCAGCAATACACGTACAGCTACGCGGGAGGCGGCACCCTCAAAGCATCGGTCGGTTACCCGGGCAGCTTGATGAAGCTCACGGTGCAGGCTCCCGACAACTCGACCTCCACCAAGACGGGAGCCTCACCAATCGTCGTCGTGGTCAACAACGCGCCCGCCGGGATCTACCGAATCATCGTGGCCGGCGTCAGCGGCATCGGGCCGGCCGGCGAGAATCCGTTCGTCGCCGTCGCGTCGGTCGAGAGCTGCGCGAGCGCCGACATCGAGCAGCTCAACGCGGTGCACCGCGGCTACACGACCAAGGATCTGTCGAGCGCCGTGCAGGTGTCGGGGCTCTCCAACCTCGGACTCAGCATCAACGGCGGCTCGGTCTCGGGCGCGATCCTGACCGGCACCGGGACGTACAACGGCGTCGGATGGACCGGCACGGTGGTGCTCGTCCCGCGCGGCGGGCTGATCGACATCACAGCAGTCAGCGCGACCGTGTTCGGCCTGAGCGTGCCGAGTCAGCAGATCGTCCAGCAAATCGGCTCGGCCATCGGCCAGGACCCGTCCAAGGTGAATCCCGGCTTCACGGTCGACCGCCTGTTCACGTGCAACTCGGTGTTGATGGTGGACGGGCGATTCGGGTCTTAGTGCAGCCCCAGGACGCGGCGCGCGAAGCCCATCACAAGCGTCAGGCCTGAGCCTTCGAGGAGCCACGTGACCTCCGCCGCGCCGACCATCAAGACCAGCAGCGCGCTCAGCCCGATGCTGCCGCGATGCATCGCCGGCTGCAGCCAGTGGCCGCCGTCGCGATCGCGGCGTGGCGCGTGGAGCGCGTCGCCCAGACGGTCGAGCAGCTCGCCCGCGGTGTTGGGACGATGGCTGGGGTCGCGGTCCATGGCCTGCTGCAGCACGGCGGCAAACGCGGGCGAGAGGTCGGGCGCTGCTTCGAGGACACTCGGCGGCGGCTCGTAGAGGCGGCGGCTCAACGTCTCGATCCAGCTCTTGGACGAGAAGGGGCGACGGCCTGTGACCGCTTCGAACAACACGGCCGCCAGGGAGTAGACGTCGGCGCGGCCGTCCACCTCGCGCCCGACCAGTCGTTCCGGCGCGACATAGTCCGGCGCCACCGGGCCTCCGGTCCCCGGTCCCGTGTTGAACGTCGCAACAGTGCCGAGGCCGAAACCCGTGAGCATCGTGCGGCCGTCGTCGGCGAGCAGGATGTTGGCAGGCTTGACGTCGCGGTGAACGGTCGCGCGAGAGTGCGCGTAGTCGAGCGCGCTCGCGATGGGCCGCAGGAGGTCGATCACGCCAAGCGGCTCGTAGCGGTCGCCCTCGCCAAACACGTCGTCGAGAGTGCGGCCCGCGATCATCTCCGTTACGAGGTAGGGCGACTCGCCGTCGTACGCGAGCTCGAACAGCCGCGGGATGGCCTCGTGCTCGAGCGCCGTGTACGAGCGTAGCTCGAGGAGGAAGCGGCGCGAGAAGCTCACATCTCGCGCGACGCCGGCGCTGATCGTGCGCACGGCGACGCGGCGGTGCAGCTGCGGATGCTCCGCCTCATAGATCGTGCCCAGGCTGTCGGTCTCCAGCTCGCGCACCACGCGATACCCGCCGATGCTCTGGTGACCGTTGCTCGCAGCCTTGGATCGCGAGCCGTTCGGGTGTGGGGCTTCCTCCACGGAACTTATTATGAGAGGGAACCCGGATGGTTCCCTCTCATCGCCTGGGCCGGCTGCTCGGGCCACGCAAGCGAAGGGTCAGGTGTCGGCGAGAGGAGTTGAACCTCCACGCCCTTTCGGGCACCAGCTCCTAAGGCTGGCGCGTCTGCCATTCCGCCACGCCGACTTACCCGACCGAAACGATAGGCGAGGGCCCACGTGGCCCGCTAGAAGTTTTCTATCTTCACCGGCTCGATGTCGTCGGGGGTGGCGATGTCGAAGATCTGGGATAGGAAGTACTGCTCGCCTTCGATCGAGCGGCGGATGTTCTTGTCCTGGCGGAATCCGTGTTGCTCGCCCTCGAAGGCGACATACGCGTACGGAAGCTTCTTTTTCTCGCAGGCGGCCACGAACATCTCGGCCTGGTCGGGCGGAACGATCTTGTCCTCCAGGCCCTGGAACAGGATCACCGGGCAGCTCATCCTGTCGGCGTAGTTGATGGCCGACCGCTCGGCGTACAGGTCGGCGCGCTCGGGATACGGACCGACCAGCGTGTCGACGTACCGCGACTCAAACTTGTGCGTTTCCTTCACGAACGAGACGAGGTCGCCGATTCCGAAGTGGCTGGCGCCGGCGGCGTAGAACTTCCGCTTGGTCAGCGAAAGCAGCACGGTATACCCGCCGGCCGAGCCGCCGGTGATCGAAATTCGTCCGGGGTCGACCAGCCCTCGCTCGACGAGGTATCGGGCGGCGTTGACGCAGTCATCCACGTCGACCACTCCCCAGTTGCCGTTCAGGCGCTGCCGGTATGAGCGACCGTAACCCGACGACCCGCCGTAGTTGACATCGACGATGGCGAAACCGCGACTCGTCCAGTACTGAAACTCAAAGGGATATGTCGGTCCGCCCGAGCCGGTCGGGCCGCCATGACAGTGAACGACGAGGGGCGGCTTTTCGCCGGGCGGCCCCTCGAACTCAGCGCTGCGGGGCATGTAGTAGGTCGCGTGCGCGGTGAGACCTTTCTCGGTCGGAAACTCGACCGGCTTCGGAAAGCTGAGGTAGCCCGGGTCGATGTGAGCCGGGTTCGAAACTTTCACCACCTCCTGAGCGAGCGTGTCGAGGTCAACGACGAGGAGGCGCTCGGCGAACGCGGCGGAGCTCGCGAAGATGGCCGCCTTGCGACCGTTGACCTGAAGGCTGCTCAGCGACGTGTACAGGAGATCAATGTCGTCCACCTTGCCGGCGTTGAGCTCGAAGCGTCCAAGCCTCGTCCCCTGTTCGGTCGCATAGAGGCTCACGATCTCATCGGGACCGCTGAAGTCGTAGAAGCGCATGCCGAAACTCCACTGCGGCGCGCCGAACTCAGCGTCGCGACTGCAAACCGGCTCGTCGCCTTCGCCGCGCGCGCGGTAGAGGTTCCACCAGTCCGTGCGGTCGGACACGAAGTAGAGCTCTCCCGCGGGAGACCATTCGGGTTGGAAGATGGACTCGTCCTGGCCGCCCGCAATCCTGCGCGAAGATGTGACGCGGCCCTGGCTGTCGAGCTCGCCGATCCACAGCTCGCAGCCATCCCACGGCATGTTCGGGTGGTTCCAGGTCGTCCAGGCAAGGCGGTTGCCGTCATGGCTCAGCCTGGGCGACGAGTAAAAGTCGTTGCCCGACGCGACCGTGATCGTCTCGTCCCCACCCCCCGCGTTCATCGCCACGATGGTGTTGACCGCCTCCGAAGCTCCCGTCGTGTGGTCCTCGCGCACCGCGTACACGAGGTCACGCTTACGGTCGACGACCATGTCCGCGTGGCGGATGTCGGAGGCCGGCGTGAGTGCTCGTGGCTGTCCGCCGGCGTCCTGGCGGTACAGGCGCTGATCGGTGTAGTTGGTGAACCATACCGACCCGCCGCTCACCGCGAAATGGCCACCGCCATACTCGTGAACTCTCGTGCGCGCGTTGTAGCCCTGGGGCGTGACATCCGACAGCGTTCCGTCAGGGTTGCGGCGGCACACGACCATGCGGCCGCCCTCGTGCGGCCTGAGCTCCGACCAGTAGAGGTCGTCGCCGTCCCACCGGACCATCTGGTTGCGCATGTACGAGGTGCCTTTCAGCATCAGGTCCGCCGTGACGGGCGACGCCCATGACCCGTACGGCGCAACCTTGCGGATGGTCACGACTGGGGACGCCGGACGATCAATGCGTCGCCCTGTCCGCCACCGCCGCAGAGCGCTGCCGCGCCTGTGCGCAACCCGCGTCGCTTGAGCTCGGTCGCCACGGTCAGCACGAGTCGGGCACCGCTGGCGCCGATAGGGTGTCCAAGCGCTACAGCGCCACCGTTGACGTTGACCCGCTCCTCATCAATCTCCAACATGCGGGTCGCGTTCAGCGCGACCGCGGCGAAAGCTTCGTTGAATTCGACGAGGTCGAGGTCGGCGACATCGAGGCCGGCCTTCTTGAGGGCGCTGCTCAAAGCCAGCGCCGGCACCGTGTGCAGCCATGCATACCGCTCAGCGCTCATGCCGTGGGCCACGATCTCGACGAGGGGTTCCAGGCCGAGCCTGCGAGCGCGCTCTGCCGACATCACCACCACAGCCGCCGCACCGTCCGATATCTGTGATGCGTTGCCCGCCGTTATGGTCCCATCCTTTTTGAACGCCGGCGAGAGCTTAGCCAACGATTCGGTCGTCGTCCCTTGCCGTACGCCCTCGTCGCGCTCCACCACGTCTGCCTCACCGCGCTTTGGGGGCAGTTCGACCACCACGACCTCGTCCTTGAGCGCACCGCTCTCCCATGCGCGCCCGGCGCGCTGGTGCGAGCGGGCGGCCCATGCGTCCTGCTCCTCTCGGCTTATCTCGAGCTCGCGATTCACCTCGTCCGAGCTCTCGCCCATGTGCTGCCCGGTGAAGGTCGACCACAGGCCGTCGTGGACCATCGAGTCGACCATCTTGGCGTCGCCCATGCGAGCGCCAAAACGGGCTTTCGGCATTAGGTACGGGGCCTCTGACATCGACTCCATGCCACCCGCCACGACCACCTCGACCTCGCCGGCACGGATGAGCTGGTCGGCCAGGGCGATGGCGTTGATACCTGACAGGCAAACCTTGTTGATGGTGATGGCGGGTACCTCCTGCGGGATGCCTGCCTCGATCGCGGCCTGGCGGGCGGTGATCTGGCCGGCGCCTGCCTGGAGGACCTGGCCCATGATCACGTAGTTGACATCTGAGCCTTTGACTCCTGCCCGCGCGAGCGCCCCGCGGATGGCATGGGCGCCGAGCGTCGTGGCCGGGACCTCCTTGAACGCGCCACCGAACTTGCCAAAAGGCGTGCGCGCGCCCGCTACTATCACGGAGGCCATACGGGCAGTCTAAGTTGCCCGATCAGGCAAGCGTGAGGAGGCAAGGATGAGGAACGCGTTGCTCGCGGTCGATCTCCAGAGCGATTTCGTCCAGGGGGGCAGCCTTGCCGTCCCGAACGGTCTCCAGGTCGCGGCCCAGGTGGCGCGCCATATCCGGCACTTCAAGACCGAATACCAGTTCGTCGTCGCGTCGCGCGACTACCACGAAGACCCGCAGAACCACTTCGGGAATCCTCCCGATTTCGTCAACACGTGGCCACCGCACTGCGTCATCGGGACGCCGGGTTCCGCCTTCGTGCCGCCGATCCAGAACCTGGTGCGGGAGAAGCTCATCCAGACGGTCGTCAGCAAGGGCCGGCACGAAGCGGCTTATTCCGCGTTTGAAGGCGTGGACTCTCGCGGCCACGGACTGCTGGACGTCCTGAAAGAGCAGAGGATCGATCACATCGACGTCTGTGGCATCGCCACCGACTACTGCGTCCGGGCGAGCGCGCTCGACGCCCGCAAGAATGCCTTCCAGGTCCGAGTCCTGGTCAACCTGTGCGCAGCGGTGAGCGAGGCGACGGGCCTGCAGGCCATTGAGGAGATGAGGGCCGCGGGCTGCCAGGTCCAAGCGGCCACCGCGCCCTAACCTCCCCTTCCGCATTCGGCGGCTAAATTGTCGATTTGGTCAAGGCATTGCGGCTCATTCGGCGGCCAAATCGTCGATTTGTAGGGCCCGGCGGCGCCGCCCGTCAGCGCTTGCGGGTCGAGGTGCTTGCCTTGCGGCGTGGTGCTGCTTCCGGCACGTACTTGAACGAGACGTTCAGCTTCACGCGGTAGCTCGTCACCTTGCCGTTCTCGATCGTCATGTCCTGCTCCACGACCTCGGCGACGCGGAGGTCGCGCAGCGACCTGGCGGCGGTTTCGACCGCGACTCGGGCTGCGGCCTCCCACGACTGGCTGCTTGTCCCGATCAGCTCCGTGACGCGATAGACACTGTCAACCATTGCCATCCCTCCAGTTTGTGCAGAAGCGGACCTACGACCTCCCCGGCGAGCAGGAAGGTGACTTGATCATTTTGCGCGCTCTCGCTTGCGCTCCGCGAGAACCCGCTCCAGCTTCTCGAGCTCGCTCTCCCGGCCGAGCTGAGCCCTCTTCGTCCACTCGTCGTCGTGCATCGCGTCGGCGGTCAGGACCATGTGCGTAGCGTCCCCGTCCTCGCTCAGCTCGATCACGACATCGACCTCATATGTTTCGACCCCCACAACGAAATCGATCGGGAGCTTCCACCCAAGCCGGCGCGGGGGGTCCACCTCGGTGTACGTGGAACGGTGCAGAGTCGTGATCGGCATGCCTGCTTTGGTCATGTATTCGATCTGATCGGTGCCCACCGCGCTCATGGAGTAGACGATCTGACCGCCGGGCTTCAGGTCGAGCTCTTCGACCGTGACGGCGAATCCCTCCGGCCCCCACCACGATTCAACGCCTGACCTGGTCGTCCACAGGTCCCAGACCTCCTCGATGGGCGCGTCAAACGTGCGCTCGATTGTGAGCTTGGGCCGAGCCTCAGCCACGGTTGTACGCCTTCTCCAGTGTGGCAATGTCGAGCTTCTGCATCTTCAACATCGCGTCCATCGCAGCTGCCGAGTTGCCATGCTCCGCATCTCCCAGCATCTGCACCAGCGAGGACGGAATGATCTGCCACGAGACGCCGAAGGGATCCTTCAGCCAACCGCAGCGGCTCTCCTCGCCGCCGCCGGCCAGCAGCCCTGTCCAGAGGTGGTCGATCTCGTCCTGGGTCTGGCAAGTGACCATCAGGGAAAACCCCTCCCCAAATGTGAAGGTCGGACCGCCGTCGAACGCCACGATCTCACGCCCGTCGAGCAGGAAGCTGGCGCTCATGACCTGGCCTTTGGCGATCGGGCCTCCACCCTCACTCTTGACCATGCTGAGCACCTTCGAGTTCTTGAACATCGACACGTAGAGGTTGATCGCTTCCTCGCACCGGTCGCTGAACACCAGGCACGGCTTGATTGAAATCCCCACCGCTGTAGTCGCGTCTGCGCTTGCCATCATGCTTTCTCCTTTTTCTTGTCCTTTTCCTTCTTACGACGGTCGAGCTCGGCCGCGAACCTGTCGAGCCGCCCCTCCCAGATCGCCCGATAGCCGGTCACGAAAGCCGACAGCTCCTGAAACGGCTCCGGCCGAAGCGCGTACAGGCGCCGCCGGCCGTCGGGCCGCATGACCACGAACTGCGCGTCCGCCAGGATCGCCAGCTGTCGTGACACGCCCGGCTGACCGATGTCCACCACCTCGACCAGCTCGCCAACCGAACGCTCCCCGCTCCTCAGGGCATCGACAATGCGCCTCCGGGTGGGATCAGCCAGGACCTGGAACACATCGGGCATAGCGACATATTACTAGTGCGACATATGTCTTGTCAATGATGTATTTGGACCAGGCTCACCGCTTGTGCTGGTCCACGCCCCCCTCCCTGACCCTCCCCCCGACGGGGGGAGGGGAAGCGCCCGTTTAGCGGGTTACTTTCGTTTGCAGCTTGCGCAGGTCGGGCAGCGCTTCGGCGATGCTTGCCGCGAGCGCCTCAGGCCGGTTGCCGAGCAGGTAGATCACCTGCTCGGTCACGCCCAGCTCGAGGTACCTGCCCGACAGATCGAGGAGCTCGCCGCGATCCTTGCCGTCCCATCCGTACTGCAGCGAGCGGCGGATGTCGAGCGGATCGCGGCCGACCGCCCCGCACGCGGTTTCCAGCATCGCCGTCAGCGCTTTCACGCGATCGGGGTCGCCGCCGGCGATATTCCACACGTCGCCGTGGCGGGCGACCAGGCGCAGCGTCGTCTCGCCCGACGCGCCGATCCACACAGGCGGATACGGCTTCTGCACCGGTTTGGGGTTGGCGATGGCGTCTTTCATCTGGTAGTAACGGCCCTCGAAGTTCGTCCGCTCCTCGGTCCACAGCGACTTGATGATCTGGAGCGATTCGCTCAACCGGCCGACCCGGTGGTCGAGGCCTTCGATGCCGTACATCTGGTGCTCGATCTCAGCCCAGGCGGCGCCGATGCCGAACTCCAGCCGGCCACCTGAGAGGTGATCGACGGTGACGGCCATCTTGGCCAGCAGCACAGGGTTGCGGTAGGTGTTGCCGGTGACCAGGCACCCGATGCGGGCGCGCCGGGTGGCCTGCGCCATCGCAGCCTGGAGCGTCCAGCCTTCGAAGATCGGCCGGTCTGGGCCGCCCTCGCCGATCGAGGCTAGGTGGTCGAAGTCCCATACGTGATCAAACCCGCCCTCGTCGGCGATCCGCCACACCGCGCGCAGCTGCTCGACCGTGCAGTCCTGTCCTGAAAGCTTCAGTCCGAAACGAAGTGGGTGGGTCATGACACTCAGGTTAGCCAGATCACGAATCGTGGGAGAGTAAAGGTGTGAAGAAGAGCCCGAGCCTGCAGAAGACCGAGTCGGAATGGAAGCGCGACCTGACGCCAATGCAGTTCCACGTCCTGCGCGAGAAGGGCACGGAGCGGCCTTTCACCGGCGAGTACTGGGACACCACGACACCTGGTGTGTACCTGTGCGCCGGATGCGGCGCCAAGCTGTTCGAGTCGGACACCAAGTTCGACGCGCACTGCGGCTGGCCGAGCTTCTTCGCGCCCGCCGAGGGCGCGCCGGTCGCCGAGGAGGTCGACGACAGCCACCTCATGGTCCGCACCGAGGTCAATTGCGCGAACTGCGGTGGCCACCTGGGGCATGTCTTCGACGACGGCCCGCAGCCGACCGGTTTGCGCTACTGCATCAACTCGGCCTCGATCAAGCTGGACGCCAAGGCCTAAGCCGCGTTTATTGATGCTCCCGCTGCGGGGAGTGGAACTACAGCAGCTCGCCCTTGATCACCGCCACCACCGATCCGCCGACCTCGATCTTCGCCGGGATGTCGCCCGCCGCGTCATAGGTCAGCTCGATGTGGACCAGGCTCCGGCGGCCCATCTTGACTCCCTGCTCGCTGACCAGCGCGACCTTGCGGGCGCGCGGCACCAGGCCGTACTTGACCGCAAAAGCCCCCAGGGGGCCGCTGGCCGAGCCGGTTGCCGGGTCCTCGGGGATGTCGAACACATGTGGAGCGAACATGCGGCTGTAGAGGTGGTTGTCCCCCACCGGAGCGAAGATGAAGGCGGGCAGCGGCTCGGCGGTCCGGAAGAGCCCGCGCAGCTTTTGCTGGCTCGACTCGGCGCGGTCCACCGCGCGGACGTCCTTCAGGGCGACGTAGAGAAACGGCATCCCGGTCGACGCGACCTGGACCGGAACGTTGGGCAGCAGGTCGTCCGACCTCACCCCAATCGCCTCCGCGACGTGATCGTGGTCCTTGAGCGTCTCGCCGAAGGTCACCGGCGGATGCGTCATCCAGAAAACCAGGCCGTCGGGACCTTTGACCCCTCTCACCTTGACGGGACCCACGCCCTCTTCGAGGGTGAACTCCAGCGCTCCGCCGGGTACCAGGCCCTGGGTCGAGAGCACCCAGGAGGTTCCCACGGTGGGGTGCCCGGCGAAAGGCATCTCGACGGCGGGCGTGAAGATCCGGACCTTCGCGGCGTGCGCCGGGTCGTCCGGCGGGAGCACGAAGGTAGTCTCGGCGATGTTCATCTCCTTGGCGATGCGTTGCATCACATCGCCGGGGATGTCCTGCGCATCGAGAACGACGGCGAGCTGGTTCCCGGCGAGCGGCTTGTCGGTGAAGACGTCGACCACGTGGATCTTGTGGGTCATGACGTCAATTTAATGCCGAGACGATGGCCAGAATTCCAAGCAGGGCGATGACCAGGCCGCTCACCGAGCTGATACCTCGCACGACCGGCGGGGTGATGCGGGCGCGCACCATCGCCACAGCGAGCGCGAGCACGCACCACCACGACGCCGATCCCAGCAGAACGCCTGCCACGAGGGCGGCGGGCCTCGCCGGACCGCCACCCGCGCCAAGGCCAAGCGTTGCCGCCAGCGCCGCGAACGAGATGATCGTGGCGGGGTTGGCGATGGTCAGACCGAGGGTGGACGCGTATGCCCAGCCCAGCCCGCGAGCGCCGGCCGCCCTGGACCCCTCGTCAGATGGCGGGCGCTCGAGAAGGATGCGGACTCCAAGCCCGAGCAGGATTGCCCCGCCCGCGACCGCCAGCGGCCGGCGGTCGTTAAGGAGGACCGACGCGAGGGCGGCGACGCCGAACGCCGCGAGAGCGGCGTAGAAGCCGTCCGCTGTGGCCACCCCGAGGCCGGAAACCAACCCGTAGAGGCGACCATGGAGGAGGGACCGCCTAAGGCACAGGAAGAAGATCGGGCCCGGTGATGCCGCGATCGCGAATCCCAGGACGAATCCCCTGAGCAGCAGGCTGGACACCGGGCCCTCTCATGACTGGGCATTTTATTCGCGGGGAGTGCCCTACGGAAATCCGGCGTCGACGGGTGGGGCCTGCCATCGACTGAGGGTCGCCGAGATCATTTACCCATCTCTTCATCTCGGCCTCGTATCCTCAGCGCCCTCATGGAGGTCGTTCGCAACATCACCCGACACAAGCTCCGCAGCTTCCTGACCATCTCGGGCATCGTCATCGGCGTGCTCGCCCTGACGACGATGGGCGCGCTGGCCGAGAACTTCAACGCCCTGATCAACGGCGGCGTGCAGTACTTCGGTGGCAGCATCCAGGTCGGCCCTCCCGACGGCCAATCGGCTTCGCTGCTCCCGACCAGCAAGATCGACGAGATCAAGCAGGTCCCCGGCGTCCAGGCCGCCTTCGCCGGCTATGGCTTTTCCGCCAAGCCCGGCAGCACAAACGTCGTGAGCTTTGGAGTCCCGGACACGATCGTGGGCGCCGATCCGGCGGAAAACAGCTGGAGCAGCCTCAGGATCACGCTGGCCCAAGGAGCGCAGCTCGACCCGCAGTCGACGGACCAGGTCGTCCTCGGATCGACCATCGACAAGGAGTTCAACAAGAGGATCGGCGACGCCATCGACCTGCCGGTCAAGCCGGCCAATGCAACGCCCGATTTCGTCAACCACTCCTTCAAGGTGGTCGGCATCCTGAACCCGACGCGAACCGCACCCGACACGTTCGCCTACATCAGCATCCCGGCGGGACAGATGCTCCTCAAGGACAGCCTTCCGATCGCGATTCGCGGCTCGATCGACGTGAGCCAGATCACGGAGAGCATCTCCGTCTACGGCAAGCCCGGCACCTCGATCGGCGACCTGGACAAGATTGCCAACGACATCAACGCGCAGGTGACAGGCGTCAAGGCGACCAGGCCAAGCGACCTGGTGAACAGCTTCAAGTCCGGTGGCGCGATCTTCACGGCCATCACAACCGCGGCGGCGCTGCTCGCCCTGATCATCGGCGGGCTCTCGGTGGTCAACACTATGTTCATGGCCGTCTCCGAGCGCGTGCGCGAGATCGGGCTCAAAAAGGCCGTCGGCGCAACGACGCTCAACATCATGAGCGAGTTCCTCATCGAGGCGACCTTCATAGGCATCATCGGAGGGGTGATCGGCTATGCGCTGGGTGCGCTGATCACGATCATCGCCAACGCAGCGACGCCACCCGGCCAGTCGACACTGTTTCTGGTCACGCTGAACCTCACGATCCTCGCCATCGGCTTCGCCACAGTGCTCGGCGCCGTGGCCGGCGTCCTGCCCGCGTGGCGCGCGTCCCGCCTGGACCCGGTGACTGCCCTGAGGAACGACTAGATGGCCGGCATCGGCCTGGTCGACCTGGTCAAGCACTACAGGCGCGGCGAGGAGACCATCCGAGCTCTGGACGGCGTCTCGATCGACATCGATAAGGGCGAGTTCGTGGCGGTGGTCGGGCGGTCAGGCAGCGGCAAGACGACGATGCTGGACCTGATGGGACTGCTGCTCAAGCCGACCTCCGGCGGCCTTTTCATCGACGGCGTGGATACGAGCAAGCTGGGCGACCGGGAGCGCGCTCACATGCGGGCACGCAAGGTCGGCTTCGTATTCCAGGAATACAACCTGCTCTCGGCGCTGAACGTGCTCGAGAATGTGATGCTGCCTCTGCGGTACGTCAAGGACGGCAGGGCGGGCAGGGACCGCGCGGTTGAGCTCATCGAGCGGGTGGGGCTTACCGACCGTTTGAAGCACCGTCCCACCGAGTTGTCCGGCGGGCAGGCGCAGCGGGTCGCCATAGCGCGTTCGATGGTCAACCGACCCTCCCTCATCCTTCTTGACGAGCCCACGGGCGCGGTCGACACCGAGACCGCGCAGCAGCTGGTCGACCTGTTGAAGCGCCTCAACGGCGAGGAGCAGGTCACGATCGTGATCGTCACCCACGACCTGGACGTGGCGGGGCAGACCAGGCGCCAGATCCGCCTCAAGGACGGCAAGGTCCTGAGCGACAGCAAAGCGTCCGCCGGCGCTACGCCCGCTGGTGCTCCAGCAGCGTAGAAACCGGCTGAAGCGTCAAACGTCCGGCCGCCCGGCCGGGCCGAGTCTGAAACCAAACCGCGCATCAAGGCGTTCGAGGCAGTGGGCATGGCACGGCGCATCCTCACAGCTGCGGGAATCGTCGCCGGCCTGATCGTGGCCGGGACTGTTGCGTTCGTCGCCTACACAGCTCTGAACGCCCCGCTCGGGATCAGCTTCGGCCAGTCAGCGGTGTCGCCGGAGAACTGCTCACCCGGGCCGTGCGCTGACGTGCAGGGCTACAGGCTCTGGGTTTCCAACGTGCGCGTCGAGTCAGACCTGGTGCGGATGACCGTCAAGTTCCAGAACTCGAGCAGCTCGACGCATGCGTCGCCCGAGGATCTGCAGCTCATCGACGCGAGCCGCAGCACTTCTGGGGTGGTCACCAGCGCCGCCGGGTGCAACACGTGGCCCCGCCACGAGTTCGCCAACGGCGCGACATTCGGACCCATCGACGTCTGCTTCCACGTGTCCAACCCGACGCCACCGTTCACCATGCGCTGGACGCCCGACCTCGGCCTGTTCTGCTGCGACACATCGATCAAGATCACGCCGACCTGATCCTGAGCGCGGCCTCCGGCCGGTTCGTGATCAGCGCCGCGACGCGACGATCCGCCAGGAAGCGCTGAAGCGCGAATTCGTCGTCGACGGTCCAGACCCAGGCCGGCACACCTCGCTTTTCGCAATAGCGCAGGACGTTGAGCTCGGCGAGCCTGTGATGCACGGCGACGAAATCGGCCCCGCCGGCTTCGATGCGACGGCGCGGAAAGAGCTCACCAAACCGCCCTCGCAGCCTGGCCCACGGCGACGCTCCATCGAGATCGTCGCCCAGGGACAGCCCAACCCGAACGTGCGGAAACTGCACCTTGATGGCGCGCACCGACTCATCACCTGACGTGATCACGAACTGGTCGAGGGAGCAGACGGCGAGCACGCGGTTCACGATCTCGGCCTCGTAGCCGGTCTCCTTCAGGTCGAGGTGCAGGCCGACGCGACCGGCGGCCAGTTCAAGCAGCTCGTCAAGGGTGAGAGCCTCGCCTCCCAGCTCCTCCTCGACCTCGCGAGAGCCGAGGCCGCGGATCGGCCGGCCTGACCGGGTGCAGTCGTCGTGGCAGATCACTGCCACCCCGTCCCCGGTCTTGCGCACGTCGAACTCGACGTAGTCGACGCCCGACGCGATCGCCTGGCGGTAACGGTCCGCCGCGCTCTGCCCGGCGCTCGGGGTCCCACCCCGATGCGCGCTGATGAGCGGCCTCACGACTTGCAGCTTGCCACCCGGCCTATGTTGCCGGGACACTTAGGCAGTGATCACGCAACACCCTGTGATCATCGTCACAGGGGCGACGGGGGCGGTCGGTTCCGCCACGGCTCAGCTTCTGGTGCGACGCGGGGCGCACGTGGTTCTCCTCGCCCGGGCATCCAGCCGCCTCGACGCCCTGGTCAAACGGCTCAGTGCCGGGGACGGGCGGGTCGAGAGCGTACCGGTCGACCTCTCGTCGATGGCGTCTGTGCGGGCAGCGGCGCGTGAGATCAAGAGGGGCGGCGGTCACGTCGATGCTCTGCTCAACGTGGCCGCGGTATTCACGCCCCGGTATCAGCGGACCGCGGAAGGCTTCGAGCTGATGCTTGCCACCAACCACCTGGGACCCTTCCTGCTCATCAACCTTTTGCGTGACCGCTTGATCCGAGCAGGGCGCGTGATCATGGTGAGCGCGCCTTCGACCACGCGAGTAGACATCGACCGGTTGCTCGACAAATATCGCTTCAATGCACTGCATTCCTTCGGCGCCACCAAAGCCGCGAATCTCATGTTCACGTTCGAGCTGGCGCGACGGGCACATCGCTGGGATGTTCGCGCGAACGCGTTTCACCCGGGCCTGGTGCGATCAGAGCTGATGAAGGAGGCGCCTCGGGGACTGCGCGTGCTGACGCGCTTGATCTCGCGCAAGCCGGAGCGGGCGGGTGAAGACCTCGCCGAGCTGGCCCTCTCCCCCGCGCGTGCGGGCACAACCGGCTGGTTCTTCAAGGGGACGAGGCGGATCGACCCGCCGAAACAGTCGCTCGACCTCGGGCAGCAAGAGGCATTGTGGAAGCGCAGCGCGGAGATGGTGGAGCTGGAGCCAGGCGCGGGGTTTTAGCGGAAACCCTTCACTTTTCCCGCTCACGGCCTTCATATCTCCCTCACAAGTCCGGCGAATCATGGGGCCTGTAGCAAGCGGCAACTGATTCCCAAGGAGGGATTCGACATGAGACGCGGATTCGGTTTGATCGGGCTGGTCTTCACGGCGATCGTGCTGGTGATCGTCGGAGTGATCGCCTACAACGTGGGCTGGTCGGATGGGGTCTCCACCCACCTGCCCGCGGCCACGGACGGAGCGCCCGCGTACTACTACGGCGGGCCACGCGATTTCGGCTTCGGCATCTTCGGTTTGCTGTGGTTCCTGTTCATCGCGTTCCTGTTCTTCGGCCTGCTCCGGTTCCTGTTCTTTGGACGCCGGATGATGGGCGGCGGATGGGGCCACGGCGGTGGCTGGGGCCACGGGCGCGGCTGGTACGGGCAGGGCATGCCGCCCGCGATCGACGAGCGGATGCAGGAGTGGCACAAGCGAGCACACGGCGAACAGGCTTCGGGCACGACCCCGCCGCCTCCGCCCACTCCGCCGGACCAGCGAACGGTCTGAGCAGCGTTGTCTGAAACTAGGATGGTCGCCGTGGCGACCATCCTTGTCGTTGACGACGAGCCTCGCATCGTGCAGCTCGTCCGCGACTACCTGGAGCATGGTGGCTTCACCGTGCTTACCGCGTCGGACGGGCCGTCCGCGCTGCGCTCCGCCCGGACCGGCCGCCCGGACCTGGTCGTCCTCGACCTGGGCCTGCCCGGACTCGACGGCCTCGACGTGGCGCGCTCCCTGCGCCGCGACGGCGAGACGCCGATCATCATGCTCACCGCCCGCACCGAGGAATCGGACAAGCTGGTCGGCCTCGAGCTCGGGGCGGATGACTACCTGACGAAGCCCTTCAGCCCCAAGGAGCTCGTGGCGCGGGTGCGCGCCGTTCTGCGACGGGCCGAAGGGCTGCGAGCGCGGTCCGACGTGATCAGGGCCGGGCCGGACGTGGAGCTCGACGTGTCGCGCATGGATGCCCGATTCGGCGGCCGGCGCGTGGACCTGACCAAGAGCGAGTTCGAGATCCTGGCGGCGATGGCGCGTCAGCCAGGCCGGGTGTTCACCCGGGCCCAATTGCTCGACGCGGTGCGCGGCGTGGCCTTCGAGTCGTATGAGCGGGCGATCGACGCCCACATCAAGAACATCCGCAAGAAGATCGAGCCGGATCCGCGGACACCGCGCTACATCCTCACCGTTTTCGGTGTCGGCTACCGTTTCGCCGAGCCGGCCCAACCGTGAGGGCGGGCGGCGGTCGCGGCCGCTGGCAGGGCTGGATCGACACGAGCGACCCCAACGCTCCCCCCCGGCGCCGCCCGCCCTGGTGGCCAGAAGGCGAGCCATTCCCACCTCCGTGGCGGAGGGGCAGGCGCGGGCCTCCGCAATTCATCCGCCTGATCGGCTGTCTGTTCGTCGCCGTCGTGCTCCTGGCCGTGCTCGGCGGCGCCGCGCTGGGAGGCATGGTGACGCACTTCGGCGCGGGTCCGGTCGCGGTCGCTGCGGCGATCTTCCTGCTCGTCGTTTGGACGTCGGGGCTCACCGGCATGCGACGCATTACGCGGCCGATGGCGAACCTGTCGGAGGCCGCGCGCAAGATAGAAGCAGGCGACTACTCGGCTCGGGTGCCGGAGTACGGATCGCCCGACATGCGCTCGGTGGCGCGCGCTTTCAACTCGATGAGCGCGCGGCTGAAAACGATCGACGAGCAGCGACGCGACTTCCTGGCCGACGTCACTCACGAGCTTCGCACGCCCCTGTCGGTGATCCGGGGGCAGGCCGAGGGAATCGCCGACGGCGTCTATCCCGGCGACCAGGCACACCTCACCCCCATCCTCGACGCCGCGCACGCCATGGAACGGCTGGTGGACGACCTGAGGACACTGGTCCAGACCGACGCCGGCAACCTGGTTCTCAGCAAGGAGCCGACCGACATCGAGACGCTCGTCCACGACACGGTGGCCTCGTTCCGATCTCGGGCCGACCTGGCGGGTGTGGCCATGACCGTCGAGATGCCGGAGAAGGCGCCCATGCTCGAGGTCGACCCCACACGGATCCGCGCCGCAATCGGGAACCTTCTCTCCAACGCAATTCGCCACACGCCATCTGGCGGCTGGATCAAAGCCGCGATCAGCTCCACCGCCGAGGAGGTCACCATCACCATCGCCGACAGCGGGGAGGGGATTCCCGCGGATCTGCTGCCACGCATTTTCGATCGATTCGTGAAAGGCCCCGGCTCGAACGGATCCGGTCTGGGACTGGCGATCGCGCGGCACATCATCACCGCGCACGGCGGGCGCCTGGAGCTTGCCAACACCTCGCCGTCAGGCGTGGTGGCGCGGATCGCTCTCCCGATCCGCACCTGACGAGGGCGTTCAGGTCTGGGTAATTGTTACGTGCACGGCCCGGCGACGGTCCGCCATCCGTGGTCGTCGTACGGGTTCCCGGAGCCACCCGGCTGCGGGGGAACCGTCGCCACTTTGACCAGGCCCCTGGCCGATGAGTACAGCCAGATGCTGCCGTCGCTGCTGCCGAACCATGTGCCGTGCCGATCAGTGACGAGTCCGTCCTGATGGGTGGGCAGGAATGAGCCGCCCTGGGCCGGCAGCGGTGAGGAATGATCCGGCGCCAAGACAAGTGACATCTGCCCTCCTTGCAGGTCCTGGGACATCGCAAACACGATCGGGTGGCCTGCCCTGTCGAAGCCGGCGATGTCAAGCAGTCCGGACGTGTGATACCACTCGGTCAGCGAGCCGTCATGCAGACCGAGTCGAACCAGGGTTGTCACGGGCGCTGTCGTTGGCGACGGATCGTGGGGAATGGCATACGACGCGCCCCACGCGGCGTCGCCGGATATCGCCGCGAAACCAAGCTGCGTGTTGGGCTTCGCCGCGGGCCGTGGGACCTCGTGGTGAGCGCCGGTGCTGGGGTCGATGAGGATGAGATCCACAGTCAACCCCTGTGAGGGTAGAGACGGGACGGTCTCGACGTAGACGCCATCGGCTGTGAACCCCAGGACATATGCCCCCTGTCCTGCCGCCGGCGTGAACAGCAGACGCTCGGATCTCGTCGCCACATCAACCAGGTAAAGGGTCGTGGTCGGCGGATCGATGGAGAACCTCGGCGTCTTGGCGAGAACATATGAACGCTGGTCGGGAGCGACGGCCTGTGGCGAGACCGGCAGCCATGCATGCGCGCCCGCCAGGTAGGAGCTGTCGCTCTCGGCGACTGGCGTGTACCTGCCGCTCGGCAGCTCAAGGAAGCCCCCCGCTCCCTTTTGGGCCGACTGGCCTTCGGGCGGAGGGTTGCTCTGCTGCTGTTGCTTGGTGCCCGCGGGTATGAATCCGGCCACCGGCAGGCTGCAGCTCAGATTCGGATCGTCGGAACTCGCCGCGACGGTGGCCGTCGCCGAGGGCTTTGACTGGGCGACAGGCGCGGCCGAGCCGCAGGCGACCAGGACGATCGACGCGAGAAAGAGCGAGAGAAGCGTTGCAGTCTCGGCTGGCTTGTTCATGGGCGCATGCTGAGCTGGAGTTCGTATCAAAGCCAGTCTCAATCGGGTATCAAAAAGTGCCAGGCTGCCGAACGGAAGCCAATAGCGTCGGGCGACATGGTGGTGGTCCGTGGATCGACGAGGAAAGAGCAAGCCGAGATGCTTACCAGGGCGAGGCCGACGACGATCAGCCCGACATGGATCCCGATCAGGGTCAAGCGGCCTGACGCAAAGGGGTGCTGGAGCCGGGCAGGCACCGGCAGCAATCGGAACCAGAACCAGGCGCCCAGCAGGCCGCCAAAGAGCACGCCGGCGGTGATCAGCAGCCATCCGGCTCTGGCCGCAGGAGTGGCGGAAACATCAGTGAGGCAGATCGCCGCCAGTGCCGCGCTCACCAAGCCGGCCGGCGCCACCAGGGCGTAGCGCAGCTGAGGCCATCGCAGGCTCAAGACCAGCACGCTCGGCATCAGCACCCATCCCCCGGCCAGAGCGATACCAATTGGTGCGATTCCGGGCTCTGTCACGGACCAGAGCACGAACATGAGGCCGAGCGCGACGACGCTCGTCACCGCCAACCGGACGACTCGCGGGGCGAAGCGCGGGTCAGCTGTCATCTCGATACCCACGAAGCCGGCCCTAAGCAGCCCCACTGGTCCTCCCGATTGCTGGCGCGCGACGCAGCGCCATGCCGTGCTTGAACTGGCGTCTGAACCTCGCGGTGCGGTCGAGCTTGGCCTCCCGGGAGTAAAGGCGGAGGCCAAGATCCATCAGGCCCCGTTCCAGCTCCCGGACCGACATCCGCTTCGGGACGTAGTTGACGTCGAACAAAGTGCACATCTCCCAAGCCCCGTCCGTGATGATCCGTCCCTCTGCCTTCAGGCGCCCGTACAGCGGCGTCCCAGGAAAGGCGGTCATGACAGTGATCTGGACCTGTTGGAGACCGCTGTTCTCCACGAAGTTCCACACGTCGTCGAAGACCTGCGGTCCGTCGCCGTCGAGTCCGAGGACGAAACATCCGTTGACGGCGATTCCGTGCGACTGAATGCGCTCGATCGCCGCCATGTAGGTGGCCAGCCGTTTGCGCTTCCAGTTCTGCCTGGTCTCGACCCCTTCCAGCCCAAGGGCGCTGGGGCTCTCGAGCCCGATCAGGACCTGGGCACACCCGGCGTCCCGCATCATGGCGAGCAGCTCGGTGTCGTCGGCAACCGAAAGGTCAGTCTCCGTGAACCAGCGAACGTGCTCCTTGCCGATCGCCCGCATCAAGTCGCGCGCGTGGCGCTTGTTGACGAACGTGTTGTCGTCGGCAAATTCGATGAAGGGGCGCGACCAGATCGACTTGATCGCCCTGATCTCGGCAATGACTTTCGCCACCGGCTTGACCTTGTACCGCGGAGTCAGCGTGATCGAGCTGGCGCAGAAGTCGCACTTCCAGGGACATCCGCGTTGGGTCTGCACGGTGAGGCGGTTGTACCTTCTCGGGTCAAGCAGCTCGAAGCGCGGCATCGGCGCGTCGTCGAGGCTGAAGCCGAGCCCATCGGACCGATACGTCCGCTGCAGCCGGCCTCCCCGGAAATCACGAAGCAGGAGCGGCCAGCTGGGTTCGCCCTCGCCGACAACCACGGAATCGAAATGTTGGAGGGCCTCGTCCGGGCACGCTGTCGCGTGGAGGCCGCCGATGACGGTGGTCACGCCGGCTTCGCGATACAAGCGGCTGACCGCGTACGCATCCTTCGATTGGGCCGTGAACGTGGCGAAGGCGGCCAGGTCGCAGTCCGGCAGGGCCCCGAGCCGCCGGATGTCCGCGATCTCGTGATATTCGACCTCGATGTCGTTCGGGGTCATGCCTGCGAGAGTGAGGAGCGACAGGCTCGGCAGTGAAGCGATCACGCGGCTGCGCTCGACGAAGCCTGGCAGGGTCATGCCAAGCCTGGTCAGCTCCTCATTCTGGGCGCGCACTCCGCTCAATGCGATGAAAGCGATCTTCATGATGTCCGCCTCAGCTCAACTCTGGGTTGCATGCCCGCATGATTGCCGGAGGAGGGTCTCAGAGGCAGTCTCAAGCCCGTTCCAAAATGCATCTCAAACCATCGACCGCCGGCATCGCCGATGCTGGAGAGCAGCAACCGGCCGCGGAGTTGCCCGATCGCAGATCGTGTTCGCGGAGTTATCTTTGGCCGCGGATCAGTGATCGAAGCCGGCGGGAGCGCGCGTAAGTTCATGGACCGCTCCAGGGCATTTGACACGGCCGTCGTGGTGCCGATGACTGGATTGGTGTTCAGCGCGTACCTGGACGCCTATGCCCACGTGAAGATCCCCGGCACGACCATCGGCAACGTCGCCACCGCCAGCCAGGCTTCGCTTACCGCTTTCTGGTTCGTGCTTACCGGCTTCCTGGTCTTCATGTTCGGCAGAGGCCTGAGCCAGGGCCGTCCCTGGAACCGCGCGCTGCCCGACGGATATCTGGGTTCACTCGTGGCCGCGCTGGTCTTCGGTGGCGCGCTGATCGTCGACAGCTACTTCTGGCCCTTCGCATCTCGGACAGACAGCCTCGGGCTCGACCTCCTGTTCACGCCGCCCCACCTCGTGGAGATCGCCTCGGCCGCCGTGATCGTGAGTGGTCCCCTGCGGTCTGCGGCGCGCAGGGGCGAGACGTTTGCCTCACCGGTGACTCTCGCGTCGGCTGCCCTGCTGCTGTCGATATTCACGTTCGCAACCCAGTTCATCCACCCGCTCATCGACCCGTGGTCGGCGACTGATCGCACCCAGGTTCCGGCGGCGGTCCCCGTCTGGGTCGCGCAAAACCTCGGGGTCTCGGCGATCCTGATCCAGTCCGCGATGCTGGCGGGAACAGGACTGCTGCTGAACAGCACTTTCAGGCTGCGTACCGGTTCACTGACCCTGGTGATGCTGATCAACGGACTGCTGGTGACGACGACGAAGACGCATTACTACCTGCTGGCGGTCCCGGTGTTGACCGGCCTGGCGGCCGATTCCTGGCTGGCGTGGGCGGCGCGGCGCCCGGGACGTCCGTCCGCATCGCTCTGCGCGGTGATCGCTGGAACCTTCACCGTGGCCTACGTCGCGGCCATCCGTCTGGAAGGAGGGACCGCCTGGAATCCTTCGCTGTGGGCCGGCGTGATCATCGCCGCCACGACGCTGAGCTGGATGATGGGGCGGCTCCTGCGCGCGGGGCTGTCAGCCTCCACCGCTTTACCGGCGCCCGCCACCGGCACGCCGGATACCTCTGAGGTCAGGTGGACGCGGGATCCCCAGAGCAGCATCCGGCCGCAGCTGGTCAGGGAAGCCCTGGATGACCTGGGCACACCGGAAGCCCTCGGCAGAAGCCCGCTCGGCCGGCTGCCCGGGTTGTCAAAGGGCGGGTCGGCGGCGGCGGACCTGCGTTCCGTGCTTGTCGATGTGATCGGAGAGCTGGCCACGTCGCCCGGTCCACGCGACGCGGAGGCAGGCAAGCTGCTGCTCGATTACTACGTGAAGAGGGTCGGCAGCCATGAGGTGATCATGGAGCGACTGCATCTCTCGCGTCCCACCTTCTACCGGCGCCTGCAGCGTGGGTTCGCGCTCGTGGCGGAACGGCTGGATGAGCTCGGTGAATTCGCGGTTCAGGTTCCGGTCGACGGTCGATCCTGAATCCACGATTCCTCCGCCTCCCGCAGTCAATACCTGGTCCCAACCTCGGCCGCTGATGTCGTCCGTCAGCGCGGGGCATCACCGCGGCGGAACTCACGGGTGAGCTCATCGAGCTTCGCCAGCAGCGAGTTGTCGAGCTTGACCTCGAGCGCCGCGAGCGTGTCATCGAGCTGCTCGGCGCGGGTGGCCCCGATGATCGGCGACGTCACGGCCGGCTGATTCAACACCCAGGCAATCGCCAGCGTCGCCGGTTTCAAGCCAGCCTCGCGCGCGAGCTGCACGAATGCGCTCACCGTGTCGAAGACGTGCTCGTGCCAGTAGCGCTCCTGGTACATGGGGCCCGCGTTGGGGATGGTGAAACGTGTCCCTGCGGGCGGCGGTTTGCTGAAGTCGTGTTTCCCCGAGAGCATCCCGCCCGCAAGCGGGTTGTAAGGGATCACGCCGATTCCCTCCTCGAGGCAGAGCGGGATCAGCTCGCGCTCGAACTCGCGAAACAGCAGGTTGTAGCGCGGCTGCACCGACTCGAACCGCGCGATGCCCAGGGTTTCGCTCCGGCCGATGGCCCGCGCGAGGCGGTAGGCGAGGAAGTTCGAGCACCCGATGTAGCGCACCTTGCCGGCACGCACCATGTCCTGCAGGGCGTCGAGCGTCTCGTCGAGCGGCGACTCTGGGTCGTCCTGGTGCAGCTGGTAGAGGTCTATGTAATCGGTGCCCAGGCGGCGCAGCGACGCGTCGATGGCGTCCATGAGGTGGCGCCGGCTGTTGCCGGCATCCCATGGCTGGGGGCCCGTGCGGCCGAACGCTTTGGTCGCCAGGACGAACTGGTCACGCTTGCCGGCCAGCCACCGGCCGACGATCTCCTCGGTCCTGCCGGCCAGCTCCGCACCGCCGCCTAGGGGGTAGACGTCGGCGGTGTCGATGAAGCTCACACCGGCTTCAGAAGCCCGGTTCATGATCGCGGCGGCCGCTGTCTCGTCGATCTGCAAACCGAAGGTCATCGTGCCGAGGCAGAGACGGGAAACCTTGAGGCCCGTGCGTCCAAGCCTGGTGTGCTCCATGGCCAGCTCCCCCAAAGCGCCGGGTTTCAAGTGTTGCGTGGCGCTTCCGAATTATCTACGTTGAGCCTGAACGGCCGGGAGGCATCAGGGCGCCGGCAGCGCGCTGGCCACCAGCATCCCGTCTATGTTTGAAGGCCAATGAAGATCGGCGACTTCGACGTGAGACGGATTGGACTCGGAACCAATCGGCTCACGAATACGCGCGACCACGTGGCGCTCATCAAGGCTGCGGTGGCGGCAGGCGTCCAGATGATCGACACCGCCCACTCGTACACGGGCGGCCAGAGCGAAGAGACGATCGGGACCGCTCTGTCTCCGAAACCCGCGAACTGCCTGGTCGCCACCAAGGGCGGAATCGGCGGCGCCGGACAGGGGCGGCCCGACGTGCTGCGAGACCAGATCGAAATGAGCCTTGGACGATTGCGCACCAAGGTGATCGACCTCTACTACCTTCATCGTGTTGATCCGGTGACGCCCATCGAGGAAAGCCTCGCCGCGATCAAGGAGTATCAGGATGCCGGCAGGATTCGGCTCATCGGCATTTCAGAAGTCGGGATCGATCAGATCGAGCGCGCTCGCAAGGTCGTCACCATCGCGGCGGTGCAAAACCACTACAACCTGACAGAGCGCAAATACGAGTCGGTCGTTGACTACTGCGCTGGGGAGGGAATCGCCTTCGTGCCGTTCTATCCCCTCGGCAGCGAGGGGAGTGGCGCTCTCACCGAAATCGGCAAGCGCCACAGGTCAACGCCAAGTCAGATCATGCTCGCGTGGTTGCTGCGTCGCTCCCCCGCGATGTTGCCGATTCCTGGCACGTTGTCGCTCGAGCACCTGAAAGAGAATTTGGCCGCTTCGAACATCGAGCTGAGCGACGCGGAGTTAGCCGAGCTCCTCTAGCCTTTTTAGCCGTCGAATCCGCGTGACACTATTGGATCGATGAAGCTCTACGACGAACTCGCTGACTGGTGGCCCGCTTTCTCAGATCCCGCGGAGTACCGGCGCGAGGTCGCACGGTTCGCCGGCGTGCTGCGGGAATCGACGCGGCCGAGGCCCCGCACAGTGCTCGAGCTCGGATCAGGCGGTGGCAACAGCGCTCTTCACCTCAAGAAGCGTTTTGCGATGACCCTGGTGGACATTTCGCCGCGGATGCTAACGGTGAGTCGAAGACTCAATCCGGATTGCGAGCACGTCCGGGGTGACATCCGATCCGTCCGCCTCAGGCGGACGTTCGATGCCGTCTATGTCCACGACGCCATCTGCCACATGACCACCGAGAGGGATCTCCAGGCCGTAATGCGCACCGCATACGAGCACTGCAGGCCAGGCGGCGCGGCGTTGTTCGTGCCCGACTTCCTGCGGGAGACGTTCGAGGAAGGCACGGACCAAGGTGGGGGCGAATCCGAGCGAGGGAGCGTGCGGTTCCTCCAGTGGATCGTCGATCCCGATCCGGCCGACACCACGTACGTGGTGGACTTCGCCATCCTGCTGCGAGGCCGCAGGGGCGAAGCCCGCGTGGCGCACGATCGTCATCTCCTGGGACTCTTTCCGCGGGCGCTGTGGATGCGCCTCCTTCGAGGAGTCGGGTTCAGGCCGACCGTCGTGAAGGGTTCCGGCGTGCGGGATGCGTTCCTCGCACGCCGGCCACCGTCAGGTCAGACGCGCCTCTCCACCAAACAGGTCATCGGTTGACCACGCGGACAATTGATTGCACGCGACGATCCGCGGCACGCCGCTCCTCACGCCTGCGGTCGCTCTGAGATTGGATCCGGCGGCCGGCGCTTGCCCGAACTGGCTCGCGCCGCTCACCAAAACGGCGCTCGAGTTGGCGACGCCGCAGTGTGCCTCGCCGATTGGCGGCGCGTCGGGTCCCGAGGCCGACCTCGCCCAGGAACTGCTGCATCGCCTGATTGACGGGCGCCGGGTGAGTGAGGTTGCAGGCGTGGCCGGCTCCATCGATCGCGACCAGGGGACCACCACCGCCAAGCCGCGAACTGAGCCTTTGAGCCTCGTCCACAGTGATGGCTGCGTCGCCAGTCCCACGGATCACCAGGGCATGCGCTTTGATTTCATTGAGCCGATCGTCAAGATCCTCTCGGCTGACCAACGCCTGAAAGGCCTGCCGCACGGCGGAGCGCGGCATCCGCCGCCATTTCGCGATCCACGGCACACGATCGGGCGATTCGCTGCCCAGGATGATCGAGCCGATTGTCTCCGCGAGCTTGCCGGTCAAGCCGTCGCGGTCCCACTCCTCGACGATGCCGCCGTACAGCGCGGCTTTCTCAGGGGCTTCGGTGCCGGCCTGGGTGCCCATTAGTAGGAGCGCCGATACCTTCTCGGGATATCTGAGCGCGAAGCGGAGAGCAACCGATCCACCTTGACCCATGCCACCGACCGCCGCGCGCTTGATGCCGAGGTGGTCCAGCAACCCGCTCAGGTCGTCGGCCAGGTCCCAGAATGTGAATGGATCACTCGCCGTTTCAGTCTCGCCGTGGCAGCGCGCGTCCCAGGTGATGACCCGATACGCGCCAGCCAGGGCTTCTACCTGTCGGTCGAACATCCCGTGGTCCATCAAGAGACCGTGCGCGAAGGCAACGGGCGTCAGGGCGCCGCCAGTGTCCTCGTAGTTGATCCACTGGGCGTTGATCTGCTGTAAGGGCACGTTCGGTCCAACTCCATGCTGCGCTAGCGATCTGGACAAACCAATGTCCATCCCCCGGCCGGAACGAATTGATTATGGGTCCAGAGACTCCCTTCCGGTGAGCTCCCAGCGCACGTATCAGGGGCATCAGAGTGCTGATCGGGCAATCAAATCGGCTTGTCGGTCGGATCGTCCGGGTGGCCGGCAGGAGCCGCGAAAAGCGATTCCAATCCCGGGGGCGGCTCGACGGGGAGCTCTCCCGCGAGGTCATCGATGACCCGGAGAAAGTTAGCGAGCGGGGTCAAAGCATTGCTGGCCCGGTACGCCACCCCGTAGTCGATGAACGGCACCGGAGCCAACTGTCGCTGGACGACTCCGGATTGTGCGGCAGCTGACGCCCTCGCTTCGGTCATCAGCGCCACCACACCGGTGCGATTGGCGACGACACGTGCTATCTGGTCAGGCGGTTCGAGTGCGACGATGTTGGGCTCCTCACCCAGGTGGCCGGCCAGCCATTGGTTCATGAATGCCGCCAAGGCGGCGTTCACCCCTGATGACAAACCGATCATCGGTTCACCGCGTAACGAATTGATCGGGATTTGTCCCATGCCGGCGAGACGGTGCGACGGCGCCATGATGACCACAATGCGGTGTCTGTCGATTCCGCGCATCACGATTCCATCCAACTGTCCAATGCCCATTCCGAGAAAGGCGATGTCGACGTCATCGGCCGCCACTTTCAGGAGGTTTATTTCGGAATAGCCCGATGTGGTCTCCAGACTCACATCTGGGTATCGACGGCGGAACTCGGCCATGATGCGGCTCGGCAGCTCATCCCACAGCGTGAGATATGAGATGCGAATGCGCCCACTCCTCCCCATCGCATGGTCCCTGATGGCTTCGAGCGCCTGATCCTCGTGTCGGATCAGCTCACGGGCGTGAGGAAGCAGCGCTTCACCTGAAGCGGTCAGACGCACGTCCCGAGCCGTCCGCTCGAGAAGCCGAACTCCCAGCTCGCGCTCGAGGGCTTGGATGCGCTGCGTCAGACCCGGCTGGCTGATGTGTATGCGCGCAGCCGCGCGGCCGAAGTGGCGCTCCTCGGCCACCGCGAGAAAGGCGCGGAGGTTTCTCAGTTCCATTCGCGATCACGATAGGCGTCTGGTGTCGTCAGGGCGACGGGCGGGGGCCACGTTGCCCCGCGAGTACGCGGAGCGCCAAGACGATCAGGGCCACAGCCACCAGCTCCTGGATCCATTCGACCACCGAGATTGCTGTTGGAGGACGGAACTTCGAGAAAATTCCTGTGGCGTCGGTGAAGGGTGCCGGAAGGTAAAGAATCGCGGCCACGACCGCCGTGATGCCTGACCGGCGAGAGCCGCGAACGAGCAACACCACCGCAACAATCGCCAGGAACAGCCCGGCAAAGATCAATCCGAGAGTCGCGTAGCCGATTGGCCTGATGCCGGATGGGTCACGCGTTTCGAAGCCACCCAGCGGAGTCAGAAAGAAGTCAGCCACCACATAGACGACCAATGCCGCGACGAGAGCCCTGGCGGCGCTT
>DASXBJ010000112.1:0-2851 GCA_036491755.1 Candidatus Dormiibacterota bacterium
CCCCGTGCTCCACGCCGACGATGCCGTCGCGAACAAGGTCTGCGCCCTGTTCGGCCGGGCGGAGGTACGCGATTACGTCGACGTGGCCGCGATCCTGGCAAGCGGCCGCTACTCCGAAGAGGACCTAGTACGCCTCGCGGAACAGCACGATCCGGGCTTCGACCCGTCATGGTTCACCGAAGCTCTCAACGCGGTGGACCGCCTGCCGGACACGCTTTTCGCACCCTACGGCCTCGACCCGCAGGACGTGTCGGCTCTCAAGGCCCGGATGCACGCCTGGGCGAAGAAGATCATCCGCGACTAGCATCGGAACGCAGCCAACCCATTCCCACAGCACCTGCCGTGCGTGGAGGCGCACAGGGCACCGCAGTGGGGACCGTCCCGAGGAGCAGGGAGCTCCGGCGCGACGTCTGCCCATTGCCAGTGTCCCACCAGACTCTGGTGATCATCGACCAGCGGGCAGTCTCGGGAGGTAGATCGCGTCCTGGGTGGCCGCGGGTCAGCACGGATTCAGCACGGCCTAACGGCGGAGACCTGGCAAGCGTCGCGAAGTAGTCTGGCGCCATGGGAGCGTCGCCTGGTGAGCTGGCCTCTTTCCTGCGTGCCCATCGAGCCCGGGTGGAGCCTGCGTCCGTGGGCTTGCCGGTTGGTGGTGATCGCCGCGTCGCGGGCCTGCGGCGTGAGGAGGTCGCCGTGCTGGCTGTTGTCAGTGCGGACTACTACACGCGGCTGGAGCAGGGCCGGGAGCGGAATCCGTCGGCCCAGGTGGTCAACGGGATCGCGCATGCGCTCCGGCTGGATGCGGATGCCCGGGCGCATCTCTTCCGGCTGGCCGGGCTGACGCCGACGCCGCGGCTCGGGGCGGCGCGGGACCAAGTGCATCCGACGCTGCTGCAATTGCTGGAGAACTTCCCGGCCGCCGCCGCTTATGTGCTTAATCCGGCGTACGAGATCCTGGCGACGAACCGGATCGCGCAGGCGCTGCTTGCGCCGTTCGGGATGACGAACATGCTACGGATGATGTTCGAGCATCCGCAGGCCCAGGTGATCTTCGGCGACTGGGAGGCCGTGGTGGCCCGCGCGGTCCACGCTGTACGGCTGAACGCCGGGACCTATCCCGACGACCCTGAGATCAAGGCTCTGGTGGCTGACCTGCTGCCGCAATCTCCCAAGTTCCGCGCGCTCTGGGAAGACCAGACGGCTCGCGGGCTGAGCCGGGCATACAAGATCTTCCATCACCCGGAAGTCGGCAAGGTCGAGCTGACCTATCAGACCTTTGACGTGCGTGCGGCGCCCGGTCAGCAGTTGCTCGTCGGTACGGCGGAACCCGGCAGCCTGAGCGCCGACGCGCTGGCCGAGCTGGCGTCACGCTGAACTTCCTGGTTGTGGCACACCCAGGAAGTCCCGGCCTTCTGCCAAACGCACGGCGGCCGGAGGCTATATGTGGCAATCGAGCTACCCCTACACCACAGGAGCTGAAGATGCTGCACCACTCGACGCATGTTGCCCCGTCCAAGCCGGCGGTCTCCGACGACTTGCCTCCGGGCGAGGCGCGGCGCATGTGGTCGCCCACCGCCTCCACCCTGATCTACGGAGAACGCGACGCGGTGCTGGTTGATCCGCTGATGACCATGATCGAGTCCCGAGCCCTGGCGGACTGGGTGAGCGCCACCGGCAAGAACATCACCACGATCTTCGTCACCCACGCGCACGGCGACCACTTCTTCGGGGCCCCGGCGATCCTCGAGCGCTTCCCGAACGCGAAGCTCGTCTCCACACCAGGCGTGGTGAAGTTCATGGAAGCCCAGTACGGCCCGCGCTGGTTCGACGGGTTCTGGAATCCCCGCTTCCCAGGCCAGATCTCCAAAACCCACCTGATCGCCGAACCGCTCGGCGAGGGGAACGTCATCGAGCTCGAAGGCGAGCAACTGCACGCGATCGAGCTCGGCCACGCCGACACCGACGGCTCCGCAGCCCTGCACGTGCCCTCGATCGGCCTAGTCGCCGCCGGCGACGCGGTCTACGGCGACGTCCACCTCTACCTCGCCGAGTCCGTGGGCACCGGACGAGGTGACTGGCTCGCCGCGCTTGACACGATCGAGAAGCTCACTCCCGCCGCCGTCGTCTCCGGGCACAAGCGCGACGGCGACCCGGACACCCCCGAAGACATCGCCCGCACCCGCCGCTACATCGAGGACTTCGACACCGCCGCCAAGAAGGCCACGGGCCACCAGGACCTGTACGACGCGATGGTCACCCTCTACCCCGACCGACTCAACCGCGGCGTCCTGTGGAACTCCGCCAAGTCCGTCATGGGATGAGTCACTCATCGGCCGATGATCGGAAACCCCCATGACTGTCCCCGTACTCGATACCTTTCCGCACACCGGCTCAACCGAAGCGCCCACAATCACCCCTTCAGCAGCTGCCGGGCCATCACCATGCGCTGGATCTGGTTGGTGCCCTCGTAGATCTGGGTGATCGTGGACCAGCGGGCAGTTTCCGCAGGTTAATGGCGGGCAGGGATCGCGCTGGCAGCACCGATTCAGCACCAATGCCCCATGCTGCCCTCATAGATGGGCGACCGAACTTCCTCAGACTGACTCCGGGCGGGCCTCCGGCGATGTCGGCGGCGGAGTGCCCGGGCCGGGCGACCCGGTGCCGTCGGCCGGGAGCTGCGCATTGCTGTTCGCGGTTGGGCTGAGCAGCAGTTGGCAAAGCGCGCTGGCAGTCCAGTCCTCGCACTGGCCGGCTGTCCATCCGTGGCGGGTGGTCAGGTCGGCGAAGGCTTCGGGGGAGCACAGGGTGGACATCAGGCCGACGGCCTGGATGGTGGTCATGCCGGGGGCCA
>DASXBJ010000113.1:0-16812 GCA_036491755.1 Candidatus Dormiibacterota bacterium
TACCCCTACCATGAGACAATCATACGAACAAAGGTTCGCCTTGTCAAGCCTTAACAGACTAAAAGTACGAAAACCAGCGTGCCAAAATGCCGGCGAGGCGGAACCTTCCTCAACCACCCGCTGAGCAGACAAGAAGCGCGAAAACTAGGGCTGCTAAACTGCCGGTAGGTCAGGAACGCCCCCGAAATTTCTCGAACCCGCTTCTTGCTGCCAGCCTCCCTCAGCCACCCTCTTCACAGCCCGTCCTCGCGCGCCACTCCCACTAGGTGACCTTCAGTCATCTGGCAGACAAGAAGCACGAAAACTAGGGCTGCCAAACTGCCGGTAGGTCAGGAACGTCCCCGAAATTTCTCCAACCCGCTCCTTCCTGCCAGCCTCCCCCCGACGCCCTCTTCACAGCCCGTCCCGGCACGCCACTCCCTCAAGGTGACCTTCAGCCACCCCGACAAGAAGCACGAAAACTAGGGCTGCCAAACTGCCGGCCAGGCGAGTTCTTCAGCTAATTCTCCAGCCCGCTTCTTACTCTCAGCCTCCCTCAGCCACGCCCTTTTTCTAAGCCCGTCACAGCGCCTCACTCTCACTATCTGACCTTCAGCCAACCTCCAAACCTCACCATCGACTCGAGCGACCGGCGCCGGATCTTGAACCGCGATCCAGTGGGAGCCTCGCCGGCGAGCGGATACCCGAGCCCGATGACCCCGATCGGCCGGCACCCCTCTGGCACACCCAGCTCCCGCAGCACCTCGCGCTCCCCCCACGAGATCCCCCACAACCATCCCCCCAGCCCCTCTTCGACGGCCGCGAGCAAGATCAACATCACCGCCATCCCGGTGTCGATGTCCCAGTACGGCACGGGCCACGCCTCCGCCTTCTGCAACCCGAACCGCTCCTTGTCCGGCCTCGAATACCGCTCCAGGTAGGCCGCCTTGTTGGCGATCGGCAGCACAAGGCACGTAGGCCGATGCACGAATTCCCCCGCCTCCCGCGGAAAATCGGGATGCTCCGTGACCTTGAGAAACCACTCGATCCGGTCGGGCCGATCGAGAACGACGAAATCGAACCCCTGGCTGAACCCCGCCGAGGGCGCATGCCGCGCCACCTCGAGCACTCGCATCAGCACCTCCCGCGGAACCGGCCTTGAATCGAACTCCCGCACCATCCGCCGCCGCAGCATCAGCTCCCGGAACTCCATCCTTCTTTCTCCCGCAAACGCGCCCCATCGCGCGTTCTCTATTCATGCCGATCACACCAGCCCGTCCCTCGGCCTGGCTCTGGAGCGTCTACTTCGGCCTCTTCATCGGCGGCGGGGTCGTGCTGGTCAGCGGCCTGAGGTACGGCTTCAGTCTCGCGCTTCTGGTCCTGGGCCTCGTGCTCGCCCTCGTGTTCGCGATCGCCGGCGTCCTGGCCGGAGTCGCCCGCCGCTACACCCCGGGAGGCCCCACCTAAACCGACCCCGGACTGTAGGCTGTTGGCCATGTCGCCGGCTCTCATCTCCGAGGACGGCAGGTGGTGGTGGGACGGCACCCGCTGGCACAGCCGCGTCATCGAGGGTCCGCTCGACACGTTCTGGTTCACGAGCACTCCCGATTGGTTCGGCCGCGTCGCGCTGACAGGGCTCATCGGTCTCATCCCGATCGTCGGCTCGATCAACACGCTGGGCTGGGCGCTCGTCGCCACCGACATGGTTCGCCGCCGCTGGCGCGAGCTCCCGCCCGCCGGCTTCCAGTACCTCGAGCGCGGCGTCGCCCCTTTCATCGTGATCTTCACCTACGCCGTGGTGGTCCTGCTGGTGATCGGGGCGCTCGCAGGCAGCGCGATTGCCATCGTGATGGGCAACCCGCATAACCTCGCGGTCGCCGTCGTGCTCGCCTGCGCAGCCGCGGTCCTGCTGATCGCCTGGTGGCTGGTCAGCCTCTATCTCACCGCCGCCATTCTCATCGGATCCGACCAGCTCGGCCCAGCCCGCGCCCTCGACCCCGCGCGCCTCTTCGGGCTGGCGCGGAGCAATCACGACGTGACCATCCAGGTTGCGGTGCGCTACGCCCTGGCGAGCCTGGCGCTCGGACTGATTGCCGTCTCGATCGGCATCATCGTCCCCGGCAGCAGCCTCATCCTTTCCATCGCGATCCCGGCCGTGTACGCGATGCTGGTGCCATATCTCGCGGACTTCCGCGTTGAAGAAACGCCGCCGGCTCAGCCACCGCCCCAGCAGGCTCCCGCCTAGCAGCCTCAGGTTCTTCGGGTTTCGTCCCACTCCGGGTGCTTGCGGAACAGGCCGCCCCACCCGATGTGCAGCCATCGCTGCTCGTGGTAATCGGGCAGCGCAGCAACCTCGTCCGCGGGCACCTCGGTCACGACGTGCTTGGCGGTGATCTTCTTGATGTGCGCCGCCGCGATCTCGACCAGCTTCCCATCGCCATGGCGCTTGACGACGATGCCGTGGAAGATGTCTTCCTTCTCATCACCCAGCAGCGATTCGGCGGAGCCGATGTTCGATCCGTCCGCGGCCACCACCGGCGCGCGGTACGGCATCGCCATCCAGGCCACCGCCGCTTCGTCGTCAAACATCGGTGGGGCCCCCGCGGTCCCGCTCCGGGCTCGCCGCCGGCGTTTTCGCCCGGCGCTCCGCCGCCGCAGCAGCCGCCGCCGCGCTCGCCGCGAGCGACTCGGCCTTGTTGGGCGCCGGGGTCCCCGGAATGTGGAGAAGGTTGTGCACCCCGTCCACTCCGGCGACGCGCATCACAGCAGCCTCGACCCGGCTGATGTCCGCCCACGAGTCGAGCTGACCACGCAGGACAACGGTCGTTCCCTCCACCTCGAGGTTGAACCGCCCATGGGGAATCGATCGGTCCTCGAACAGCTCGCTCTCGACCCGGTCCAGGAGCATGCCGCCGTCAGCGAACCCTGGTGAGCCGTAGCCGATCAGCTCTCCCAGCCGCCGGCTCATCGTTCTCTGCGCGTGCCTGACCTCTCGATCGATGCGATCGCGCGTCTGCCGCACCGCCTGCCCTGCTCGCTCGGCTATCCGTTGGCGCCGCGCGCTCCCATTCTTTGGATCGAACAGGTAGGCGCCGACCAGTGCGCCTCCGGCCACGATGGTCGCGCCCATCCACCAGCGGCCGCGGGGATCGCTTCGCTTCTTCATTCTCCAGCCCATCACCTCAGCTTATACGGGGCTCGCTCGTGACGAGGCGCGCCGGGGCGACGTTGCGGATCTGCGTCGAAACAGCGCCGGATCAGGCCTCCGCCCGCGGGCCGATCCGTGTCCAGGTCACCGTGGCCACGAATTTTCGGTCAGTAGGCCTCCTGCAGGCCGCCTCGCCGCGCGTAGCCTTCGAGCGCGCGAAACAGCGCGTAGCCGCCGATCGCCCAGACGAGCCCGATCGCCAGCTCGCCGGCCAGCAGGCCGCCGACATGGGCCAGGGACGCGCCGGCGGCCGCATCGCGCGCCGCCTGCACCCCCCGAGTCAGGGGGAGCGAGTACGACACTATCTGGAGCGCGCCCGGCAGCCGGCTGACCGGGAAGTTGATGCCGCAGACGATCAAGAGGACGTAATACACGACGTTGGCCAGGATGATGGCGTCGCGCATGACAAGGCCGATGCTGCCGAACATCAGGCCCAAACCGGCCGTCGAAATTGAGATCACGACCACGCACAATCCGAGCAGCGGCAGATTCGCCTGGCGCAGGTCCAGCCCGAACAACAAGGTGACGACGACCAGGCCGACGACGACGCTCGAGATCCCGTCGATCACGTTGACCACCGCGCGGCTGAGAAACGTGACCAGCCGGTTGGCGGGCGAAGCGAGAAGCAACGGCAGTGTCCCGTACTGCCGCTCGTTGGCGACGGTCGCGATGACACCGAAGATGCCTGCATTCGCGGTTATCTGCATCGCGTTGCCGAGCGCGAAATACAGCGCGTTCTGACGCCCTGTCGCGTAGACGCCAAGCTCGACGAAAAAGACGATCTGGGTCACCGGCAGGAGCACCTTGTATGCGAGATATCCGCGGACGCTTGCCCACTGGAACAGCGCGACGTACTGCAGATAGGTGGATCGCGCGAACACGGCCGCTTCGGCGGCGACGCGGCTCATGCGAGCGCGAGGTCCCCCGAGATGCGGGCACGCTTGCCGACCAGGCGATAGGCGAAGTAGGCGCCGACCAGGTAGACGCAGCTGAGGCCGATGGACGCGAGCCACCACGCGGCGAGGTCCTGGGGTGTCGCGGCCATGGTCGAGCCGTACAGGGCACGCGCGCCCCATGTCGGCGCCAGCACTCCGGCCAACCCCTGGGCCCACGGCGCCAGCAAGGCGATGGGGAACATGAACCCGCACAGGATGTAGACGCCCAGCTCGAAGCCGTTCAGCATCGTGAAAGCCGAGCGCCACAGGGCGAAGAGCGGGGTCAACGTCAGGGAGATCGCCAGGAACGAGAAGGTGAGCACGCCCATCGAGACGACAAAGCGCAGCGGGTCGAGATGAGGCAGCGCCGCGTGGAACCCGATGTAGGCGAAGGCGACCGTGGGCAGGAACGACAGGATGCCGAACAGCAGGCTGCCGAGGATCTTGCCGAGCAGGATGACCCAGAGCGGCGTGGGGACGGCGAAGATCTGCTCGAGCGTCCCGCTCCACCTCTCGTCCTGGATCCCATTGCCCCCGTCGAGGTAAGCCACCGACCAGTAGCCGATCAGGCCGCCACCCAGGATGCCGTAGGCGACATGCGACGACGCGGCGCCGGGGCGGCTCAGCACGAACAGTCCGACCGACGCGAAGAGCAGCGGGAACACGAGCCAGTTCAAATACGCCCACGGGCTGACGACGCGCATCCGGGTGCTGACCCGGAACGCGCTGACGCACGCGCGAGCGAGCGACCTCACGCCGACTCACCGATCAGCTGCACGTACGCATCCTCGAGCGTGGGCTCGCGCGAGCTCACCTTCTGGAGCGGAATGCCTTCCAGGAGGACGCCGAGCTGCGTCATCACCTCAGTCGGCCGCGCACAGTGGACGGTCACAACCTGGGCGAGCTCGTGGTCTGCGACCGCCACCGAGCTCACGCCCGGCAGCGCGCGCAGCGCGGCGAGACGATCTGCCGGGATGGCCGCCACCTCGAACTCGACGACGCCCTGGTTTTCCACGATTCTCTTGATGGAGCTCGGCGTACCCTCGGCCAGCACCTCTCCATGGTTGATCACGGCGATCCGGTCACATATCGCATCGGCTTCGAACATGTAGTGGGTGGTGAGGAAGATGGTCTTGCCGGCATCGGCGAGCTCCCTGACAATCGATCGGAGCTCTCGCGCCCCGACGGGATCGAGGCCGATGGTGGGCTCATCCAGGAACAGGACCTCGGGGTCGTTCAACAGACCGCGCGCAAGGTGCAGCCGCTGCTTCATGCCTCGTGAGTAGTGCTCGACCTTGTCACGCTCGCGGCCGAGCAGCCCGAGCCGCTCGAGCAATTCAGGTATGCGCCGGCGCGAGACCTCGGGAGGTATGCGGTAGAGGTCGGCGAAGTAGCGAAGGTTGTCCAGACCCGAGAGGCGCCAGTAAAGGCCTCGCTCGCCACCGAAGACGAAGCCGATTCGCCTGCGGATGGCGGACGCGTCCTTGACGACGTCGTGGCCCAGGATGCCGGCGAGGCCCGAGGTCGGCAGCAGCAGGGTCGTGAAGATCTTGACCATGGTCGTTTTGCCGGCCCCGTTCGGGCCCAGGAGACCGAACAGCTCCCCGCGGCCAATGCTCAAGTTGGTGCCCTTGAGGGCTGCCCGTTCGACCCGTTCGCGACGGAACACCCCACGCGTCGTGACGTACGTCTTGCGCAGCTCAACGGCCTCGATCGCGGCAGCGGCCACGGCTAGACGGCCCACAGGCTGACTTGGCAGAGCGGAACAGAGGCGCCGGCGCGGGGCAATCTGGGGCGGCTGCTAGGAGCTCGATGCCCTGAAGTTCGGCGTCTCGGCGTCCGAGTCGCCGAGACGCACGAGATCTGAGGCTTCGCAGTGATTTCGCGGGGGCCCCGGAATGTCCAGCCGATCGGCCATCCGGCGCAGCAGCATGGCCACCCGTTCGCCCATCTGCAGGCCGGCGGCGGGGGTGAGCAGGCGCGAGCGAACCTCTGCCTGCTGCGCCATCTCGTCATGGCGATCCAGCACCCATCTCTCCCTGGAGTATTGGTCCACGGCCATGATTATAGCCGCAGGGTTGGTTAAGAGACGGCTTTTGGGGCATGCAAGGTGTTAATATAGGTAAGCACCTATGCCAATTGCGAGCGAGCCGATCGCCCCGGCCCCGATCCAGATCGCCCCGTCCGCGCCCATCGAGCTCATGTGGATCCTGCACAACGGCCAGGCGAGCCATCCGCTCAAGAGCTGGTTTTCGAAAGTGGAGGCGATCCGCCTCGAGATGGGCCGCGCGCTGGTCGGCTTCTGGGCCGATCGCATCCGGGGTTTTACCGAGGCGAACGTCCTGGCCCGGCGCAGCGGGACCCTGCTCGACCCGGACCTGATTGCATTTTTCTCCGGCCTCGATGCCGCGTGCGCCGTGCCGGGGACGCCGTCGCTGCTGTCGGAGTCGGACGCCGAGCGTGCCGCGATCCGAGCACGGCTGGACCGGCTGCGCGGCGAGCCTGCGCTGCGCAAGCAGTATGGGTCTCTGCTGCAGTCGGCCTGGAAGATGGTGGAGGAGGAGTGGCAGTCGACCGGCAGGTCCGCGGTGATCGCGGCGGCGGCCGACTGGCGCCGCCGGTTGGATGCCGGGGTGGGCTATCGCGAGATCCTGGAGCGCTCCGAGATCTGGCCGGGCCGTCCCGACCTCGACGCGCTGGCCGACGTCGCGGCCGCCCGGGGCAACCTGGTGCTCTCGCCTTCGTGGTTCGGCGGCGAGATCCATGTCATCGAGCTCGACGGGATGATGTACATGGGCCGCGGGATCCAGCGCGCCGACGACGAGGAGGAGCGCCGCCGGCTGGCACTCCATGTCGCCTCGAACATGAAGGCTCTGTCGGATCCCACGCGACTCTCCATTTTGCTGCAGGTCGCGCATGAGCCGGCCTCGGTGACCGAGCTTGCCCGGCACCTGCACCTTTCGCAGCCGACGGTCAGCGGTCACGTCCAGGTCCTGCGCGAAGCCGGCTTGCTGGAGGAGAGATCGGTCGGCCGGAGCTCCATTCTCAGCGCCGACGCGCGGCGGCTGCGCGACCTGCTGACAGGGACGCAGGAAGCGCTGGCCAAGCAGTTTCGCCGCTAGAGGCGGTGCTCGACCAGCAGCTCCAGCGAATCGACCAATCGGGGTCCCGGCCGGTTGAAATAGGCTGAGCCGTCGAGCACCACGACGCGGTTCGCGCCCACGGCTTCGATCTGCCTGCTCACGAGCTCCGCTTCCCTGGCTGCCCGCGCCTGATCGAAGCCGCATGGCGCCAGGATCAGGAGCTCTGGCCGCGCCGACTGGACGTCGTCCCAGGAGAGCGCGACAGAAGGCACGCCCGCCCGCGCGAGAGGGTCGTCGATCCCGGCCAGCGCCAGCAGGTCCGGCGTCCAGTGCCCCGCGCGATACGGCGGATCCAGCCACTCCAGAAAAACGCCGCGGACGCGCGGCATGGAGGCGGCCTTACGGGTGGCGGCTCCGAGGCGCTCGTCGATGCTTTGCATCAGTTCCGCCGCTGAGGCTCCGCACGCGGTGGCCAGCTCTTCGATGTCGGAAAGCACATCGGCGAGGGTGTGCGGGTGCTGCCTGATCATCGGGATGCCCGCCAGGTCGCCGGCGACCTGCTCGGCGGGGATGGCGCATACGTCGCATATGTCCTGGGCGACCACGAGGTCGGGCTGCAGCCGCAGGATGGCGTCGGTGTCGACCTCATAGAGAGAGCGGCCCTCGAGCGCGGCCTGCGATACAGCGGCCTCTATGCCTGCGCTCGCCTGGCCGCCGAGGCCGAGGGTCGAACGCGTGACACAGGGCAGGGAGGAGGCTTCGGGCGGAAAGTCACACTCATGGGTCACGGCGACCAGCTGGCCGCCCAGCCCGAGCGCGAAAAGAGACTCGGTCGCGCTAGGGAGCAGGGAGACGATCCTCACCCGCTCTGTGTCAAGCGATCCACGACCTGGCGGAACGACTCATACGGATGGGCGCCGACCACGAGATAGCGCCGGCCGAAGATATGCGCGGGGATTGCATCGATACCGACCGAGGTGGCGACCCGGCGGTTCTCGTCGAGCACGGCCTCGTAGCGATCGTCCTGGATCGCGGATCGCAGCTCTGCCTCGTCGAGTCCGATGCCGGCCCCGATGCGCACCAGGTCGTCGACGTCCTCCAGGCGCCCAGTCAGCTCCCAGTGTGCCTTGAACAGTGCGGAATGCATCGCATCGAACTTGCCCTGTTCGCGAGCAAACTCGGCGGCCGAGAGCGCACGCCGCGAGTTGATGAGCACGTCTCGCGGCTCCATCGTGAGCCCCACTTCCTGGGCGATCGATTGGAGGTGCGTTCGCATCTGCTCCGAGCGGGCGCGGCCAAAGTACTGATCGCGCGGAATGCCTCCGACGGGCGCTTCCGGGTGCAGCTCATAGGGCAGCCACGTGACCCGGACCAACCCCTCGCGCTCGAGCTGCTCGACTCGGACCGAGTCGATGTAGCACCAGGGTCAAACGTAGTCGGAGAAGACGACCAGGTCGACCGGTGCGGTTTGGGCCATCGCTGTAACAACGCCTGAGGCGGCTCTGCGATTCCCCCCAGGTCTTAACGGTCGGGGAGCACAATGGAAGGCGGCTCTGGGGTGTGCATTTCGGGTCGCGCCCCGCTCGTCAGAACCAGGTTCCAAGGAGGCACTCGGCCATGTCAGATACCAAGACATTCGTCGCCAACGCTCCGACCTGGGTCGACCTTTCCACGGCCGATCCCCAAGGGGCCCGAAAGTACTACGGAAAGCTCTTCGGCTGGAAGCTCGACGATCCGCGCGCGGACGCCGGGGGGTACATGCTGGCGACCCTTGGCGGCAAGAACATCGCAGGCATGGGTCCCCTGCAGGACCCGAGCGGCCCATCCGCCTGGATGGTCTACATCGGCACGCATGACGCCGACGGGATTGCCAAGAAGGTCGAGGCCGCCGGCGGCAAGGTGATCGCCCCCGCGTTCGATGTCCTGACGTCGGGCCGCATGGCCGTGTACCAGGACCCCTCCGGCGCGTTCATCTCAGTTTGGGAGCCCAAGGAGATGCAGGGCGCCGACGTGATGAACCAGCCCAACACCTTTGCGTGGGCCGAGCTCAGCGCGCGTGGCTTCGCCAAGGCCAAGGCGTTTTACATGGATGTGTTCGGGTGGGGCGAGAAAACCACCCCGATGGGCGAGGGCCAGCCTGATTACACCGAGTTCAAGCTCGACGACGAGAGCATCGCCGGCGGGATGGAGATGAACTCGATGGTGCCCGAGCAGGTGCCGTCCTACTGGCTGGTCTACTTCGGGGTTGACGATGTCGATAAGGCTTTCCAGAAGGCCGTCGACGAGGGCGGGCACGAGATGCTCGCGCCGCAGGACTTTCCCGGCGGGCGGTTCGCGATCGTATCGGATCCGCAGGGCGCCGCCTTCGGGCTCATGAAGATGGAGCAGTAAGGAACAGTTGTCTGGACCGGCGGGCCGGTTTCGGCCCGCCGGTCTTCGGCCAAGGCCTAACCGCGTCGGAAATAGGCGCCCGCGACCTCGGCGGCGACCCGGGCGTTGTTGATGACCAGCTCGACGTTGACCTCCACCGACCTGCCTCCGGAAAGCTCGGCGATGCGCGCCAGCAGCCGGGGCGTGACGTCGGCCCCCGAGATTCCGGCCACCTCGCGCACGGCCTGTTCGGCCATTTCTGCCGCCCGTTCCAGCTCGGAGGGGGGAGGGATCGCAATCACGATTCCGCGCGAGCCGGTCGCCCACGCGGCTCGCAGAATGTCTGCGGTCTCCCCGGCCCCATCGACGCGGGTCACGCGGCCAGGACTGTGCCGCGTGTAGAAGGCGGGAAACTCGTCACAGCCATAGCCCAGGACGGGGACGGCCAGGCTGTCCAGCTTTTCGAGCGTGGTCGACAGGTCGAGGATGATCTTCGCGCCGGCGCAGAACACCGCAACGGGAGTGTGACCGAGCTCCTCGAGGTCGGCGGACTGGTCTTCAGGATGCCCCCGGTGGACGCCCCCGATCCCGCCGGTGGCGAAAAAGCGGATTCCCGCCATGTCGGCGATGCGCATGGAGGCTGCCACGGTGGTCGCCCCGACCGCTTGCCTGGTGAGCGCTGGACCAAGGTCCCGCGAGCTGACCTTGACCGCGCCCGAGGCGATCCGCACCAGGTCATCGTCAGCCAGGCCGACGCGCAGCCGGCCGTCCAGGACAGCCACCGTGGCCGGCACCGCGCCTTCCTTTCTTATCGCGGCCTCGCAACCGCGCGCGGCGCGCAGGTTGTGAGGGGCCGGGAGGCCCTGACCAACGATCGAGGTCTCGAGCGCGACGACGGGCTTTCCAGCGGCGATCGCCGCGGCGACCTCAGGCGAAACCTCGAGCAGGTCGTTCAACTCGGCCTGGCTCCAGCTCGCGTGGTCGAGTCGGCGGCGACCGCCACCGCCTGCTCGGCAGCCTCATGGGGCGTCGCGCCGTGCAGCCACGCGGCGCAAAAGGCGGCGGCGAACGCGTCCCCGGCGCCGGTCGGATCGACGACGCGGGCTTCGGGCGCCGGGACGGCGCGGCCGAAGATGGTGCAGCCGGCGCGGCCAAGCTTGATGACCGGCACCTGCGCCAGGTGTTCGAGCGCCACTCCCAGCGTTTCGGCCTCTGCCGAGGTCGCGAACAGGACCTCCGGCTTGAGGCGGGCGAGGACGTATGCCATTCGGGACGGACCAAACTCGCGCAGCCCCGCCGCCGAGGAAAGGTCGATCGCCAGCATCCCTCCGCCGTCGCGCACGCGGCCGATCGCGGCCCGCGTGGCCGAGGCAAGCGGCTCGACGAAGAGCGAGTAGGCCGGCACGTGGATCAGCTTGACTCCGTCGAACCATGCCTCGACGAGATCCTCCGGGCTGAGACCGACGCTGGCTCCGCGCTGCGTCGCCATCGTTCGCCTGCCGCCGGGCTCGACGAGGACCGCGATGGCGCCGGTGGGTTCCAGCGCCCAGACGGCGCACACATCAACGCCCTTGGCCTCGATGTCAGCCACCAGGCGACGCCCGCGATCGTCATCGCCAACGCGCGTCACCAGGCGCGCCGGCTCTGACAGCGCGACCGACCACGCGCAGAAGTTGGCCGCCTGGCCGCCTCCACCGATGCTGATGACCGCGGCCGCATCGTCGTCGGGATGCATCTCGCCGTCGGGGACGATCGAGATGTCGAGCAGCAGGTCACCGATGGAGAGGATCACGTGGGACGAGGATAACGGCGACCCTGCCGGCATCGTGGGCGCGCGTCGCCGCATCGAGGGGGCGGTTCCCCCTCAGGCTCTCAGACTGCCTGGCGCGTGCCCATCGATGGCGACCTGAGAAGGCCCCACGTCTCCAACTGCTCGCGAAGCTTCGGCTGCAGGCGTTCGTCGAGCTGCCGCACGGGAGGAGCCAGCCATGGCTCGCACACGCCCTGGTAGTGCAGCGCCATCTTGATCGCTCCCGGGAACACGCCGGCTCGCACCGCCAGCACCAGCTGATAGAGGGCGTCCTGGGTCTGGCGCGCTCCTTCCAGGTCGCCACTTCGGTACTGGTCGTAGGTGCGAACCACCCAGTGTGGCGCGACGTTGGCCCCGCCGCAGATCGTGCCCGCGCCTCCCATCGCCAGCGAGGGCAGCAGCATCGTGTCGCTGCCCGTGAAGATGCGGAACTTCGGCAGGTCACGCGTGGCGATGCAAATCCCCTCGAAATATTCGAAGTCGCGGCTCGAATCCTTGATCCCGACGATCGTTCCCTCGTGCGCCAGCGTGGCGACCGTCGCGGGCTCGCTGACCACCTTGGTGAGAGGCGGGATGTGGTAGAGGAGGATGGGCAGGGGGCTGTCGCGGGCGAGCTCGCGGTAAAACGCAAGGATGCTCGCCTGGTCCATGAGGTAATAGAAAGGCGGGGCGACCAGCGCCGCGTCGGCGCCCAGCGCAGCGGCTGCCTCAACCTCGGCGCGCGCGGCCGCGAGGTGAGTCTGCGCCACGCCGCACAGCACAGGCACGCGGCCGGCCGCGGCCTTGACCACGGCGCCGAGAACCTGACGCCGCGCCTTCTCGTCGAGGGACGCGGTCTCGCCGGTGGAGCCCAACGCGAGGAGGCCGCGCACGCCGCCGTCCAGGACGTGATCCACCAGGCGCGGGATGGCCTCCTGGTCGACGGTCCCGTCGCGCCGCAGCGGCGACACCAGTGCAGGGAGCACGCCGGCAAGCTCTTCGACCTTGAACACGGTACTCAGCCTAGCGCTCCGAGAAGCGCGTCACGAGGCTGCGCCGCCGGATTGGCGAAACCTAAACGCGCCCGGCCTGTCCGTCCGAGGCCACGTTTCCGGTGCCAATCAGCCCGTCGATGCCCGGAATCACCGGGGTCTTGCGCAGCGCCTCGGCGATCTTGCACAGGGTGGAGCTGCTGATGGGCCGTCCGCGCCGCGCGCCTGAGATGGTGGCCGCGCTGCAGCCGGACGCCTTCGCGAGGTCGGTTGCGTTCCAGCCCCTGCGGGCCAGCTCGAGATCAAGCTGCTCCGCGTTCATGTGCACGGTCATTGCGCTACAAGTACCCGGACGGGTTACTCGAGGCCGAGCTATCCTTCCCGGCGGTATCACGGTGGGCCGACTCCAACTGACCGCACGCCAATCGCGGATCTACCTTGCCGCGTGGCTCGTTGCGCTCGCGGCCGTCGTCGGCGTGTTCGCCGGGCTCGTCGTTTCGCGCTGGCTGACGCCGGCGCCGCAACCGGTTCTGAGCGGCGGCCTCGTGATGGACGCTCGGCAGCTCGCGGCCCCGGACTTCACCCTGCGCGACCAGACCGGCGCCAACGTGTCACTACGCGGACTTCGAGGCAAGGTCGTCGCGCTCACCTTCCTCGATACGCAGTGCCAGAACCTCTGCCCGCTGCAAGCCGCCTTTCTCGGCGCCGCCCAGTCCGACGTCAATCGGCGCACGCCCTTCGAGGTCGTCATCGTGAGCGTGCGGCCTGAGGCCGACAGCCCGGCGACCATCGCCGCCTTCGCGACCGCGCACGGCCTCGGCCGGCGTTACCACTGGCTCACCGGCTCGCGCTCGGACCTGCAAGGTGTCTGGACCGCGTACGGAGTTTCGGTGCAGCCGGCGCAAGGCGGAGGTGACCTGGCGCACAGCTCGGTGATCTATCTCATCGATCGGAGCGGCTACGAGCGGGTCGGATTCCAGGACGTTCCGGAGACCGGCGCGTTCGAGACCGACGTGCAGGTCCTCGACCGGGCCTGAGCCACCGCCACGTTGCGTTTCGTGTTTCTTCGAGCAAGTTCGGGGATTTACAAGCGGATTTCGTACTGCTAATGTCCCGGTGACAGGTGAGAACGACGACAGGTCCCAGATTTGCGTACCGCCTGGCGGTCGTCGTCGTGGCGGTCGCCGTCCTGTCCGCGCTCGTCGCGCTTTTCATCGGCCGGTTCATCGAGACGTTCCCCTACACGATGAGCTCGGAGGCCGCCTCTCAGCCACGCGTGGCGACCGCGGGATCCGGCCAGACGGAGACGGTGATCCACGTCGAGGTGGTGGGTGCCGTCGGCGCAGCGATCGAAAACCCGAGGCCCAACGATCCGCATCCGACGTGGGTCGGCTACCTGCCGACGACCACGTACAAGGTGCCGGCCAACTCCGTGGTCACGATGGTGATCGACCAGGAGGACACGCCCTCCGGCCTGCGCAACCCTTACTGGTCCAAGGCGCAGGGCATCATCGGCGGGACCTTCCACATGAGCTACTTCGACGACCAGGGCAACCCGCAGGAGGGTGACTTCAGCAAGATCGACGACGCGGCGACTGCCGCGCACACGTTTGCGATCCCCGACCTGGGCGTTTTCGTGCCGCTCGAGGGCCTGAACACGGCGGCCCCGGCGGGCAGCTTCAACGTCATCACCTTCTCGTTCCAGGTGGGCAAGGCCGGCGTCTATCACTGGCAGTGCTTCGTCCCGTGTGGCTCCGGGACCATCTACGGCAACGGCGGGCCAATGCAGACGCTCGGCTACATGGGCGGCTTCCTGGTCGTCCAGTAGCAGATGGTGAATCGACCCGAAAGAACACACACGCTGCGTCTTGCCATCGCCTGGGCGGTGCTCAGCGTCATCGGCGTGGTGGTCGCGATGCAGGTGAACATGCCTCCGGGCGACCAGTCGCAGCAGAGCGTCGACGAGAGCTCGCTGCTGCGACTGATGCTGATCCTCTCCACGCCGGTGTTCATAGGGGTGGTGTTGTTCGTCCTCTATTCGGCCTTCGCGTTCCGCCAGGCTCCGGGGGCGCTGGAGGATGGGCCGCCAAGGCTGGGCAACGCGCGAATGCAGTGGGCGTGGGTCATCGCGACCGCGGTCATCGTGTTCCTCCTGGCCGGGATCGGGATCAACGGGCTGTCGAACTCGGTGGCGGCGACGAGCTTCACCTCGTCGAGCTCACTGGGCTCCAGCACTGACGAGGTGGGCAGCTCGGCCGGCAACCGGCTGCAGGTTCAGGTCATCGCGCAGCAGTGGTATTTCACGTACCGATACCCGGGCTACGGCGGGGCGGAATCGACGCACCTGGTCATCCCGGTCAACGCCAACGTCGAGCTGCACGTGACGTCGACGGACATCATTCATTCGTTCTGGGCCTACCAGCTCGGGGTCAAGGCCGACGCCAACCCGGGCGTGGACAACATCACGTACGTGACGACCAGGAAGACCGGGTTCTTCACCGTCCGCTGCGCCGAGCTGTGCGGGATCTGGCACGGCAACATGGTCGACACGCAGGGGGAGGTCGTCAGCCAGTCGGACTTCGCCGCGTGGGCGTCCGCCCTCCAGTCCTCGCAGTCTGACCTGAAGCTGCCGCCGTACGCGCCCGAGTATTTCCCGAGCCCGCGAGTCAAGGGGACGTAGCTGAAATGCAAGCTCTGACCACCGGAGGAACCTACCTGGAGCCCAGCGAGCGGCGCCTGGTCCTGCCGACCAACATCGTCACCGGCACGATCCTGGGGATAGCCGGGTACTACGTCGGCGTGCAGATCGGCAACGGGTTCGGCTTCAACGACGGCCTGAACACCGGCGTTCTGCTCGGTTACTCGCTGGGCACGATCATGTTCCTCGTCGGGATTGGGTTCGCCACCTACCCATTGGGCCGGCTTTTCGGCTGGAAGACCCCGTCTCAGCCGGGCTATGACGAGTACAGGGGACTCTGGCGCTACATCAACCTCAGCCATGACCACAAGGTCATCGGCGTCCAGTACCTAATCGCGATGCTGATGGCGATGCTGTTCGGCGGCATCGGAGCGATGCTCGTCCGAACGAACCTCCTGTCTCCCGACACCCCGGTCTTTCCGCCTGACAAGTACCTGACCCTGGTCAGCATGCACAGCGTGCTGATGGTGTTCGTGGCCAGCGCTGCGATCGTCGGGCCATTCGGGAACTTCTTCGTACCCCTGATGATCGGGACCAACCGCATGGCCTTCCCGCGGCTCGAGGCGCTGTCGCTGTGGCTGGTGCCCCCCGCGCTCGTGATCATGCTGCTGACGCCGATCTTCGGCGGGTTCCAGACAGGTTGGACCGGCTATACACCGCTCGCGGAGCAGGCGGGCCAGGGCTTCGACAGCTACATCGTCGGCTTCACTCTCATCGGGATCGCCCTGGTCGTGTCCGGCGTCAACATGCTGACCACGATCATCTGCATGCGCGCGCCGGGGATGACGTGGACACGCCTGCCGATCTTCGTGTGGGGGGTCTTCTCGGCCTCGATCCTCGGCACGTTCGCGGCGCCGGTGCTGGCCGCGGCCCTTTCGATGCAGGCGCTCGATCGCAGCATGAACACGACCTTTTTCATCTCGTCCAAAGGCGGCAGCCCATATCTCTGGGAGAACCTGTTCTGGATCTTCGGTCACCCAGAGGTTTACATCTTCATCCTGCCCGCCTTCGGCATCGTGATGGAGCTCATCCCGCACTTCGCCCGCAAGCCGCTGTGGGGATATCGGATCGCGGTCGTGGGCCTGCTCGGCGTCACGCTGCTGAGCTGGTTCGTCTGGCAGCACCACCTCTTCGTCAGCGGCATCGCGCCGGCGCTCCGGCCGTTCTACATGCTGTCCACCGAGATGATCTCGATCCCGACCGGCATCGTGTTCCTGGTCGCGTTCGGCACGCTGTGGCGCGCGCGGATCTCGATGACGGTGCCGATGCTGTTCTGTCTCGGTTTCCTCTACAACTTCCTGATCGGCGGAATCTCCGGCGTCTTCCTCTCCGACGTGCCGAGCGACATCACGCTGCACGGCAGCTACTTCTCGATGGCGCACTTCCATTTCACCATCGTCGGCGGCGAGATCTTCGCCATCGTGGCGGCCATCTACTACTGGTTCCCCAAGATGACCGGCCGCATGCTGAACCAGACTCTTGGCAAGATCCACTTCTGGTGGATGTTCATCAGCTTCAACCTGGCCTTCACGCCTCTGTTCGCTGCCGGGCTGCTCGACATGCCCCGCCGCGTCTCCAGCTACGCGCCCAGCCTGCAGGGGCTCAATGACTGGGTGACGATCTGGGCTTACGTGCTGTTCAGCTCCATGTTGTTCTTTGCGGTGATCGTGATCTGGGGTTGGTTCTTCAGCAAGCAGGTCGCGCCTGCCGACCCATGGCACGTGCGATCCATCGAATGGGAGCTGCCCACGCCGATCC